>NZ_JBCFQL010000012.1:0-157106 GCF_041729725.1 Flavobacterium zubiriense | reverse complement strand
TTTTGTTTGTAAATTTCTTAATCTATGAAAAAACTTTTTTTGTTTTTGATTGCTCTTTTTTCTTTATTTTCCTGTGAAGAAGACGTAAGGTTTAACAATCCTTCTTTTCAAGCAAACAAAGACAACGTTTTTTGGAGAGCTATTCAGTCTACTGCTACGGTTAATCCAGGAGGAACATTGATAATTGAAGCCTATACCGCAACAGAAATTGTTACTTTAAAAACAAGTTCGGTCACTTCGGGTACTTATTTTATTGGCACAACACCAATGAATACTGCAACCTATGTTTTTACAGATCCTTTAACTAAAGAGAGTCTTACATTTTCTTCTGGTTTTGGAGTAGGCAATGGCGAAATTGTAATTACAGAGTACAATCAAATAGAAAAAACCATTTCGGGAACTTTTAAATTTAATATAGAAAACATTTTTAATGATCCTCTAGCAGAAGCTACATTGAACTTCCAACATGGTTTTTTTTACAAAATCCCTATTACTGTTAATTAGTACTAAATCAGCTTGTTTTATTGTTTTTTGATTTTTTTTCGCATAACTATTTTGTTCTAACATTTAAATAAAATATAAATAAGCTTATTTATAGTGTGTTATAAAAAAATAAGAGTACATTTGTCACAATTATTATAAATAAGTACATATGAATATTTTTGTTGGAAGTCTTCCATTTAGTATTGAGGAAGCAGATTTAAGAGAGTCTTTTGAGGCTTACGGAGCAGTTGATTCTGTTAAAATTATTACTGATAAATTTACTGGAAGAAGTAAAGGATTTGGTTTTGTTGAGATGCCAGTTGATGCTGAAGCTCAAAAAGCAATTGATGAATTGAACGGAGCTACTGTTCAAGGACGTGCAATTGTTGTTAATAAATCTGAGCCAAAACCAGAAGGCGAAAGAAGAAGCTTTAACAATAACAGCCGTGGTGGAGATTCACGTGGTGGTTATGGTGGAGGAAACAGCCGTGGTGGAAATGACCGTGGTGGAAACAGAGGAGGATATTAATATTTTTTCTTTATATAGAAAAAGGGGACAATGTAAATTGTCCCCTTTTTTATTTTCCTTATCTTCCGCCCTCTCAAATGAGAGGGAATCTGAAAGCGAATTTATTTTTATATATTAGCAGCTAACCAATCTCCAACTTCTTTAGTCCCATAAGCTTTTCCGCCATCGGCTAAATCTTCAGTAACTATTCCCGCTTCTAACGCTTTATTTACTGCATCTCTCATGGCGCTTCCTTCTTCCATCAATCCAAAGCTTTCAAACATCATAGCAGCCGATAAAACAGTAGCCATTGGGTTTGCAATGTTTAAACCTGTTGCTTGTGGATATGAACCGTGAATAGGCTCAAACAAAGACACTTCAGCTCCCATAGATGCAGAAGGCATTAATCCCATTGATCCAGAAATCACAGAAGCTTCATCTGTTAAAATATCTCCAAACAAGTTTTCAGTAATCAATACATCATAAGAATTTGGCCATTGTACCAAACGCATAGCAACAGCATCAACAAATTCATAACTAACAGTAACTTCTGGATAATCTTTCTCCATTGCTTGAACTGTTTCTCTCCATAAACGAGAGGTTTCTAAAACGTTCGCTTTATCAACGCAACACAATCTTTTTGAACGTGTCATTGCTAATTCGAAACCTTTTTTTGCTAAACGTTGTACCTCATGTCTTGTATATACACAGTTATCAAAAGCTGTTTCTCCACCGTCTCTTCTTCCTTTTTCACCAAAGTAAATTCCACCAGTTAATTCTCTTAAGAAAACTAAGTCAGTTCCTTCAATTCTTTCTCTTTTTAATGGGGATTTATCCAATAAAGATGGGAATGTAAACGTTGGTCTTACGTTTGCAAACAAACCTAATGCTTTACGCATTTTTAACAAACCTTGTTCTGGTCTTACAGGTGCAGAAGGATCGTTATCGTACTTCGGGTGTCCAATCGCTCCAAACAAAACTGCATCAGCATTTTTACAAATTTCATGTGTCGCATCTGGATAAGGCTCCCCTACTGCATCAATCGCAGCAGCTCCAGTTAAAGCTGGTTTCCAGGTAATTTCATGTCCAAATTTCTGTGCAATTGCATCTGATACTTTTACTGCTTGATCAATAACTTCTGGTCCGATTCCGTCCCCTGCTAAAAGTGCGATATTTAATTTCATTATTTTGTATTTATATTAATTTATTGTTTTCTAATTTAAACAGCTACTACGTTGAGCATTTTTTGAGTAGCGATAATAGCCGCTACTGTTTGGTCAGAATCTAAACCTCTGGTTTTGAATTCCTTTCCATCATTCACCCAAGTAATAATGGTTTCACATAAAGCATCCGAACTACTTCCTGGAGGGATTCTTACTGCGTAGTCGGTAAGCTTAGGCAAAGTCATTTTTTTAGTCTTATAAATTTTTGTCAAAGCATTCATAAAAGCATCAAATTGACCGTCGCCCTGAGCGTGTTCCTCGATGATTTGTCCGTCAATTTTTAAACAAATAGTGGTTGATGGACGCATACCTTTGGCATGAGATAACAAATACGATTCTACGGTAATTTTTTCCTCATAAGTATGACTATCTAAAACATCAGAAATGATATAAGGCAAATCTTCCTTAGTAACGGTTTCTTTTTTATCACCTAATTCGATAATTCTTTGGGTAACCAATTTTAAATCTTCCTGATTTAATTGTAAACCTAATTCTTGAAGATTTTTTTCAATATTTGCTTTTCCAGAAGTTTTTCCTAAAGCGTATTTTCTTTTTCTTCCAAAGCGTTCTGGAAGTAAATCATTAAAATATAAATTGTTTTTATTGTCTCCATCAGCGTGAATTCCAGCTGTTTGAGTAAAAACATTATCACCAACAATTGGTTTATTAGCTGGAATTCTATATCCAGTAAAAGTTTCTACTAATTTACTCACTGAGTATAAAGAAGTTTCTTTTACGCCAATTTCAATTTCTTGCATAAAATCATTAATTACCGCAATGGTACTGGCCAAAGGTGCGTTTCCAGCACGTTCTCCCATTCCGTTTACAGTAACGTGCAATCCGTGAATACCTGCTTTTAATGCTTCCATAACATTGGCAACACTTAAATCATAATCGTTGTGCGCATGAAAATCAAAGTGAATATTAGGGTATTTTTTAGTAATTTCTGAGATAAACTGAAAAGTTTCCGAAGGAATAAGCACGCCTAAAGTATCTGGAAGCAAAATTCTTTTAACGGGTTGCGTGCTAATAAAATCCAAATATTGATACACATATTCAGGAGAATTACGCATCCCATTACTCCAGTCTTCTAAATATACATTGGTAGTAATTCCATTTTCGTGAGCTAATGCAATCGTTTCGGCAATTTCAGCAAAATGTTGTTCTGGTGTTTTTTTTAATTGATGAGTCAAATGGTTTAAAGAACCTTTAGTCAAAAGATTTTGAACTTTTGCACCCGATTTTTTCATCCATTCGATTGATAATCCTTTATCAACAAAAGTCAATACTTCAATTTTATCAGCGTATCCTTTTGTTTCAGCCCAAGTCATAATGCCTTTAACGCCTTCAAATTCCCCTTCACTTACACGTGCCGAGGCTATTTCGATACGATCTACATGCAACTCTTCTAATAATAATTGGGCAATGGTTAGTTTTTCTGCAGCAGAAAATGATACTCCTGAGGTTTGTTCACCATCACGAAGTGTCGTATCCATTATTTCAATTTTTCTTTTTCCCATTATAAATTTGATGCTAAAAAAGGTTCTGATTTACTGATTTTGAAATCATTATATTGTGTAATTCATAAAACACTAAAAGCAGCTGCTAAAGAATTCCGTAAGAATTATGTTTAGCAGCTGCATTTATATATGATACTATTATTTAGTAAGGAAGCTTCTCAGCAAAACTTACAATTTCTTCTTTGATGTTTTGTAGATAATCGATATCATCAAAACCGTTAACCATATTGTTCTTTTTGTATCCGTTGATATCAAAAGATTCTTTTTCACCTGTAGCTTTCAATGTGATTGTTTGCTCTGGTAAATTGATTTCTAATTCAGTATTTGGGTCTGCTTCGATAGCAGCAAATATCTTATCTGAAAATTCAGGAGAAACCTGTACTGGCAAAACTCCAATATTCAAACAGTTTCCTTTGAAAATATCTGCAAAGAAAGAAGAAACTACTGCACGGAATCCATAATCGTAAACAGCCCAAGCAGCGTGCTCACGAGAAGAACCAGAACCAAAGTTTTTTCCACCTACAAGGATTTTTCCGCTGTAAGTTGGGTTGTTTAATACGAAATCCGCTTTTGGAGTATCATCTCCATTGTATCTCCAGTCCCTGAAAAGGTTGTCTCCAAAACCTTCACGTTTTGTAGCTTTCAAGAAACGAGCTGGGATAATTTGATCAGTATCTACGTTTTCTATCGGTAGCGGCACTGCACTACTAGTAAGGATATTAAATTTATCGTATGCCATTTGATTTTTGATTTTTGATTAACGATTTTAGATTTTAGATTTACCGTAAGTAAAATATAATCGTAAACGCTAATGTTATTTTGTGTAATCTAATTGTATTTTAAACTGAATGTTGTAAAAAGATTTTTTAGATTAACGAAATCTGAATTGCTACGCCAGTTCGCTGACGCTCGGGTCAGAAATCGTTAATCTTCAATCTAAAATCTTTTACATCAATTCTCTTGGGTCAGTTAATTTTCCAGTAACTGCTGCTGCTGCTGCCATAATTGGAGAAGCTAACAATGTTCTTGAGCCTGGACCTTGACGACCTTCGAAGTTTCTATTAGAAGTACTTACTGCATATTTTCCAGCAGGCACTTTGTCATCGTTCATAGCCAAACATGCTGAACAACCTGGTTGACGCAATACAAAACCAGCTTCAGTAAGAATATCTAATAAACCTTCTTCTTTGATTTGTGCTTCTACAACGTGAGAACCCGGAACTAACCAAGCAGTAACGTTATCTGCTTTTTTTCTTCCTTTTACGATTTCTGTAAAAGCTCTAAAATCTTCAATACGACCATTAGTACAACTTCCTAAGAAAACATAGTCAATTGGTTTACCAATCATTACATCGTCTTCCTCAAAGCCCATATAAGCTAATGATTTTTTGTAAGTTTCTTCACCACCTTCAACTTGGTTAGCAGAAGGAATGTGTTTAGAAATACCAATTCCCATACCCGGATTTGTTCCGTAAGTAATCATTGGTTCAATATCTTCGGCATTGATGTTTAATTCAGCATCAAATTGAGCACCTTCGTCTGTTTTTAAAGTTTTCCAGTATGCTACTGCTTTAGTCCAAGCTTCTCCTTTTGGAGCATGTAATCTACCTTCTAAATAATCAAATGTTTTTTGATCCGGAGCAATCATACCTCCACGAGCACCCATTTCGATACTTAAATTACAAACAGTCATACGACCTTCCATTGTCATTTCTTCGAAAACATTCCCTGCGTACTCAGCAAAATAACCTGTACCTCCAGAAGTAGTTAATTGAGCGATGATATAAAGTGCAACGTCTTTTGGACCTACACCTTTACTCAATTTTCCGTTTACGTTGATACGCATTTTTTTAGGTTTCGGTTGCATGATACATTGAGTAGAAAGAACCATTTCTACTTCAGATGTACCAATTCCGAAAGCAATAGCACCAAAAGCACCATGAGTAGAAGTATGTGAATCTCCACATACGATTGTAGCACCAGGCAAAGTAATTCCGTTTTCAGGCCCTACCACGTGTACAATTCCATTTTTTATGTGACCTAATCCCCAGTGAGAAATACCGTATTCGTTCGCGTTTGTCTCTAATGCTTTTAATTGATTAGCAGATAAGGCGTCTTCAACAGGCAAGTGTTGGTTAATAGTAGGTGTATTGTGATCGGCAGTTGCGAATGTACGTTCAGGATATAATACTGACACGCCTCTTGATTTTAAACCCAAGAAAGCTACTGGACTTGTAACTTCGTGAATGAAATGACGATCAATAAAAAACACATCTGGTCCGTCTTCAATTTTACGCACAACATGCGAATCCCATACTTTGTCAAATAATGTCTTGCTCATTTTTTAATTTTTTTTAGTGTATTTCTGTGTTTTGTACTACCCTGTTTTTAATAAGATGGTAACAAGAACGCAAAAGTATAAAAATGAAATCATGTATTCAATTAATATTATCGATTATATACGATACCCAAACTATATTAATAGTACTATGTGCTTTTAATTTGCTTGCTTGTGTTCTAGAGAGTTAGTTTTTTTATTTCCATTTTCAATCATAAAGTTGTTTTTGCAACAATACACAAATTGTTTTCTATTTTATGAATTTTTAGAGGTTTTTAGCTAATTGCATTGTTTTGTTTAACAAATCGTTAAATGTGTGGTTAAAAACAAAAAAATCAACAGAATTTTGTAGTTGAAGAAATTTTAAAAAATGTAGTTTTATTTCAAAAAAACCAATAAGTATTCGTTTTTCTTTAGGGGTTTATTTTGATAAAATATTACGACAACCAAAAAATAAGAAAGTTGACTTCAATAAGTCTTTATTTATCGTTTACACCAAAAAAACAGCTCACTAATAGTACTTAACATTTAATTTAAAAAATAATTATAGACAGATTAAACTGTAATTTATTTTCATTTCTTTTAGAAGAGAACTATCTTTGTACTTTAAATTGTATTTAATTTTTACAATACTGATTATTAGTTGTTTTTCCCTAAAATCAATCTAATTTTTCACTCGTTCGATACAGCCTCAAAAACCCTCAAATAATAGTACCTACAAAAGTTAAAAGCATAAAAATACTTTGACAGTATAATCATGAAAAAAAACATTACACTAGTACTATTAACAACTTTGAGTATGCTATATTCTTTTCACAGCTATAGTCAAGCCAACAAAAGCTATAGCAATGTAGAAACTAAAAATGTTCTCTATTATAAAGTTGAAGAGATTGTAAAGATGACCTTTGGAGGAACTACTACCCGATATACCTTGTCAAATTTAAGTCTTATTAGCAAAGTTAATTTGGGCCCTGACAATATTCGAATTATTACACCTATTTATAAAGATGAAAATTATAGTAAAAAGAGTTATTATGTAGAAACTAAGAACTTGAATGAGAGTGTGCAAAAAAATCAAGAATCAACCAATCTTGTTGAAATTAAAATTGATAATAAAAATATAGAAATTCCTGAAAATCCCCAAATGGATGAAATTTCACTGGCATTAGCTATAGATAATTTGACAAAACAAGATTCAAGAAGCAATATTAAAATAAAAAAGTATCCTTTAGAAACTGATGGTTTAAAACTGGATATAAGAAAAAAGGAAAAACTTGTAGATTTTGCCCAAGTTAAAAATAATACTAAAAAGGATAAAATTCATAATAGCCCAAAAACAAATCAATTTTCATTAGTTATAAATAATTTAACTAATAGACAAAAAGGAGAGCAGGTTGAAGGAATGAAAAACTCGTTTGAGGTTGAAAAAATAGTTAAAAAGGAGCCTGTAACGGATTTTGTTGAAGTTAGAAAAGATACTAAAAAACCAGTGCTTCTTGATAGTTTAAAACTTGAAAAGAAGTTGTCCCCAATAGAAAGCTCAACTAAAGAGGAGAATCAGTCCATTGCTACTGTTCAAACAGAATCTAAAAAAGAAAATTATGTTTCTATAAATGTTACTGATGTTTATGAAAGAGTAGCTCAAAAAGGATACAAGTCAGTTTACATGTTTAAAGAAATGGCTAACGGCTATTATTTTAAAAATGAGATGGAAAAAGCTGCAAAGTGGTATAAAGAATTATTAACTATGACAAGTGATGTAGAACCGGTGTGTTATTATCGATTTGGTATAGCATTAATAAAAATAGGAGAAACAGAAAAAGGTAATGCTATGATTGAGAAGTTTAATAGGTTGGTTGAGTGATGTATTGGTTTTTAAGTCTTTTTTTGAAGCTTAATTTAGATCCTTTTTTGTTTATTTTGTGTTTTTTAATTATTATTTGTTCATAACTTCCCTTCTTTTTCCTCTAAAAAATAGCTAAATTTGGTATTCACATTTTTTGATTTTACAAAAATTCAATTCCTTCATTTACAGCTATGTACTTAATATTTGATACCGAAACTACTGGATTACCTAAGCGTTGGGACGCGCCTATTACAGACACGGCTAACTGGCCACGATGTATTCAAATCGCCTGGCAGTTGCACGATGACATGGGAAATCTCATCGAACATCAGGATTATTTAGTGCAACCCGATGGATTTAATATTCCGTATGATGCCGAACGTATTCACGGAATTTCGACCGAATTAGCACAAGCCGAAGGAATTCCTCTAAATGAAGTTTTAGAAAAATTCAACATGGCATTAGGCAAAGCCAAATTTATTGTAGGTCAGAATTTAGGTTTTGATATTAACATCATGGGAGCTGAGTTGCATCGAATGGGAGTCGAATCGCCAATGGCTTCGATGCCAGTTTTAGATACTTGTACCGAAGTTACCGCAAGTTTATTAAAATTACCCGGAGGTCGTGGTGGAAAATTCAAGTTACCAACCTTAACAGAATTACACGAATATTTATTCGCTGTTCCTTTTTCGGAAGCGCATAATGCCACTGCCGATGTGGAGGCAACCACACGTTGTTTTCTAGAATTAATCAGAAAAGAAGTTTTTACCAAAGAAGAACTGGATGTTCCTGCTTCTTATTTTCAAGATTTTCAAAATAAAAATCCGAGAGAAATTCAGCTCATCGGATTAAAACATATCAATTTAAAAGCGGCTTCGGATAAAATTCGTCACCAACTTCAAAAAACGGAACCAAATGTTTCGCAAACTACGATTTCAGCAGCCGATAAAGAAGGGTTTTCAGCAGCAAAGTTTTCCCATTTACACAATCATACACAGTTTTCGGTTTTACAATCTACCATTGGTATTGGCCCACTTGTAGCCACTACCGCAAAAAACAAATTTCCAGCAGTTGCAATGACTGACACTGGAAATATGATGGGAGCGTTTCATTTTGTGAGCGCAGTAATGAATCACAACAAAGGTGCTTCTGCTAAAAATAAAGCCTTATTGGAAAGTGGCGAGGAACCAACAGAAACCGAAATCAAACCCATTGTAGGCTGCGAATTTAATATTTGTGAAAACCATTTGGATAAAACCAAAAAAGACAATGGCTACCAAGTCGTTTTATTGGCAAAAAACAAAAAAGGCTACCATAACTTGGCCAAAATGGCCTCTATAGCCTACATAAATGGGTTTTATTATGTACCCAGAATTGACAAAAATATTGTCGAAAAGTACAAAGAAGACATTATGGTTTTGTCTGGAAATTTATACGGAGAAATTCCGAGTAAAATTCTAAATATTGGTGAGAACCAGGCCGAAGAAGCCTTGATTTGGTGGAAAGAGCAATTTCAAGATGATTTTTATCTCGAAATCATGCGCCACAATCAGGAAGACGAAAACAGGGTAAACAAAACATTGATTGAGTTTGCACAAAAACACCAAGTAAAATTAATTGCAACCAACAATACGTATTATGTAAATAAGGAAGACGCCAATGCTCACGACATTTTATTGTGTGTAAAAGACGGTGAAAAACAGGCAACGCCTATTGGACGCGGTCGTGGCTATCGCTACGGATTACCAAATCAGGAATATTATTACAAGTCGGAAGAGGAAATGAAAAAACTCTTTTCTGATTTGCCCGAAGCCATTATCAATATCCAGGAAATTGTAGATAAGGTCGAAATATACTCACTTTACCGAGACGTTTTACTTCCAAAATATGATATTCCAGAAGAATTTGTTGTTGCCGAAGATGCCGCTGATGGAGGCGTTCGAGGTGAAAATGCTTATTTGAGGCACTTAACTATGGTAGGTGCAACTAAAAGATACGGCGAAATTACAGCATCCATTCAGGAGCGTTTGGATTTTGAATTATTGACAATTTCGAATTCCGGTTATCCAGGTTATTTCCTCATTGTGCAGGATTTCATTGCGAAAGCCCGGGAAATGGATGTTTCGGTTGGACCTGGTCGTGGTTCGGCTGCGGGTTCTGCAGTTGCCTACTGTTTAGGAATTACCAATATTGACCCTATTAAATACGATTTGCTTTTTGAGCGTTTCCTGAATCCTGATCGTGTGTCCATGCCCGATATTGATATCGATTTTGACGATGAAGGTCGTGGTCGCGTGATGGATTACGTAATCAAAAAATACGGTTCCAATCAGGTGGCTCAAATTATCACTTATGGTAAAATGGCAACCAAATCGGCGATTCGTGATACAGCACGTGTACTGGATTTACCGTTATTTGAAGCCGACAGAATTGCGAAGTTGATTCCAGCAATGATGCCTGGTAAATGGAATCTTGCTCGTTTCCTTTCTGAATCGGAAGATGAAGTTAAAAAAGCATTAAAAGGAGCAGATGAATTTGAACTTGTAAAACAATTAATCGCCATTGCCAATGAAAGTGATTTGGCCGGAGAAACCATTCAGCAGGCAAAAATCCTGGAAGGTTCGATGCGAAACACGGGAATTCATGCCTGTGGAGTAATTATTACGCCTTCGGATATTACCAATTATGTTCCGGTAACTACTGCCAAAGATTCTGATTTATATGTAACTCAGTTTGATAACTCGGTTGCGGAGAGTGCAGGATTACTAAAAATGGATTTCTTGGGTTTAAAGACCCTAACTTTAATAAAAGACACCGTAAAACTGGTAAAATACCGTACTGGAATCGAATTAGATCCAGACACTTTTCCTATTGACGATGTTAAAACGTATGAACTGTTCCAACGTGGAGAAACAGTAGGGATATTCCAATATGAGTCGCCCGGAATGCAAAAATACATGAAGGATCTGAAGCCAACGGTTTTTGGAGATTTAATTGCCATGAATGCCTTGTACCGTCCGGGACCTTTGGAATACATTCCTTCTTTCGTTCGAAGAAAAAACGGCGAAGAGGAAATCAAATACGACTTAGACGCTTGTGAAGAATATTTAGGAGAAACTTACGGAATTACAGTTTACCAAGAGCAGGTAATGCTTTTGTCCCAATCGTTAGCCGGATTTACTAAAGGTGAAGCCGACGTTTTACGTAAGGCGATGGGTAAGAAACAAAAGGACGTACTGGATAAAATGAAACCTAAATTTGTCGAACAAGCTTCGGCAAAAGGACATGATGCAAAAATTCTGGAGAAAATCTGGAAAGACTGGGAAGCCTTTGCAAGTTATGCCTTCAACAAATCGCACTCTACATGCTACGCCTGGATTGCCTACCAAACTGCTTATTTGAAAGCGCATTATCCGGCTGAATATATGGCAGCGGTACTTTCGAATAACATGAACGATATCAAGCAAGTTTCGTTCTTTATGGAAGAATGCAAACGAATGGGATTACAGGTTTTAGGACCTTGTGTAAATGAATCTTTTTACAAATTTACGGTAAACGATGAGTATGCGGTACGTTTTGGAATGGGCGCCATCAAAGGTGTAGGTTCTGGAGCCGTGGCAACCATTGTTGAAAATAGAAAAAACGGAAAATACAAATCGATTTTTGATTTGGCTAAGCGAATTGATTTGCGTGCAGCCAACAAAAAAGCAATTGAAAACCTAGCTTTGGCTGGTGGTTTTGATGCTTTTGAAGGAACAAGCAGAGCGCAATATTTTCATGATGAAGGCGACGGAATTACTTTTTATGAAAAAGCCATTCGTTATGGTTCTAAATTCCAGGAAAACGAAAATTCATCTCAGGTGAGTTTGTTTGGCGAAGCCAGCGAAGTACAAATTGCAGAACCTGTTGTTCCGCCTTGTGAAGACTGGAGCACGATGGAAAAATTAGCCAAAGAGAAAGAAGTAGTTGGAATTTACATCTCGGGGCATCCGCTGGATGATTTTAGGTTTGAAATGAAATATTTCTGTAATGCGAAGCTGGAAGCGCTAAAAACCTTAGAAGCTTATGTGGGCAAAACACTCACTTTTGGCGGAATTATCAATAACGTTCAGCATCGTGTGGCTAAGAATGGTAAGGGTTGGGCAATGTTTTCGCTTGAAGGTTATGATGAAAGTTTTGAGTTCCGAATTTTTGGAGAAGAATACCTTAAATTCCGTCATTTCTTGATACAGAACAATTTTACTTTTATGAAAATAACCGTAAAAGAAGGCTGGATGAATCAGGATACTGGAAAAAAAGGAGATCCAAGAATGCAATTTATAGAATTAAAACAATTGCAGGATGTTTTAGAAGCCATGGCAAAAAGACTGATTGTATTGTTGAACATAAAAGATTTACAACCAGAATTTATTCATAAGCTAAGCCATCTTTTTAATGCAAATAAAGGAGACAATCAGGTGACTTTTGAAGTGATGGAAATAGAAAAAATCAAGAAACTAATAGAAACAACCGCTGTACTTGAAGAAAATGAAGAAGTAGTTTTTGAAGACGAAAATGAAGATCTGGAAGCTTCGGAAATATCCGAAAACAAAACCGTTCAGGTTACTGAGGTAGAAGAAGTAAAAGTAGTAACTAAACTGAGTATGGCAAGCAGAAGGTTGAAAATTAAAATTTCGACTGAATTGTTGCAGGAATTAGAGAAAATGCAGGTGAATTTTAAGTTGAATTAAACCGCTACACCCCTAGCCCTGATGGAAGCGGCATCCTTTTATCCTGAACTTGTTTCAGGATCCTGAAACAAGTTCAGGATAAAAGATATAGCGGACAGCAGGAATAGCTACTAATAATAATTAACAATACATTAATAGCCAAAACTAATTTTGGTATGGTGTTTTGTTGGTTTTTAATTTCTAAATTTGCATAGTGTTTAAGGAATTAAAGACTTTAAATTTATAAACTTTAAATAAAAGAGATATGGCATTAGCAATAACAGACGCTACTTTTGAAGAAATAGTATTGAAATCAGATAAACCAGTAATGGTAGATTTTTGGGCAGCATGGTGTGGACCTTGTAGAATGGTTGGACCAATCATTGACGAATTGAGTACGGAATACGACGGAAAAGTTGTGGTAGGGAAAGTTGACGTGGATGCAAACCAGGAATTTGCTGCAAAATACGGAGTGAGAAACATACCTACAGTATTGGTTTTTCATAACGGAGAAGTCGTAGGAAAACAAGTAGGAGTTGCTCCGAAACAAACCTACGCAGATAGTTTAGACGCTTTGTTGTAATCGTAAGATTATGATTTATATGAGAAAAAGGTTTGGCGAAAGTCAAGCCTTTTTTTTTGGTTTAAACCGAATTTATTTTGACATTCGATTCCGATATGTAATATTTTAATATTTCAATCATTTCATTTTTAAATTTTTTAAATACATTTGAGAGATGAAGATAGAATCGCAAATAGACAAGATATCGAGTTTTCAACATCTGGAATTGTTGGCTAACCAAGTTGTGGAAGGCTTTATTTCGGGTATGCATAAAAGTCCGTTTCATGGGTTTTCGGCTGAATTTGCCGAACATAAAGTGTATAATGTGGGCGAAAGCACCAAGCACATCGACTGGAAGCTCTTTGCAAAAACGGATCGGTTGTATACCAAACAATTTGAAGAAGAAACCAACCTTCGTTGTCATATTATTATTGATAACTCTTCGTCAATGCACTTTCCTAAACTGAAAGGAAATCAAAATTTCTACGAAAACAAGATCGGATTCTCGGTTTTGGCTTCGGCTGTTTTAATGAATCTTTTAAAGAAGCAAAGAGATGCCGTGGGACTAAGTGTGTTTTCGGATACTTATGAGTACTACGCCCCCGAAAAAGGCAGCGACAGACATCACAGAATGGTATTAAATGCTCTAGAGAACTTATTAAAAGAACCCGTAGTTAAGAAAAGCACCGATACTATTACTTATTTGTATCAAATAGCCGAGAAAATTCACCGTCGGTCGATGATTGTTTTGTTTAGCGATATGTTCCAAACGGGTGATGAAGAACAATTATTGAATGCCTTACAACATCTAAAACACAACAAACATAAGGTGGTTTTGTTCCATGTTTTTGATGGAAAAACCGAATTCAATTTTGATTTTGACAATGCACCCCGAAAATTTATTGACATAGAAACCGCTGAAGAAATCTCAGTTTTTGCCGAGAATGTAAAGTCAGCATATGAAAAACAAGTAGCAATATACTTTAAAAAATTGGCTTTGAGTTGTGCTCAAAATAAAATCAAGTATGTTCCTGTAAACGTAAGAGAAGATTTTGGAAAAATCATCCTTACCTATTTAACTGAAAAACAAAACTTTGGATAATACATCAAAAAAAATATTATTATTTTTAGCAAAAATACTTGTGTAAACAGAAATCTATTGTATCTTTGCCACCGCAATAAAGCAGAGGTTTGGTAGTTCAGTTGGTTAGAATACATGCCTGTCACGCATGGGGTCGCGGGTTCGAGTCCCGTCCAGACCGCTAATATTGGGAAAGCCTTTCGTAACAGAAAGGCTTTTTTTTCCACTATACGGTATCTAAAGCTAGTTGTGTTGTTAGATCAGCCTAGTTAGCTGATCTCGGTTTAGTAGTTAGACCAATGAAAAGCTTTTCACTTAAATGTGAATGGCTTTTTTGATTTAAAGACGTTTTTATTATAAAAATACTTTTTAAAATTCTTCTTGTTTTTAAAGTAAATTATATCGTATATTTGCACTCGCAATAAAGCAGAGGTTTGGTAGTTCAGTTGGTTAGAATACATGCCTGTCACGCATGGGGTCGCGGGTTCGAGTCCCGTCCAGACCGCAAATTTGCAAGAAGCCTTTCGTAACAGAAAGGCTTTTTTATTTTGGTTCTACTGGTATTTGTTTGAGAATTGTGGATCAATTCGAAAAGTTGTAGAGTTAGAAAAAAATTACCGCAGAGAGCGCTAAGTTTTTTACCCTTAGTTTTTATAAAAAGACAAAGTTCGCAAAGCTTTCAATTGACTTAGCTTTGCGAACTTTGTGCTTTTAGAAGCATTCTTAACTTAAATTCTTTGTGCTCTCTGCGGTAAAAAATAATTAGAGCGTATGGTATTTATGTTTCTCAACAACATTTAGCGTTGATCCACAATTCTCATCTTTGGAACAAGATAGCTTCGAGTCCTCTCGTTTCAAGAACGAGACAAATTTACAAGAAGCCTTTCTAACGGAAAGGATTTTTTTATATAAATTATTTCTAGAACGAGACAAAATTTTAAAAGCGATTCAGAATTCTAATCAAAAAAGAAGCGTTTTATACTCCCAAATAATTGAAATAAATATTCCAAAATAAATTACACAAAGCATAAATTGAATAAAACTAGAGGCTAAAATCCCTAAAACGGAACCAGTAGCGGCTTTTAACGCTTGTTGTGCATTTTTAGTATCGAAAAACAATTCACCAACTAAGGCGCCTACAAAAGGACCAATTATAAAACCGAATGGAATTGGAGCCAATAACCCAACAACAAGCCCAATATTTGTTCCCCAAATCCCAGCCTTACTACCACCAAATCGCTGAGTCCCTTTGGCCGGTAAAATATAATTGGCAATAGAAAAAACAATAACCACTAACAATGTTATTCCTAAAACCCAATAATTAACTGGAATTGCATTTGTAAAATAAAGCATAACTAACCCCAACCAACACAAACTAATACCAGGCAACACAGGCAAAAAACTACCTAAAACCCCAATAAACATAAACATTAACCCGACTATCAGAAGTAAAATATCCATAAATTAATTTTTACTAATTTTGAAAATTAAAGATAAACATTTATTCCCGCTCAAAATGAAAAAAATAATCCTTTCCTTTTTTATCCTCCTTTTTTCAAATTTCTCTTTTGCTCAAAGTGAAACGAAAAAAAATGAGGATACCGCTATGAAAGAGCAAATTTATCAAGCAAACAAGAAAAAAGTAATGAATTTTTCTATGAAGGATTTTAAAGATCTTTTTTTTGAGTTTGCCCAGAAAAAAACAAAAGCAGATTTTATTTTATCAAGAGAAGAGTTTTATAATTACACTATAAAAATTGCAGCTTTTTCCGATCGATTAGCTGCTCTATACCCCGAAGAAAAAGAAACAGCCGAAAAAAACAAGGAAGTATGGTTTTCTGAAAATTATGAAGATTATTTGCTTTCTAAAGCATCACAAAAAAAATAATTGTATTTTTATAAAATATTGGTCGAATTCAAAAACACAGCCTTGAAGCACTATTACTTTTTATTATTCCTCACCCTATTCACTTCCTGTCAATACTTCGAAAAACAAGTGCCGTCAGAGAAAGAATTATTGCAAAAGGAATTGAAAGCCATTAACTGGAAAGAGGTCGACGAATATCCTTCCTTTATAGATTGTGATAAGTTAGCTGACAAAACAGAGCGTCAACAATGTTTTTTCAATCTTTTAACACAGCTTATACAGGAGAAACTACAAGTAGACACTCTTTCTATTTTGTATCCAGAACTTGATACAATCGAGGTAAAAGTAACTGTTTTCCCAAATTCGAAGATGAAATTTGAGCCACAGTTTCCTAAGGATTCTGTTGCATACGACACTATTAAAATAGATAGTATTTTACACGCCCGATTAGTTGATTTCCCAAAAGTAAATCCAGCTCTCAAACAAGGGATTCCTGTAAAAACCCAATTTATTCTTCCTGTGATTATTAAAGTGGAGTAATTGATTTTGGCCCTTTTCCCAGCGGGTCGCTATATCTTTTTCTGGCAAAAATCCAGAAAAAGAATACTGCTTTCATCTGGGATTTTGTTTTTATGAAATTTCAAGAAGTTCTCCATGCTATTAGAATCAAAAAAAAAACCGCTAATCTTTCGAAACGCATTTTCTCAAATATTTTGAATTAAAATTTTAAATTCTTTGCAACTTTAATACACGTCGCTTTCTTAGTAAAAAAACTATTGTAAAAAGAACTCCAAAAATTGACATTGTTACTCCAACCAAATTAGGAGAAGCATAACTAAATCCAGCAATTAAAGGCAAGCCGCCAAGGAAAGCTCCCAAAGCATTTCCTGTATTAAAAGCAGCTTGTATAGCCGCCGAAGCAAGCATCTCAGCACCTACCGCAGTTTGTATCATCAAGGTTTGAATAGGAGCCGCAACAGCAAAAGAAATACAACCAGTAGAGAACACTAATGCTAAACTCACATAAGGATTAGAGGAAAAGAAAAACACCAATAACAAATCGAGAGCCATAACCGAGAGTAAAACAATAATAGTCTTTTCGGCAGAATAACGATCAGCTAATTTTCCTCCAATAAAATTCCCCAATACCATTCCTAAACCAGCCAGCATCATAATATATGGAACATCCCCACCATCAAAACCAGAAATATCGGTAAGTAATGGAGCAATATAACTTATCCAGCAGAACAAACCTCCTGCACCAATAGCGGTAATCAAAATAACCAACCAAGCTTCTACTTTCTTAAAAAAGAGCAATTGTGTCTTCATAGCTTCTTTGGCTTTCGATTCCACATTTGGCATCCAAAAATAAAGCGAAGCCACTGTTAAACTCCCGACAATAGCAATGATTATAAAAGTATAACGCCATGAAAAATGATGTCCAATGTAAGTTCCAATGGGCACTCCTACCAGATTAGCAATAGTCAAACCCGCAAACATAACTGATATGGCTTGCGCTTCTTTTCCTTTATCCGCAAGGCGGCTAGCAACTACTGCTCCCACTCCAAAAAAAGCACCATGAGGCAATCCCGAAAGCAATCGAACCGCAAACAAAAACTCATAATTAGGCGCAATAATTGAAAGTGAATTAAAAGCAGTAATCATCATGGCGAGAATCAAAAGCGTTTTTTTAGGAGGATAATTTCTAGTGATAATTACCAACAATGGCGCACCAATGACCACTCCAAGTGCATAAGCAGAAATTAAATGACCCGCAACGGGGATACTAATCTCTAAATTTTTAGCAATATCAGGTAATATTCCCATCATCACAAACTCGGTAATCCCTATTGTCAAACCACCCAATGCGAGTGAAAGCAAACTTTTTTTCATGCTAATTAATAAAATTTATAGTAACCATTCAAGTAATCAAATAGCAACTTTTTTTTGCTTCCAAAGGTATCGATAAGAATTGCAAATTGATTGTAATTTGAGAATTTAAGTTGTTTTGATTGTTTATATTAAATTCATTAAAAAAGGAGGTTCGAAAACCTCCTAATTTTTACCCTCGTTTATGCCAGCTTCTACCATTAGAGGTAGAATAATAAAGACCTTTTGATGTATTGGCTAAAAGTTCTTTTCCAGCATCTGTTAAGTCATAAAATTCGCCATAAGAAGTACTGGAACTTCTAGTGTGCCAAGATCTGCCCGATGTGGTCGAATATTCGATAGTAGTGCTCTTTTTAGGAGATATTCTAATCAATTCTCCGTCTTTGGTAATCATTTGTGACATTTTATTTGATTTATAATTATTATACATCAAATTTAGACAGAACCTCTGCCAAAATACGACAGTTAAAATCCGATTTTAGCCGAAATTATATTTTTCTCCCATTTTTCAGAATTTCAAAAATAATGAATTAATACATTGCATAGTTTAATAAACATTGATTTTCAGAATGTTACAAACCTAAAACGACACACTAGAGGAGTGCGTCGTTTTAGGTTTGTTGTATAATTATTAAAACTCAAAATAATTTTCAAATAAGTTTTCATAAATATTTACCATTCTACTTATAACTGCATTCAAAAGAACAGTTACTTTTTCATCTTCTTCTTGTTTTATTCTTCTAAAGGTGTGGTCTATTTCATTCCAATATTGAATATCTGAATTAACAAAACTTTCTTCTTTTTTATTATCATTTTCAAAACGATCTTTTGGTGATAAGTGATTATTTTCACTACGATTATCATCATATGACAATGCTCTAAAATTACCAATACAATTTACCCATTTTTTTACCCTTTGATTTATTCCTTCTTTATTATAAACCCAACTGTGAGGATAAATATGATCCCAATCCCATGGTCGATTAGTGTCATCAATACTTTCAAATTGGCTGAATTCTTTAAATTTTGAATTCATATATCCTTTTTGTGCATATAACAAAAGGGATTTATTATGATAAATTTTATGAATTAACATATTCCAGTTTTTATTCACAATATTTTCTTCATCACATTGATTGAGGAAAGTTTCAATATCGTCACAAAATAATTTATCGCTAATTATTCTATCAAAATCATTATAATTAATCTTGTTTTTAATTACAATATTTTCAAGATTAGATCTAATAAATGAAGGATTTACAATTGGCAATATTTTGTTTTCTTCAACTAAAATTTCGAGAGCTTTTTTCCAAGAAATCACATTTGCATTATTGAAAAGAATTACAAATAAAGCACTAGCAATTTTCTTATTGTCCTTACAAAACCATAAAATATAAACATAACTTGAAGCAATATCTTTCTTTTCTGAATCACTCAAATTTTGAAAACCTAGCTTTTTTATATAAGTTAATAGAATAAAAAATAAGTCAGTATTAGAAACAATTATTTGTTTGAGCAAAATTACAGGAAAATCATCGTCCTGTTTTTTTAAAATAATGATTGCATTTTCTATTAAAGTAGTTGCCTCAGTTTCGATATTATTCTGAAGAATATCTTTGAAATTATCATCACTTATTTTCTTCTTGAAATTTTGAATGGAAAACTCTTTTTGATATTGCGAAAAATTATTTTGTTCGCAAGCAGATAGCCTTGAAAATAAAGAAATTACTTTACTTGGAGCTAAATAAGATGCTCCAATTTTCTCAACTAAATCTTTTACCTTTGGAAAACAAGCCTTATAAATCGAATAATTTAATTCTTCTCCTGATATTCTTGTTCCTGCTGAATTTAATCGAACAAATAGTGTTGGATCTTCACTTTCGGATTTGAGTGTTTCATCATCTTCTTTAAGTACTTTTGATTCAACAGTAATTTCAGGAATTAATAATTTTTTATAATTTAAAAATCCCTCATAAATCAAGCTAAATTGAGAGTCTGATATTTTACTAAAATTTACAAATTCATTATTAGAATGTTTTGTTTTAATTTTAAGTTTCCCTGTTTTTTGAAACAATACATTTCTAAATTCAACTTCATTTTGAACTTCAATACTAAGTATAAAAGACAACGGAATTGGGTAATAAGCATCCCATGGATTTATTAAATCAGACGTTAAATCAGTATATCGCTCTACATTTTTTTCTGACTTTGATTTAAAATAATCCATTGATTTTCGCCTTTCTGACATCGACAAAGTATTATTACTATCATTTAATTGATACCCCCACGGATGAGACTGAGTCAGACATCTAAAAATAAATTTCTGACCGATTACCTGTTGCTCTGGAGCTAAATCAATCCAGACACTGGGCTTATATGATTTGACAGATAAATATTCTTTCAAATTATCTTTAAAAGGATCAAAATGCCCTAAAGCTATAGAAGTACAACGTTGTTGTCCATCTAATAAATTTCGATTATCTTCATAATCAATTGACATTAATATTGCTCCTATTGGATATCCCCTAAAAATTGAATCCCATAAAGCTTCAATCTGACTTGGTTTCCAAACAAAACCTCTTTGTAATGATGGCAAAAATATTTTTGACCTTTCGCCTGTTACTTCTTGTTGCCACTTTGATATTTCTTCTAACGAGTAACTCTTCAATGTTTTTTGATTAATTTCTAATACTTCCATATTTCTTACTGTTTTAAATGCTTTTTAAATAACTCCCCACAAGCCTGAGCATCACTCAAAGCATCGTGATGATTTAATTCTATTTCAAATTTTTCGCACAAGTTAGCCAAATTAGACTTATAAATCTTATAGGTACAAAACTTACTATATTCAGGAAATTGCAATCCGTAATATTCTAGCGTTTTACCCAGAACAGGAAAATCAAAGCTAAAACCATTATGAGCTACCACGTTTTGGTTTTCGATATACGGAACGATTTGATGCCAAATTTGGTCGAAGGTAGGTGCGTTTTTGGTGTCTTTGGCTGAGATACCGTGAATATCAGTAAACTTATTCCAATAGTAATTATCTGGTGGTTGAACCAAAAGATTGATTTCTTTGGTTATGATTCCGTTTGCTACTTGAACTAATCCAACTTGGCAAATACTGTTCCTGTAAGCCGTTGCGGTTTCAAAATCTATAGCGGTGAATGAATTCATAAATTAAATTGCTCTTCTTTATAATTTGTAATATTCATTCCTGAAATTTCTATCTTATATAATCTGCCATCAATTACTAATCGATTCATAAAACCTAACGGAATAGATACTGTTGTCCTATCATCTATCCCATCAGGCAATTTCTCCTTAAAAGTACTTTCTAATTTATCTAATCGTTTTGAAAACAAACGCACAAATTCTTCTTTTTCCATAGTTATTGGTACATTTTTGTCATTTCTAAAATCCTAGTTTTTATTACATTTTGAAGGTTTACAGGTGCTATCACTTTTACATTCGAACCGTATTTTAAGAGTTCCATAACGATATCATTGGTCGTATGAATATGAATTTCTATTAAAACAACTTTACCATTTTCTTTTAAAACTTGCTGAGATTCGTGCAATGGAAAACTCTTAATATAATTACCTTGCTGCCACGAAAATTCTAAAACAATTCTCTGTACAGGCGAATACGTTTCCACACCAAAAGCGTGTTGATACTCTTTTTCAACGTTATAGGAAATCGGTTTGAACTTGGTATCTGTAATTTTCAAGTCGGAAATTCGATCCAATCCAAAGGTTTTTATGCGTTCGTCTTTTTTGTCCCAAGCTACCAGATACCATCTGCCTTGAGATTCTTTTACGGCAATGGGTTTTACTTCGCGTTGGGTAAAATCTTCTTCCCAATGTTTTTTATGAGTGAATTTTAAAAAGTATAAGTTTTGAATAGCGTAAATAATGCCGTGAATATGCTCTGTTCCGAGTGATTTTCTTTTTTCCAGAAAAACACTTGGTGATAATTTATTACCGTCCTGTAAAGCCTGATGAACGGAGAAAGCATCAATCATTCGGGTTACCGATTGATCTTCAATATCTTCTTCATCTATAAAATAAATTTTATCCTTACGTTGATATTCGATTTTTATACCAAAAAGAGCCTGAATATCTTTTTTATCCCGTTCAAAAGTGCGAATGGCATATTCAAAATCAGTGTTAATATCTTCGTTTTCGAGTTTTCTGA
Organism: Flavobacterium zubiriense; assembly: GCF_041729725.1. Lineage (NCBI taxonomy): Bacteria > Pseudomonadati > Bacteroidota > Flavobacteriia > Flavobacteriales > Flavobacteriaceae > Flavobacterium > Flavobacterium zubiriense. The sequence goes on along the minus strand of NZ_JBCFQL010000012.1, from coordinate 134,882 downwards.
TTACATATTCCTGTAACTCTGTAAAATTACTGGGACGACTTCTTAAACGGTCTATGATGTATAAATACCTCTTAAAATAGATTAGTTTTGACATAATGATTTTGATTTATTTGTCAAAGATATTCTATTTGTCTGCCAATATATGACGTAGTAGAATTTGAGTAATAAAAAAAGACAAACTACTTCCTCCTAGAAACAAAAAAACGTTTCATCAAATCGGCCGCTTCATTTGCCATAACTCCGGAAACAACAGTAGTTTTTGGATGCAATTTTGCTCCCATACTAAGAAATCCGCGTTGCTCATCTCGGGCTCCAAAAACAATTTTAGAAATTTGGCTCCAGTATAAAGCACCAGCACACATTTGGCAAGGTTCTAAAGTGACATATAAGGTACAATCTTTAAGGTATTTTCCGCCCAAATAATTAGCCGCAGCCGTTATGGATTGCATTTCTGCATGAGCCGTAACATCATTCAACATTTCGGTTAAATTATGACTTCGTGCAATGATGATGTTATTCACCACAATTACAGCTCCTACGGGAATTTCGCCCTTTTCAAAAGCCATTTCCGCTTCTTGCAAAGCCTTTTTCATAAAATATTCGTCGGTGAAAATGTTTTCCATTCAGCAAAAATACAGCATTCAATTCGTACATTTGCCTTATGCCAGAAAATTTGCTTTCCAACATAAATTACCCAGCCGATTTACGCCAACTTGACGAAGCCCAACTTCCTCAAGTAGCGCAGGAATTACGCAACTTTATTATTGATATTGTTTCGGTAAAAGAAGGACATTTGGGCGCTAGTTTAGGAGTTATCGAATTAACCATTGCTTTGCATTATGTGTTTAACACACCCGAGGACGCATTAATTTGGGACGTAGGTCATCAAGCTTACGGACATAAAATACTCACTGGCCGAAGAGAAAACTTTCATACTAATCGCCAACTGGACGGTATTTCTGGCTTTCCAAAAAGAAGCGAAAGTATTTATGATGCCTTTGGCGTAGGCCACTCCTCTACTTCTATTTCGGCAGCTTTGGGAATGGCAATTGCGTCTAATATTAATGGTAATTTCGAAAAACAACATATTGCAGTAATTGGTGATGCATCGATAGCTTCAGGAATGGCTTTTGAGGGTTTGAATCATGCCGGAGTTACTAATGCTAATTTATTAGTTATTCTTAACGATAATGCCATCGGGATTGACCCGAGCGTTGGTGCTCTCAAAAACTATCTTACTGCTGTAAAAGAAGGCAAAAATCCGAGGCAAAATAATATGATAAAATCCTTGAATTTTAATTATTCAGGACCTATTGACGGAAACGATATTTTTGCCGTCATCAAGGAACTAAAGCGTTTACACAAAATAAAAGGACCTAAATTTCTTCACGTAATTACCAAGAAAGGAAAAGGATTACAACAAGCCGAAGAAAATCAAGTTCAATATCATGCTCCTGGAAAATTTGATGCAACAACTGGCGAAATTATTCCCAAATTAGAAGAAAATTTGCCTCCGAAATACCAGGATGTTTTTGGTTTAACCATTTTAGATTTGGCACAAAAAAACAAAAAAATAGTTGGAATCACTCCCGCCATGCCTACAGGGAGTTCGCTAAAATTTATGATGGACGCCTTACCAGATCGTGCCTTTGATGTAGGCATTGCTGAACAACATGCTGTAACCTTAGCCGCTGGAATGGCAACTCAAGGCTTAATTGTTTATTGCAATATTTACTCTACTTTTTTACAAAGAGCCTATGATCAGGTCATTCATGATGTGGCTTTGCAAAAACTACCTGTCATTTTTTGTTTGGATAGAGCTGGATTAGTTGGCGAAGACGGAGCAACTCATCATGGTGTTTTTGATATTGCTTATTTGCGTTGCATTCCTAATCTAATTATATATGCTCCTGCCAATGAAATTGCGTTGCAAAACATATTATACACCGCCCAATTAGATTTAGAATTACCTATTGCTATCCGGTATCCAAGAGGTCGAGGCATTATTGCTGATTGGAAAAAAGTACATTTTGGCAACTATCAAAAAATTATTATCGGGGAAGCAAATTGCCTCAAAGAAGGTTCAGAATTAGCTGTTTTATCGAATGGAACCATCGGGAAGAATGTGAGTTTAGCATTAGAAGAGATTGAAAACTCAGGTCAGATTGCACATTACGATTTTGCTTTTGTTAAACCATTGGACGAAAAAACATTACATGAAATATTTAAAAAATTCAAAAACATCATCACAATAGAAGATGGCACAGTTATTGGTGGTTTTGGAAGTGGAATTCTCGAATTTGCAGCTCACAACAATTATCAAAATAGTATTAAAACAATAGGGATTTCAGATAAATTTATTGAGCAAGGAACTGTAGATCAATTACAACAATGTTGTGGAATTGACGTTAAAACACTAAAGTTACTTTTTTTAAGTTATATAAATTAGTAATTTTCACAACCCAAATTTCAATTTAATAATGAAACTACAAGACTTAAACAAAATTATAATTGTATTTATATTCTTATCAAGCACCTCTATTTTTTCGCAGATATTAAATGATACCATTTTAAAAGATTCTGTAAGGACGGCTACTATTCCTAAATTGAAAAATACAAACCCAAAAAAAGTTGCTGTTCTCGTGGTGAACGATACCGTTGTAAAAGATTCTGTAAAAAAAATTCTTGTGTCTGTATTAAATGATAATTTTTATCGAAAACCAGCCCCACAAAAACTAAAATATACTCTTGCTAGAATAGTTGCTATTCCTGAAATAGAAAAAATAGAGGCACATTATTCTCATTGGAAAGGAAAAAACATGCTAGGATTTGATATTTCAGAAATTGCATTTGTCAACTGGAGCGCGGGGGGAACCAGTTCTATTTCTGGATTACTCAAAGGCGATTTTAACAGAACCTACGAGAGAAAGTACACCAAATGGGTTAATGAACTCAGTATTAGATACGGAATGAACAAACAAGACGGAATAGAAGTCCGTAAAACAGACGATGCTTTTAGATTCGACTCCACTTTTGGATATCGAAGAGACCCAAAAAGTAACTGGTATCATTCTGGAAAACTAAACTTTAATACTCAGTTAACAAATGGTTACAAATATCCAGACAAAAGCAATCCTATATCCAGACTATTTGCCCCTGCTTACATGTTTTTAGGAACTGGAGCTGAGTATAGCAAGAAAAAGAAAGATTTAGTTTTTTACGCATCTCCGCTAACGTACAAAGCAACTTTGGTATGGGATGAAACTCTGGCGGATAAAGGATCTTTTGGTGTCGAAAAAGCCATTTATGATGAAGACGGAAATGTGCTTCAAAAAGGAAAAAGATCTAAAAATGAAGTTGGTATTTTAGTCACAAATCATTATAAGAGTGAAATTTACAAAAACATAACCTTTGTAAGCAATGTGAGTCTTTATTCTGATTACATCAACAAATTTGGAAATGTCGATGTAGACTGTGACTTAGCACTTAATTTAGTGGTAAATCAATATGTGAGAGCGAATATAGGTGCCAGAATTATTTATGATGACGATATCAAAAATAAGACTGAAGTAGCCGGAGTACAAGTTACTGAAGGCCCAAAAACCCAAATAAAACAAGTTTTAGGCGTGGGATTAACTTATGCATTTTAATCCATTATCGTTTTTTTGTTCCATTTATGGTTTCATACAATTCCAGCGCATTTCCATCAGTAAGTAACGAAACATAATGGCATATATGCAACAATCGATCATAAAGATTATCTTTTTCTAAATGATGTTTCTCTGGCATTAATTTCAGGATTAATTGGTCATAATTAGAAGCGGTTGCGTTGAATTTATTGTCGTATGCCGTAATAAATCTATCGAGTAAGGTTTGTATAATTTGATAACCCACCAATTCTTTTTCAATAACTTCTCTGCTTTGGTAAATATTATCAATACTAATTTTGATGATATCATCCATTTGTGCCTTGTACTTGCTTTTATCCATTAATGCAAAAGGAAATTTTCCTTCTAAAATTAATTCTTCATTGGCAATAAAAACCTTCACAGCATCATTGATTAGACTACCAATTGCCAAAGCTCTCAAATAACTGATTCGGTCTTCTTTAGTGGTTAAGCTGTTGTATTTTATGGAATCAATGCTGTCTTTAACCAATTTGATTAAATATTCCAAGGCAAAATCTTCGGAAACCAAACCTAAATTGATTCCGTCTTCAAAATCAATAATGGTATAACAAATATCATCTGCTGCTTCAACAAGATAAGCCAGCGGATGTCTTTCGAAACCAATATCATCACCTGATTTATTTGGGATTAACCCTAATTCCAAGGCGACTTCTGTAAAAAAATCTTTATCGGATTGAAAGAAACCGTATTTTTTATCTGAGATATTTCTAGTTGGTTTTTTAGGCAAGCTCTCTTTGGGATATTTCATAAAAGCACCAAGAGTTGCATAGGTTAGTCGAACTCCTCCCATAACACCTGGGCGAGAACTTGACAAAACAGCAAAACCATTGGCATTGCCTTCAAAATCAATTAAATCCTGCCATTGTTTAGCCGTTAAATGCTCTTTAAATATTTGTCCTTTCCCATTCGAAAAATACTCTCCTATGGCTTTCTCTCCCGAATGACCAAATGGTGGATTTCCAATATCATGCGCTAATGATGCAGCAGCAACAATTGCCCCAAAATCATTCGGTTGAAAACCATGTACTTCTTTTAAATGCGGATATTTTTCGATGATTTTCTTTCCTACCAAGCGACCAAGCGAACGCCCAACCACCGAAACCTCCAAACTGTGCGTCAAACGGGTGTGCACAAAATCGGTTTTCGATAACGGGATAACTTGTGTTTTGTCTTGTAAACTCCTGAAAGCCGACGAGAATATAATTCGATCATAATCCACTTCGAAACCCAATCGGGTGTCATCTTGTTCAATTCGCAATCGTTTCCCTTTGTCGCCCAGGCGTTTTAAAGACAATAGTTGTTCCCAGTTCATATTGATTTTTGATTGAAGATTAACGAATGATGATTTTAGATTTAAAAAACCAAAAATACGTTTTATTTTATGACTTTTTCCACACGAAAACGGCTTGATTGTTTGTAACAAACAACTTTTTTAAAAACTCAGTTCCGTACTATACTTAATCTCACCCATCACAAAAATACTTTGGGTATTGCCAATGTTTTCGATAGTGGATAATTTATTCATTACAAAATCCTGATAACTGGACATATCTTCGACCAAAATTTTCAGCATAAAATCATAATCGCCCGCAATGTTGTAGCATTCGATGATTTCCGGAAGTGCCACGATGTCTTTTACAAAATTACTTCCCACGTTTTTAGTGTGCTCTTTGAGCCGGACATTGCAAAAAACCGTCATCCCAAGATTGAGTTTTTTTTTATCCAACAAGGCCACATATTTCATAATATAACCCTCTCGCTCCAGTCTTTTGATGCGTTCATAAACTGGCGTAACCGTTAAGAATAATTTGCTGGCTAGCTCTTTTGTGTTGATATTGGAGTTCTCTTGCAAGTGTTTTAATATCTGTAAATCGATGTTGTCTAAATTTTCCATAGTTTTTTTTACTGTCCGAATTCAATTGCGATATTTAATTCCACACAAATTACTGTAAAAATTGCCATTTACAAATCATTTTACTTAAAAAACACACTTATTTAAGTTTAAAAATCCATTACAATACATTTGTGCAGTAAAAAATACTTTAAATATGAAAACAAATAATTTAGGTTACCCAAGAATTGGCAGTAATAGAGAACTAAAAAAAGCCAGCGAATTGTATTGGGCTGGAAAAATCACTGCCGATGAATTACTGGAAGTTGGAAAAAACATACGTGCAACAAACTGGCAATTACAAGCCAAAACAGGAATCGATTTAATCCCTTCTAATGATTTTTCTTTCTACGATCAGGTATTGGATTTAACACTTACTTTGGGAGCCATTCCAAATCGTTACAGCGAAATTGCCAAAACTAATTCTGCTTTAGATTTGTATTTTGCAATGGCAAGAGGTTCACAAAAAGAAGGACAAGACGTGGTAGCGATGGAAATGACCAAATGGTTTGACACCAATTACCATTACATTGTTCCTGAATTCACAAAAAACCAAAAATTTGAATTGTTTTCAACCAAAATAGTCAACGAATTTGTGGAATCAAAAAAATTGAGAATCACAACAAAACCTGTTCTAATTGGGCCTGTTTCTTATTTATTACTTGGAAAAGAGAAAGGCGATGGCTTTCATAGAATTGATTTGATTGAAAAAGTTTTACCCGTTTATTTTGAAATTCTAAACGCTTTGCAAAACGAAGGAGCCGAATATATTCAGTTAGACGAGCCATTTTTAGCCTTGAATTTGACAGACAAAGAACGCAGTGCGATTACTTATGTTTACAATGAAATCAATAAAAATTTCCCTTCTTTAAAAATAATCTTGGCTAATTATTTTGATTGTTTTGGAGAGAATTTGGAAACCGTTTTGGCTTTGCCAGTTCATACTTTACACTTGGATTTAGTGCGTTGTTCCTCTCAATTGGATGATATTTTAGAATCTGGAAAATTAGCTGAAAACGTAAATCTTTCTCTTGGCGTTGTTGACGGAAGAAACATCTGGAAAAATGATTTCAAAAAATCTCTGGCATTAATTCAAAAAGCGACCGATGCGTTGGGTAAAAACCGAATCCTAATTGCTCCCTCCTGTTCACTGATTCACAGTCCTTGCGATTTGGATTTAGAAACCAATGATGCTACATTGACACCTGAAATCAAACAATGGTTGGCTTTTGCCAAACAAAAAATAGAAGAAATCGTATTGCTACAGAATTTTGCTTTAGAGGAAGTAAGCTTGGATGACTCGGTTTCATTTCAACAAAATACGATTGCCAATGAAAACCGTAAAACTTCAAAATTAATTCACAATGACGAAGTTAAAAATCGTGTAGCGAGCATCACAACTGGCGATGATGAAAGAGAAAATCCGTTTGCCATTCGAAGAAAAAAACAAGTTGACGCCTTAAATCTTCCTTTGTTTCCAACGACAACAATAGGTTCTTTTCCGCAAACGACTGAAGTAAGAAGTTGGAGAGCGAAGTTTAAAAAAGGAGAATTAAACCAGCAACAATACGATAATTTATTGCAAAAAGAAACCGAAGAAACCATCCGTTTTCAAGAAGAAACCGGAATCGATGTTTTGGTTCACGGAGAATTTGAACGCAATGATATGGTGGAATATTTCGGAGAACAATTGGATGGATTTACGTTTACCAAAAACGGTTGGGTTCAAAGTTATGGTAGCCGTTGTGTAAAACCTCCCGTTATTTATGGTGATGTTTCGCGTCCAAAACCTATGACTGTAAAATGGGCTCAATTTGCACAATCGCTTACGCCAAAATGGGTAAAAGGAATGTTGACCGGACCAGTTACTATCTTGCAATGGTCATTTGTGCGTAACGATCAGCCGCGTTCTGAAACCTGCACTCAAATTGCTTTGGCGATTCGTGATGAAGTTGTCGATTTAGAAAAAGCAGGAATCAAAATCATTCAAATTGACGAGCCGGCTATTCGTGAAGGATTGCCATTACGCAAAGAAGAATGGGCAAACTATTTGGATTGGGCAATAAAAGCCTTTAGAATTTCGGCTTCGGGTGTAAAAGACGACACACAAATTCACACGCACATGTGTTACAGCGAATTCAACGACATTATTCAAAATATTGCCGATATGGATGCCGACGTAATCACGATTGAATGTTCGCGTTCTCAAATGGAATTGTTGGATGTCTTTGCCGATTTCAAATACCCGAACGAAATTGGCCCAGGAGTTTATGACATCCACTCGCCACGAGTTCCGTCACGAAATGAAATGGTGCATTTGTTGGAAAAAGCCTCGGCTGTTGTTCCTGTTGACCAACTTTGGGTGAATCCTGATTGTGGTTTAAAAACAAGACATTGGGACGAAACCAAAAAAGCGTTAATCGAAATGGTTGCTGCTGCTAAAGAAATGCGCGTTGCCGTAGAAAATCCTGCAACAGTTTAATATAAACATTTATAATTAAAAAACCCTAGCAAATCTAATATTTACTAGGGTTTCTCATTTAAAATCATAACTTATGTATTCCTCTTCGAACATCATAAAATGCTAAGAGATTAATATTTTCTTCTTGAATTTGATAATACAAAATAGTCTTTTTGTTAATTACTGCTTTCCTCATTTCCGATTTATGTTGGTAAATTGGAAATAATTCAGGATTTGTTCCAATATCTTCTACCGTTTTTAAAACATCAAAATAATATTTTCCAGCGACTAAATTTCCAAATTTATTTTTAATGTATTCTATAATTTCATCTAAAGTTAACTCAGAAGTTTTAGTCCAGACTATTTTCATTTTTTAGCAAATTTTGCTTCAAAACGTTTTTTAACCTCTTCATGAGAACTAACATTTCCTGATGAAACATCGTTCAATCCTTTTTGAATTAACTGATTTTCGAAAAACAGAACCTCGTTTTTTTCTTTAAAACTTAGAATTTTTTCAATAATCTTTTCATCATCAATTGCTTGAATCCATTGAACTATATTTTTCTTTTCGACTGCGATATCCATAATGATAAAAATTAAATTGCAAAATTACAAAATATTTTGATTTTCAAATAGTTGCCTAACTTAAGAATTACTAATTTCTTGAATCTTTAAAAATTCTTTTTTATTGTTTTCTAATTTAGCCTTTCTAACCACAAATGTTTTAGAATATACATCGTGCAAACCCAATCCATTTTTTCTTAAAAAAGTAAAAGCTTCAAAAGGAATAAAACGACAACAGCTTCGAATAAAAACACTTCTTTTTGAAGGTTTCGTTCCATCAGCATTGACAACAATGGTATGGGTTAACAATTTAGCAATAGTGCGAGAAAAATACACCTCGGTACTATAATAATACAAAAAGGAAACTATCGCGGTATAAAAACCAATTTCAACAATACTTAAATTTTCTACCCAATTTGAAAGCTCAAAATTTCCAACTGACAAAGCAACCAAAATAATAGTAGTTCCTAAACTTAACACTAGAATATAAATAAATAATAAATCAATGATTAGATTAAGAAAACGCTGGAGTTGGCTTGCCTGTAAATCATCTGTTATTGTAAATCCTTCGTTTTTCATAGCTTCCATTTTTTTGCATTAATAAATAATGAACTATCTCAAATATAGTAAATTATACGCTAAAAACCGAGAGAAAAACAAGCTTTATAATGGTTATTACAAATAAAAAAAAATCCGTTCAAAACTATTTTTAAAACAAACTCTATACTTTTTAGATATATAAAAACCGATTCAATTTAAATTTACAATCCTAATCTTTTTAACCAATTTTTTGGAGAACGGGAAGTATGAAAAATTCCAATAACAATAATTTCATTTTTTTTAAACCTATAGTGAATCCCATAAGGAAACCGAGAAATGAATCTAATTTTTATGTCTTTATGTCTTTTCTGAAATGCATCTGGATTTCTCAAAACAGCATCAATTCCTGCTTCTAGACAAAGTTCAAAATCATAAGAAAGCCCCGCTCTTTGTTCTTCGTACCAAAGAACAATATCTTCAATATCAAACAGTGCTTCTTTAGTGAAATGAATTTTACACACTATCTAATGGTTTTCAAATGATTTTTCACCTCATCCCAAGTGTATAATTCCGTTTTACCCTCTTCTAAATTTTGTATTCGAATGTCTAATTCTTTTTTCACCTCATCAGAAATTTCCAAATCATTTTTAGAAACACTGTCCCATAATTGTTCTGCCAGAACAATTTTTTCTGCATTACTGTACTTGGATAAATTTTTAATTTCCATAATCACCTGAATTAGTTTTATCTACCACAAATTTAAGCAAATTTAAGTTTAAAAACGAATCGTTTTTAGCGCCAGTTGAAGTAGGAATAACTCTAAAAAGAAACAGCTATCAAAATTGACAGCTGTTTCTCTTTATTTTATTTACTTTATTTTAGATTACGCTCCACACATTTCGCAATCCTCTGGACCACCTGCCTGAGCTTGTAGAATCATGGCTTTGTATTCGTTAACATCAATAGAATCTGTTTTTACCGCTTCGGCAACAGGTTGTTCTTTTTTATCATTGTTCAATGTAAATTTGATGGCATCAACGGCTGCTTTTGTTCTCAAATAATACATTCCAGTTTTCAATCCTGATTGCCAAGCATAGAAATGCATTGATGTCAATTTAGAATAATTGGCATTTTGCATGAACAAGTTCAACGATTGCGATTGATCTACAAAATAACCACGCTGACGTGACATGTCGATAATGTCTTTCATTGACATTTCCCAAACCGTTTTGTACAATTCTTTCAAATCTTGCGGGATGTTTAAGTCTTGAACCGAACCGTTATTTCGCATTAGTTCTTGTTTCAAACTTTCGTTCCACAATCCACGCTCCACTAAATCGTGCAATAAATGTTTATTTACAACAATAAATTCACCCGAAAGTACTCGTCTTGTGTAAATATTAGAAGTATATGGTTCGAATGCTTCGTTGTTTCCTAAAATTTGCGAAGTAGAAGCAGTAGGCATTGGCGCTACTAACAATGAGTTACGAACACCATTTTTCACTACTTCTTTTCTCAATGAAGCCCAATCCCAACGACCCGATAATTCTTCATCTTGAATTCCCCATAAATTATGTTGGAATTCTCCTTGAGACATTGGCGAACCTTCAAATGTAGAATAAGGACCTTCTTCTTTTGCCATTTCCATCGAAGCAGTTACGGCAGCAAAGTATAAGGTTTCAAAAATTTCTTGATTTAATTTCTTAGCCTCATCTGATGTAAAAGGCAAACGCAACATGATAAAAGCATCTGCTAAACCTTGAACACCAAGACCAATAGGACGGTGGCGTAAGTTAGAATTTTCTGCTTCTATTACAGGATAGTAATTTCTATCAATTACTTTATTTAAGTTTCTAGTTACTCGTTTAGTCACATTAAATAAAGCTTCATGGTCAAAAACACCGTTTTCCACAAACATTGGTAACGAAAGCGAAGCCAAGTTACATACCGCTACCTCATCGGCCGAAGTGTACTCCATAATCTCGGTACACAAGTTAGACGAACGAATCGTTCCTAAATTCTTTTGGTTCGATTTACGGTTGGCTGCATCTTTGTACAACATATATGGTGTTCCAGTCTCAATTTGTGATTCCAGGATTTTCTCCCATAATTCGTGAGCTTTGATGGTTTTTCTTCCTTTACCCGCTTTCTCGTAACTTGTATATAAGGCTTCAAATTCTTCACCATATACATCATACAAGCCAGGACATTCGTTAGGACACATTAACGTCCAGTATCCATTTTCTTGTACACGCTTCATGAATAAATCCGATGTCCACATGGCAAAGAATAAGTCTCTGGCACGCATTTCTTCTTTTCCGGTATTCTTTTTCAAATCTAAGAATTCAAAGATATCAGCATGCCAAGTTTCGATATAAATAGCAAAACTACCTTTACGCTTTCCACCACCTTGATCTACATATCGTGCCGTATCGTTAAACACTCTTAACATTGGAACAATTCCGTTTGAAGTTCCGTTTGTGCCACGAATGTAAGAACCTGTAGCACGAACGTTATGGATAGAAAGTCCTACTCCACCTGCTGATTGAGAGATTTTGGCTGTATTCTTTAAAGTATCATAAATTCCATCTATACTATCATCTTTCATTGCCAAAAGGAAACAAGAAGACATCTGAGGTTTTGGTGTTCCTGAGTTAAACAACGTAGGCGTTGCATGCGTAAAGAACTTTTTAGACATCAAGTCATAGGTTTCTAACACGGAATCTAAATCGTCTAAGTGAATCCCAACAGCAACACGCATCAACATGTGTTGTGGACGCTCTACAATTTTTCCGTTTATTTTTAATAAATACGATCGTTCTAATGTTTTAAAACCAAAATAATCGTAGTTAAAATCTCTGTTATATATAATGTGCGAATTTAAAAAAGCCGCATTTTCTTGTATTACTCTGTGTACTTCTTCGGATAACAAAGGTGCTTTTTGTCCATTTCTTGGATTTACATAATGATACATTTCGTCCATCGTTTCAGAAAACGATTTTTTAGTATTCGAATGTAAATTAGAAATAGCAATTCGAGCTGCTAATTGAGCATAATCAGGATGCGCAATAGTCATTGACGCAGCTGTTTCTGCCGCTAAATTATCTAATTCTGATGTCGAAACTCCGTCGTAAAGTCCTTCAATAACACGCATTGCCACTTTAACCGCATCTACCAAATCATTCAAACCATAGCATAGTTTTTTAATTCTATCTGTGATTTTGTCAAACATTACTGGTTCTTTGTGACCATCTCTTTTAATTACATACATAAGCTCGATTGTTTTTAAAAAATAAAAAATCCCTTTTCTATTTTTTGGGTATTTGTTAATTTGTTTTGGGAAACTAATCCCGGCATTCCAATTTTTATTTGAAGCTAATCCCGCTATCCGTTTCAATCTTTTATTTTTTTAAAGAAAAAAAACAAAAGGATTTATCTCATTGGTATTTATTTTCATCTGTATTCGATGATTTTCAATTTCACTGCTATCGGGGCTAGGAAATCAGTGTTCTAATTAAAAATCAGCGTCAAAAGAAATTTTTTGAGCATCATTATCCGTATTCATCACACCTGATTTTTGGTATTCAGCTACTTTCTTTTCAAAGAAATTCGTTTTTCCTTGCAACGAAATCATATCCATAAAATCAAATGGATTTGCTGTATTGTATTCTCTTTCGCAACCTAATTCCACTAAAAGTCTATCGGCAACAAACTCTAAATATTGCGTCATCAAGACAGCATTCATTCCTATCAAACTCACAGGAAGCGACTCTGTGATAAATTCTCTTTCAATATTCAATGCGTCTACAATAATCGTTCTGATTCTTTCTTTAGACACTTTATTAACCAAGTGATTGTTGTGCAAATGCACTGCAAAATCACAGTGTACTCCTTCGTCACGAGAGATTAATTCGTTAGAAAAAGTCAATCCTGGCATCAAACCACGTTTTTTTAACCAATAAATAGAACAAAATGCTCCTGAGAAGAAAATCCCTTCTACTGCTGCAAAAGCAATTAAACGTTCTGCAAACGAATCAGAATCAATCCATTTTAAAGCCCAATCCGCTTTTTTCTTAATCGCTGGAAAAACTTCTAATGCATTGAATAATTCATCTTTTTCAACTTCATCTTTAACATAGGTATCAATCAATAACGAGTAGGTTTCGCTATGAATGTTTTCCATCATGATTTGGAAACCATAGAAAAATTTAGCTTCAGCATACTGAACTTCATTCACAAAATTCTCTGCTAAATTTTCATTTACAATTCCATCTGAAGCTGCGAAAAAAGCCAAAATATGTTTGATGAAATATCTTTCGTCATCACTCAACTTGTTATTCCAGTCATTTAAATCTTGTGATAAATCAATTTCTTCAGCCGTCCAAAAACTAGCCTCCATACTTTTATAAAACTCCCAGATATCATGGTGTTTAATTGGAAAAATTACGAAACGGTTTTTATTCTCCTGTAAAATGGGTTCAATTTGCGACATTGCTATTTTTATTTTAATGAGATTTAAGGATATTTTTTGCTTTTTGAAGCTTTACAAAGATTGTGAAATATTGCGGGAATTAAAAGCCAAACTTATTCACAATAGCTTCTAGTTTTTAACAAATTTTAAAAACAGACTTCATTTTAGAATACTAATTAACTCACTTAATATCAATTAATTAAAAATTCGAAAACGTTGTAAAACTCCGTAAAATATAGACTTTTAATACTAGAAAACAAGAAAAAAAATGTTTTATTTTCTCTTTATTTTTCCCCATTCTTGAGCAACAAGTTCCAACTCTAAATACCAATCTTCACCAAACCTTCTCACTAAAGCTTCTTTGACAAATTTATACACTGGAACTTCTAATTCTTTACCTAAAGAACAGGCATCATCACAAATATCCCATTTGTCATAATTAACCGCTGCAAACTCAGTAAAGTCTTTTACTCGAATAGGGTACAAATGACAAGAAACTGGTTTTTTCCACTCAACAATCCCTTGATTGTAGGCTTGCTCCACACCACAAAGAGCGGTTTTTCCATCAAAAATCACATAAGCACAATCCTTATTGTCAATTAATGGAGTTTCCAGATCACCATCCGTTCCTTTTACCCAAGTACCCTGAGCTTCAATTGCAGCAATTCCTTCTTTTCGTAAAAAAGGTTTCACTTTAGGATATATTTCTTCCAAAATTTTAGTTTCTTCTTCACTCAAAGGCGCTCCAGCATCTCCATCAACACAACAAGCACCATGACAAGCCGATAAATTACAAACAAATTCTTTTTCTAAAATGTCTTCTGAAACTATAGTTTTTCCTAATTGAAACATGGGTTGTGTTAGTCTAATTTATAAAATGCAAAGATAATCAAACCAAAACTTCCATTATCAAGCAAAGTTGCTTTTATCATACTTTAACTAAAGTAAGAGAACAGAAACACAAAACCAAACTATACTTGGTAATTAAAACTTCAAAAAAAATTATAAAAAATTAAAAATCAACATCTTAAGCCAAGGATTTAATCTTTTGCTGTTAAATTATAAGTCTCTAATGTTAAAGGGTTATTGCTCTAAACTATTTTTTCATAATTTTACCCCATAATTTAGCCTGTAGCAACAATCTGAATTTTTATACAACACCCTGAATCAAGAAACAGATTCCTTTTTTAAAAACTACAAGTCAAAATAAATATCATGAAAATCTTTACTAACATCTTAGTGTTTCTAGCAGCAGCTCTTGTTATTTTCAACATCACTCAATTGGATTTTAAGAATCTATTTGGCGGAGACAATGCAGTAGCTTTTATTGGAATTGCTGCTTCTTGTTGTGCCATATTAATTCTAGTGATTTTTAGAATGTCTAAAAAAATAGAAGGTAAAATGAACGACAAACAATAAACTATGTTTGACGTTCTAATCATTGGTGGTGGAGTTTCGGGAATGTCATGCGCATTAGTTCTTGGCTCAGCCAAAAACAAAAGTTTTGTGTCTGATAAAAAAATCGGGATATTTTCACATCAAAAAGCTTCCTCTCTACAAGACGCCTTATTCAATAATGCTTACGGAATTCCTGCGGGGAAATTAGGCTCTGAATTACTTAGCGAAAGTATCGAACACCTAAATCAAACGTATCCTCACATTACACAAATTCAAAACGAAAAAGTACTAGGTATTGAAGGGGAAGCTGATAACTTTACAATAGTTACTAATAAAAATAGTTACAAAACTAAAGCGATTGTAATAGGCATTGGATCAGCAAATACATTTGCAATCGAAGGATTAATGCAATATGTAATTCCGCATCAAAAAGCACTTCCTGAAAAACAAAGAATACAATTAAAAAACAACGACCACTTGGTCGCCGAAGGCATTTACGTTATTGGAACATTAGCCGGATGGAGAAGTCAGCTTGCCATTGCCGCTGGAAGCGGTGCTGCTGTTGCCACTGATATACTTACTTTATGGAATGACGGAACGCAAACTCACGCTCACGATAGCATTCGATAAACAAAACAGCTTCTCTAAAAAACAAAGCACAACATTGTTACAATTCGACAAAAAGAACAAGTTTGTTATTTTTTATGCAACACCTTTTTAAGCATAACATCCTCTTTCAAAACAATATCATAATACGCTTTTTCATCGTACAATTGTTTTGCAAATTCTGCATTGATATATCGTTTTACCACTGATTTGCTTTGTTCTAATCGAATTCCATTAACATGTTTCGAAATAAATTTTTCGAAAAGATTAAAATACAAATCTGTTGCATTCATCTTATTTAAAAATTGTTCAAAGGAAAGATCTTTAAAAATATTTCTATTTTTATCCAATTGTTCGAAAACAAAATTTCCTAAAATACCCGATTCCATTAAATAAGCCGTTGCTTCATCGGCATTTTCAAATTCGATTGGCACAAAAACATCTGGAACAATTCCGCCACCGCCGTAGACAATTCTCCCTTTTGGCGTTTTAAACTTCAAAGTATCTGCTATTTTTATACTGTCTTTATCATACAATTCTCCATTTCTAAAACGCAATTCGGATTCTTTAAAATAGTGCTCGGCTCCTTTAACATAAGGCTTTTGAATAGACCTTCCTGTTGGCGTATAATAGCGAGCTACAGTCAAACGAACAGCAGATCCATCGTTAAAATCCATTTCGCGTTGTACCAATCCTTTTCCAAACGAACGTCGCCCCACAATAGTTCCTCTGTCATTATCCTGAACAGCACCTGCAAGAATTTCGCTGGCTGAAGCCGAATTTTCATTGATTAAAATGAATAATCTACCACTTTCAAAATCGCCTTTTTTAGTAGCAAATGTTTTATCGACTCTTCCTTTTTTATTTTTTGTAAAAACAATCAAATTTTTATCAGACAACAATTCGTCTGCAATAGCAATGGCTTCTTCCATGTAACCGCCTCCATTATCACGAAGATCGATCACTAATGATTTCGCACCTTGATTTTTAAGTTGGGTTAAATTAGATTTGAATTCCTTATAGGTTGTCTCTGCAAAACGATTGATTTTAATGTAAGCTGTAGTCGAATTTAACATCAAACCAACATCAACACTTTTAAGCGGAACAACGCCACGTTTTATGGTAAATGTAATATTTCTCTTTTCAGATTTTCTATAAACAGTCAAAACTACTTTAGAACCTTCTTTTCCTTTCAGTTTTGTAAATAACGAATCTGTTGGTAGTTTTCGTCCGAATAATTTTGTCCCATCGGCATATAAAATTCGGTCTCCGGGTTTGATTCCCGCTTTTGCCGAAGGGCCATTTTCTATAGATTGAATAATGGCAACCGTATCTTTAAAAACATAAAAACGCACACCAATGCCCACAAAATCGCCTTTCATGTTTTCAGCAACTTCTAGTTGTTCACTTGGCGGAATATAAACCGAATGCGGATCTAATTGCGCTAAAATAGTATCGACTGTATTATCGACAATAGAATCTGTATCTAAATCATCAACATATTCATTGTCTATAAAATCGATTAGCTGATTGAGTTTTGCTTTAGAACTATTGGTTACCAAAAAATCGTTTTGATTAAAAAACTGCAACGATCCACCAATAAAAATTCCTATAACCAGAATAACACTAATATAAATGGGTATGTACTTATAATTTATTTTCACTTTTTTCTTCTAATTCTGGAATATGATCCACAATTACACCTGCTTTTTTTAAAAATTGAATTCCGGAATCGTCTCGATAACCGTTTTGATACACCACTCTTTTAATCCCAGATTGATGAATTAATTTGCTACATTCTTTACAAGGAGAAAGCGTAATATAAAGTGTTGCTCCTTCACAGGATTGAGTGGATCTTGCTACTTTAAGAATCGCATTGGCTTCGGCATGCAAAACATCCCATCTGGTTAAACCTTCCTCGTCTTCGCAGCAATTATCAAAGCCAGAAGGCGTTCCATTATATCCATCGGAAATAATCATTCTGTCTTTTACAATAATAGCTCCTACTTGTTTGCGTTTGCAGTAAGACAAAAGCCCCCATTCCTTAGCGATACGGAGATAGGCTTTATCGTATTTATTTAATTTTCTTTGTTCCATAATTTATCGTAACCAAATTTTATTTCCTATAATAATTGGCAAAACTACTCCAATAATAAATGCTGACATAACCAATGTCCAATCTCTTTTAGAAAATCTAAAAACGGTTTGAACAATATAAGCTATAATTAAAACAATAAAAACCACCACTAACTGCCCCACTTCTATACCTAACGCAAATTCTAATACAGCTAGCAACTTAGAAATTGACGTTCCGCGGTGAATGGAATTAAAAGTATTCAAAAACCCTAAACCATGAATAATT
Organism: Flavobacterium zubiriense; assembly: GCF_041729725.1. Classification (NCBI taxonomy): domain Bacteria; kingdom Pseudomonadati; phylum Bacteroidota; class Flavobacteriia; order Flavobacteriales; family Flavobacteriaceae; genus Flavobacterium; species Flavobacterium zubiriense. The sequence continues at coordinate 116,900 of NZ_JBCFQL010000012.1, read as the reverse complement.
CCAAAGAAAAGCGTAATAAAGAAAACTAAATTGACACTTTCTTTCTTGCCTGATTTCCCTGCTGTAAAAAGATGAAACAAGGCGACTATTAAAATTGTAAACGGAATTAACAATTCAACTACAGCCACTTTAACTGCAATAATACCGTAAATTGACAATAACAAAGCCACAGTATGACCAAGAGTAAATGTGGTGACCAGTACTAAAATTCGTTTCCAGTCTTTAAACGAAAGCGGAATTGCGAGTGCAATTAAAAACAAAATATGGTCGTAGGAATAGATATTTAAAATATGTTTTAATCCTAATTGAAAGTAGATTAAAAATTGGGACATCATTATGCTATTTTATTGATAAAGGAATGTAAACTTACGATTAATTTTGAAACCTCTCTATCCAATTTGGTAAATCCTTAGAACAATTTTTAATTATAGCAGAGCTATTGAACTTAAACGAAAAAGCATTCGTATTATTTAGCATATCTCGTTAAATAAAATTCAAAAGAAAATTAATAATTTAAAAATTGAATTATATTTGTCGAATAAAAAAACACAATAATTATGTCATTTTCAGATTTATTTGATAGCGAATTTAAACAAAGAAATAAAGGTCATTTCTCTGCAATTGTTCGTATTGCTCTAGCTGATGGTATTGTATCTGCTGAAGAAAAAGGTTTCTTGGACAAATTAGCCACAAAACTTGAAATTGCTCCTTCAGAATATGAAGAAATTTTAGAAAATCCAGCGATTCACCCCATCAATCCTCCTTATTTGTACACTCAAAGAATCGAGCGTTTGTATGATTTAGCTAGAATGGTTCACGTGGATCACCAATTAGGTGACAAACAAGAAGTGCTTTTAAAGAAAATTGCAGTTGGTTTAGGATTTACACCAGGTAACGTTAATTATATTGTTGCAAAAGCCTTATCACTAGTAGACAAAAAAGTAGATTTTGATACTTTTGCATACGAAATGCAAAACATGCACAAGTAATTTACTTATTATTATAACACAAAAAGCTCTTGATATTAATATTAATTCAAGAGCTTTTTACTTTTAGCATTTTTAAGACTATTTACTTGCCTTTAGCATGAATTCTTCTGCTTTAGTTACCATATTGTAACTTCCACAGAAAAACGGCACACGTTCATGCAATTCAGTAGGTTTAATTTCCATTATTCTTTTAAATCCATCTGATGCTTTTCCTCCTGCTTGTTCAGCAATAAATGCCAATGGGTTGCATTCGTACAATAATCGCAATTTTCCTTTAGGCGCCTTAGAACTTGTTGGATAAATATAAATTCCACCTTTTATCATGTTTCTATGAATATCCGAAACTAAACTACCAATATATCTTGATGTATAGGGTCTGTCTTCTTCTTCAGATTGGCAATATTTAATGTAATCTTTAACTCCTTGAGGAAACTGAATGTAATTTCCTTCGTTGATGGAATAAATATGTCCATCTTTAGAAAATTTCATATCAGGATGCGAAAGGTAAAAAGTACCTATGGCTGGGTTTAAAGTAAAACCATTTACACCATGACCTGTTGTATAAACTAACATAGTTGATGTTCCGTAGATTACATATCCCGCAGCAACCTGCATGGTTCCTGGTTGCAAAAAATCTTCTATTGTAACTGGCGTTCCCACAGGAGTGACACGTCTGTAAACCGAGAAAACTGTTCCTACCGAAACATTCACATCAATATTAGACGAACCGTCTAAAGGATCCATTAAAACCACATATTTATTTTTATGTCCTTTATCGTTTCCTTCAACAGTAATAAAATCATCATTTTCTTCGGATGCAATTCCGCAAACAATTTCACGGTTTTTTAAAGTTTGAATAAAAACTTCATTTGCATACACATCTAATTTTTGCTGATCCTCTCCTTGAATATTTTGTTCACCTGCTGCTCCTGTAATATCAATTAAGCCCGCTTTATTTACTTTATAACTCACCACTTTTGCGGCTAAACGTATTGAATTGATGATTCGAGATAATTCACCTGATGAATATTGAAATGCCTTTTGATTTTCAATAATAAATTCTCCTAGGGTTTTACTGCTTTCTTCCATTACGAAATCGATATAATTTGAATTTGAAGTCACAAATATCGTTTTTTTTGTGATAATGACTCAATAAAACTTACTTAGTTTGTCAGTATTGTATATTTGCTAAGGATTTGTAGTGTTATAGAATTTTAAGTACGTTTATTAATAAATTTACAGGCTTAATTATATGAATTTATGAATATTAGAGTTGGTCAAAAAGAAGACATGAAGGCAGTTCTAAGCTTAATTCAAGAATTAGCCGATTTTGAAAAAGAACCTGATGCTGTCAAAATTACAGTAGACGATTTGATAAGAGATGGTTTTGGCACCCAACCCTTGTTTCATGTTTTTGTTGCCGAAGTAGAATTGGAAACAAATAATAATCAAGACACAAAAGAAATTGTGGGTATTGCATTTTATTATTACCGTTATTCTACTTGGAAAGGAAAAACAATCCACCTTGAAGATTTGGTAGTCAAAAGCAATATGCGAGGTAAAGGAATTGGTTATGCTTTGTATACTGAAATTATCAAACAGGCTAAAAAAGACAAGGTAAAAAGAATCGATTGGAATGTACTAGACTGGAACACAGCTGCCATTGATTTTTATGAAAAAACAGGAGCAAAAGTCCTGAAAGAGTGGCATGTGGCTCAAATGGATGAAGCAGGAATTGATGATTTTATAAAAAATAGATTAAAACAATATTAGAAATATAAAATATGAAAGTATTTAAATTTGGTGGTGCTTCTGTAAAAGATGCAGCTGGAATAAGAAACGTGTACGACGTTTTACAAAAAGCAGGTTACGAAGATGTATTATTAGTGGTTTCGGCAATGGGGAAAACTACTAATGCACTGGAATTAGTAATCAAAAACTATTTCGATAAATCGGCTGAACTGAATGCATCAGTACAAGAAATAAAAAAATACCACAATCAAATTTTATTAGATTTATTTGAAGATGATAAACATGAAGTATTTGAAGCTGTAAACAATCTTTTTACGGATTTAGAATATTTCTTATCCCATAACAAATCTCCAAATTATAATTTTGTTTACGACCAAATTGTAAGTTATGGTGAGTTGATTTCGACAACAATTTTAAGTCGTTTTATGAGTTTCATGGGTATTAAAACCGAATGGATTGATGTGCGTAATTATATTAAAACAAACGCTAATTATAGAGATGCAGAAGTAGATTGGGAATTAACTCAAAAAAATATTGCCAGCAATTTCAAATCGAAAGTTCTAAACATTACGCAAGGATTCTTGGGTTCTGACGAAAATAATTTTACTACTACTTTAGGTCGTGAAGGATCCGATTATACTGCAGCTATTTTTGCTTATTGCCTGAATGCCGAAAGTGTTACTATTTGGAAAGATGTTCCTGGAGTAATGAATGCTGACCCAAGATACTTTGAAAACGCTAGTTTGTTAAACCAAATATCTTATAGAGAAGCCATCGAATTAGCTTTTTATGGCGCAACGGTTATTCACCCAAAAACATTGCAACCACTACAAAAAAAGGAAATTCCTTTACACGTAAAATCCTTTATTAATCCTTTATTAAAAGGAACTGTAGTGAGCAAAGGAGCGGCGTTAGAACCATTTATGCCTTGTTTTATTGTAAAAAGAGAACAATTATTAATTTCGCTTTCTTCCATCGATTTTTCATTCATTATGGAAGAAAATATCAGCGAAATTTTTGCTTTATTCCACGAATTTAAAATTAAGGTAAACTTAATTCAAAACTCGGCTATTAGTTTCTCCGTGTGTGTGGAAGACAAGTTTGGTAACTATAAAGACCTCCTTGCTATTTTATCTAAAAAATTCAAAGTAGGCTACAACGAAAATGTTACTTTATACACCATTAGACATTTTAACGACACTGCTGCTCAAACCGTTGTTGAAGGAAAAACAGTACTCCTAAAACAGTTAGGCACTGAAACGATGCAGATTGTAACCAAAGAAAACTAAACGTTTTTTATATATTTTCTAAAAGACACTGTGTTTTACATTAAACATAGTGTCTTTTTTTTGCCTCACCTCTCCCGAAGTTTCGGGACTCTCCAAAGGAAAGGGAACTAAAAAAAGATTATTTTTACTTCTCCATGGTCTAAAATCCAATCCAAGATTGATAATTAGATTAGGAAATAATAACTTAATAGTTTGATAATTCATAAGCTCATTAATAAAAACTTTGTTTAACTATTTTTATCGTTTCAAACGATTAAAAAAAATGAATTTAAACACTCCTAGTAAAACTATTTTAGTCGCTCCATTAAATTGGGGGTTAGGTCATGCCACACGATGCGTTCCCATTATCAAAGCACTGCAAGAGAATAATTTTATCCCCATCATAGCTTCGGACGGAATTGCTTTGGACTTATTAAAAAAAGAATTTCCGTATCTAAAATTCCTTGAATTGCCCTCATACGAAATAGAATATGCTAAAAATGGCAAATATTTTAAATGGAAACTACTCAAGAATTGTCCTAGAATGATTGAAGCCATTTTAGAAGAAAAAAGATTAGTTAAAAAATGGGTAAAAAAACATGATATAGACGGCATCATTTCAGACAACAGACTTGGCGTATTCAGTAAAAAAATACCCTCGGTATTTATTACACATCAACTTAATGTTATGACTGGTAACACCACTTGGATAACTAGTTTGTTGCATCAAAATATTATAAAAAAATTTACGGAATGCTGGGTTCCAGACACCCTTGGAACGCCTAATTTAGCGGGTGAATTAAGTCATTTAAAAAACCCTGACTTAAACATCAAATACATTGGCCCGTTGAGCCGAATGAATCCTAAAAAAGTGGTCAAAAAATATGATTTAATGATCATACTTTCCGGTCCTGAACCACAACGGGGAATGCTGGAAGAGAAATTGAAAAAAGAAATTAAACTTTACAATGGTAACATTCTTTTTATAAAAGGAATTATAGAAAAAGAGCAGAAAAAAGAACAAACAGACCATGTTACTTTTTACAATTTTATGCACAGCCGTCAGCTGGAACAAGCATTGAACGAAAGTAATATTATTGTTTGCCGTTCAGGATATACTTCTATTATGGATCTCTCAAAACTCAATAAAAAAGCTTTTTTTATTCCTACTCCAGGGCAATACGAACAAGAATATTTAGCTAAAAAATTAAAAAAAGAAGGTCTTGTTCCTTATATCGAACAAAACCTATTTACTATTAAAAATTTAGATGAAATCAATAACTACAAAGGACTTTCTGAAATAAAATCCGATTTGAATTGGCCGGAAATATTCAAAGTTTTTTTATTAAACAAAAACAAACTGGATATGCTAAATGAGGCATCATATAAAGTTAAGAAATAATCTTAATTTTTACTAAGTAACAATTCCGAAAAGATTACGACAAAGCGTTTAATGAGAAAATAGTCCAATTGAGTTATGAATGAACAAATATATCTGAATTCGCCAGAGAAATAGGATTAGCTGTATAAATAGCGCAAAGAGTTCGAGGAGTTTGGGAAAGGCATTTTTCCTGGGAAAGGAAATATAAAACTAACACGCTAGCAAGTAAAAATTCATGAACTATTGAAAAAACTCAAAAAATACCGAGTTAGTGTGTGATAAATTAAAAAAAGTAATCTGCATTTTTTACAAGAGCAGTCGATGATTTATAGTTTAAAAAACAATGAACAACTATTCCCGAATGAAAAAATGTGTAAAGTTCTAAAATGAGTAGTGGTTTTTAATGTCTGTTTTCAAGAGCAACCACATCATCAAATAATTTCTTGTTTATTGGTTTTGTGGCAAATAACACTACATTCTTGTCAGATTTTGCACGGGATATATCATTATGATCTATTGATGAAGAAACCATTACTATTTTGCATTTTTGGTTAGCATTTTTAAAAAGCTTTTTATACTTTTTTAAGAATTCAAAACCATCCATTACAGGCATATAGATATCAAGAAAAATGATTTGCGGCATTAAGCTACTGTTCTCTTGATTTTCTACAATATAGTTAAGTGCTTTTTGAGCAGAATTGTACTCTAAAATATTTTCACAAAAGTTATTTTTAGAAATTAATTTAGAAATTATATAGAGATCAATTTGATTATCATCAATAATCATGATTCTTTCAAAGTCTGGTTTCGATAAATTTATCATAGAATAAGGTTTAAAAGTCTCTAAGTTAAAATGGTGAAATAAATCGTAATATTTTTGCAATCTATTTCTTTAAAATAATCTATTTCCTGTATTATAAATTTGTTCTATTAGTTATATCTTTTATGATTTCATCTAATTCTAAAATAGATACTTTTATACTCTCTTGAAAGAATTTTTTTTCATCATCATTCAAATCGTATTCTTCTATATAGTTTAATAAACCTAAAATTCGCGCTACAGGAGCACGGACAACATGAGATTGAATACGTGCAATTTCTTTTAAATTTTGATTTTGATTTTCAATCGTTTCTAAATAGTTGTTTTTTTCAGTAATATCATTAGCTAATACTAATTTTGCCTTACGACCCAAAAAATCGATACAACTACTTTCTATTTCTACGTCTATTAGAGTGCCATCTTTCTTGATATGTTTGAATTTATCTTTAAATAATGTTCCTTTGTTTTTTAATACTAAGTTCATTTTCTCCATTTCCTGAGTTGGCTTAATATCTCTAATTGTCATTGATAAAAATTCATCTGAGGTATAGCCATAATGACTAACGGCAGCTTGATTGATATCTAAAAAACAGAGTGTTTCCATATCATAAACCCACATAGGAATTGGACTTAAATGAAACAAATCACTATAGAGTTTTTTAGACTCTTCTAATTCCATTTTTTTTCTTTTTCTCTCAATATTATATAGTACACTTTTATAGAGTAATGTAGTATTTAATTCATCTTTGCTTAAATAATCTGCAACACCAAGCTGTAAAGATCGAATACTAAATTCAATTTCACTGTAACCAGTAAGTATAATTACTGGAATTTCTTTAGCTTCCTGTAAAATATTTTTTATGAGTTCTTCTCCTTGTTTATCAGGTAAGGTTAAATCTAAAAAGATCATATTAAAGCATTGCAATGGATCTGATAAAAAAGATTTTGCTTCAGCAAAATCTTTTGCATTTTCTATCTTTAATGAAAATAAACTAAAGCTTTCTGTTAGATATTCTTCTATTAAAAAGAAATCACCCGGATTATCCTCTACGATGAGAAATTTATATATAGTTAAACTTTCTTCCATTAGATATTTATTGATTGGAAAATTGAACAATTGGAAATTTTCAATTTGGCTTGCGATTTTTATAATGAGATAAAATAATTTTAGTCAACCTTACGTCTAAATGTAGTAAATTTATATGAATTACCTGTATCATCATAATTTATTTTAGTGTATTTTTTTTCTCATAATTAACTCCATTGTTACTGTGTAGATTCATTTACTTTCGATAAATTATTTTTTTGTTATTCCTAAAATAATTAACCATTTTTATAAAAGAACAACATTAATTTATTAAATGTTGATGCTGATATCTTTATATTTGTTTCTAGGACATCCACTTTGTAAATTCAAATATTTGCGTAAAGTAGTAGTTTATGGTATGGATTTTTAAATTTTATATACTAAATATTATAAAATAGATTAGTCAACTTAACAAATTTAAAAAAGTAAGTTTTAATAAAGAAGCTGTAAAAAACAATAAAAGATGAAAAAAGAAAAAGATAATTATAGCACTCTGTTTTATTTTAATCCTTTACCTAATTTGGTGTATGATCTGTTGACATTTAAAATTCTAGATATAAATCAAGCAGCTATAGCTTTATATGGCTATAATAGAGAGGATTTTTTAAGGCTTTCTATAAAAGACTTAACGCAGTATGAAGAAATTTCAAAACTGCTTATTGTCCATTCACAATTAGATTCGAACGAGGCTACTATTTTCTTTGGCATTTTTACACATAAAAAAAAGAATGGAGAAAGAGTTCGAATAGAAATTAATGGACATCAGGTTGAGTTTCAAGAGCGAAAAAGTATAGTTATTGTTTGTCAGGATGTAACGCAGCGTGAATTACAAATTAAAGAATTAAAAGAGTCTAGAAAAAAGCTAAAAGCTGCTTCAGCTATTGCAAAATTAGGTTACTGGAAATTAGAATTGGATGCAAATACACTTTCTTGGTCTGATGAAGTTTACACTATTTGGGGAAGATTAAAAACAGATTTTGTAGTAAATTACGAGAGTTTTTTTGAAACTATTCATCCAGATGATAAGGAAACTTTTGAACTTGAACAAAATATTTCTTTTTCAGGAGAGAGAGAACATGATCTTGTACATAGAATTATTTTGCCAGATGGCAGTATAAGATGGGTGCATGAATTAGGGCGTTTGGTGAAAGACAAAAATGGAGAGCCAATTGCTTTTGAAGGAACAGTGAGGGATATTACTAAGGAGAGGCAAGAAGTACAAAGGCTTAAACTATTAGAAAGTGTCATTACTAACACCTCTGACGCTGTGTTAATTACAGAAGCCGAACCTTTTGATTTCCCTGGACCACGTATTGTATATGTTAATGAAGCATTTACTAAAATGACTGGCTATGCCGCTGATGAAGTTATTGGTAAAAGTCCTCGTATGTTACAAGGACCTAAATCAGATAAGGTAGAGCTTGCTAAATTAAAAAAGGCACTTCAAAACTGGGAATCTTGTGAAATTACAACTATTAATTACAAGAAAAATGGAGAAGAATTTTGGAATAATTTTTCTGTAACTCCTGTAGCTAATGAAAAAGGTGAGTATACTCATTGGATTGCAGTAGAACGGGATGTAACGAAAAAAAAGAATCGAGAGTTAGAACAAAATTTATTAAGTCAAATTAGTCTCATCTTTAATGAAGAAGCAGACCTGAAAAGTGCCACGTACAAATTGTGTTCCAAATTTGCTGCTTTTGGAGCATTTGATTTTGTAGAAGTTTGGGTTCCCAATCAGGAAAATTCGCATATTCAATTACTCAGTTATTTTGATAATTCTGAGGCTGCCATAAAGTTTCATTTTCATTCACAGGAGGTCAAACATATTAAATTAGGTGTAGGTCTTACGGGGCAAGTTTGGGAAACTAAAAAACCTACTATCTGGAATATACAAGAAAGTCAAGATTTTTTTGTTAGGAAGGAGGCAGCATTACAAGCAGGTATTCGATCCGTTTCAGGAATCCCATTATTGTTTAAAGATTCAATTGTAGGTGTATTGGTTTTTGGCACTACCAAACAAAGTACTTTATTGAACCGGTATGTTGATGTCTTTAAAGAATTAGAAAGTTTTATAGGTTCGGAAATGAATAGAAAATCACTTGAGTCTAGTCTTAAGCACTTATTTGAAGCTATTCCTGATATTATTTGTTTGGCTGATTTTCAAGGAAGATTTGTAAAAATGAATAAAGCTGGATGCGAACTTTTGGGATTTGCAGAAGAAGAATTACTTTTTCATTATTTTGATGAGTTTGTACATCCAGAAGATAAAGATATTTATACACAAGAAGTCCAGAAATTAGGAATTGGTGAAACTACTTTTAAGTTCGAAAACCGATACATTACTAAAAAAGGAGAAATTGTTTGGTTAAGTTGGGTATGTAACTCTAAGATTGAAGAAGGTTTGATTTATGCTACAGCAAAAAACATTACAAATGAAAAAAAATTAAGCGAACTCAATATACAAACTGCATCTTTAGCGAAAATAGGAAGTTGGGAAATTGATTTGATTGAAAACAAAATGTTTTGGACTGATATGGTACATAAGCTGCATGAAACAGATCCCAAAACCTTTGTTCCAGATTTAGTTAAAGGTATCCTTTTTTATCGAAAAGATTTTCGTGAAAGAATTAGGCAGAATATTGACTCTTGTATCTCTGAAGGTAAATCATTCCATTTTGAAGCAGCACTTGTTACCGCTAAAAATAATGAACGTTGGGTGCGTGTAATTGGCGATGCCGAGTTAGTAGATGGAAAATGTATTCGTGTCTATGGTAGTTTCCAAGATATTCATGAAATAAAGGAAGCTGAAATTCGTCTTCATTCTCTGGCCGATAATGTGCCAGGAGTAGTATTTCAGTATGTGATAAACCCCGATGGTAGTGATGCCTTAAAATATGTGAGCAAAGGTAGTGTTGCAATATGGGGTTATGAACCAGAATTACCAATGAATAACAACAATCTAATTTGGGATAATATTAAAGCAGGAGGCGATTTTGAACAAGTACAACTCAGTATTTTAGAATCGATTAAGAATGTTAATAAATGGACAGCTCGCTGGCGCTACGTAATGCCAAATGGAGAATTAAGAACCCATATTGGTCATGGAGCACCAGAATTTCTATCTGATGGCACTATTGTTTTTAACTCTTTAATATTGGATATTACCAGTGAGACAAAAAACGAAGAATTATTAGAGCAAGCTACTTCTATGGCTAAAATTGGTAGTTGGGAGCTTGATTTGATTAATCAAAATGAAGACACCATGTATTGGTCTCCAATTGTCAAACAAATATTAGAGGTTGATGAAGACTATAATCCGTCATTAACGGGTGGGTTTGAATTTTACTCAGAAGAAAGCAGGGTTGTTGTCCAAGACGTTGTAGATAAATTGATTGCTGATGGAGTAGAGTTTGATGAAGAACTTTTGCTCATTACCACTTCTGGCAAAGATCGCTGGGTAAGGTGTATTGGTAAAAGTGAGCGTATAAAAGGGAAGTGTGTTAAAATTTATGGAAGTTTTCAGGATATTCATACGCCCAAAACATTACAACTACAATTAAGCGAAATTTTAGGAAGTATCTCGGATGCCTTTTACGCTCTTGATAAAAATTGGAATTTTACTTACTTTAACAAAGAGGCAGAAAACTTACTTCAAAAAAAATCTACCGATGTAATAGGAAAAAATATATGGCAAGAGTATCCGGAGGCTATAAATACCCCTTTGGAAGAAATTTATCATCAGGTGGTACAATCGGGTGAATCAGTCTCTTTTGAGTATTTTTTTCCGGGTGATGAAAAATGGTACGAGATTAATGCTTACCCATCTAGCGGTGGAATTTCGGCTTATTTTAAAAATATTGACGAACATAAACAGGCTAAGGAAAAACTGGAAAAAGCTTATTTAGAAAGAAATAAAATTTTAGAGAGCATTGGAGACGCCTTCTTTGCGCTTGATAATGATTGGATTGTAACTTATTGGAATAAAGAAGCCGAAAATGTTTTGGGTAAAAAAAGGGAGTCGATGATTAGTAAAAACCTTTGGGAAGAATATCCAGATGCCATAGATACTGACTTTTATCGCCAATACCATTTAGCACTAAAGACACAAAAAAACAACAGTTTTGAGGAATATTATCAGACTCTAAATAAGTGGTTTGAAGTATCAGTGTATCCGTCTCCAGATGGCCTTTCAGTTTATTTTAAAGATGTTACCTTAAGAAAAAAGGCTGATGTGCGTTTGCTTCAAGCCAATGAACGTTTTGAGAAAGTAACCCAAGCAACCAATGACGCTATTTGGGATTTAAAAATAGAAGAGAATACTTTATTTTGGGGAATTGGATTTAAAGAACTCTTTGGTTATGATGTAGATAAAATCACCCCTACAATGCAATTTTGGATAGAAAATGTGCATCCTGATGATCTTGAATCGGTACAGGAAAGTATCTTAAAAACAGAGGAAAATATTAATTCGCAAAATTGGAAAAGTGAATACCGGTTCAAACGAGCAGATGGTACTTATGCCTTTGTTGTTGATAGAGCTGTAATTATAAGAAATAAAGAGGGAAAAGCGACACGAATGATAGGCGCTGCAAGTGATATTTCAGAAAGAAAACTCCAAGAAGTTAAACTCCAAGAAGCCAATAATTCCCTAAAAAAATATACTCATGAGCTTGAAGTTAGTAATGAACAATTAGAACAGTTTGCCTTTATAGCTTCACATGATTTGCAAGAACCTTTGCGAATGATAACTAGTTTTATGAATTTGTTAGAAAGAAAATACAGCCCCGTTTTAGATGAAAAAGCACATCAATATATAAGTTTTGCAACAGATGGTGCTAAAAGAATGAAACAGATTATTCTTGATTTATTAGAATATTCGAGAGCTGGTAAATTTGAAGAAAAGAAAGAAATAGTTAATATTATTGATATAATTGACGATTATAAAATTCTTAGGAGGAAAGTTATCTCTGAAAAATCTGTACTAATAAATTTTTCAGATTTACCCCTAATTGACGCGTATAGAGTTCCATTGATTCAAACATTACATTGTTTGCTTGATAATGCAATTAAGTATACATTCGAGGATGTTACTCCTATTATTGAATTAAGACTTGAGGATAAAGGAGAACACTGGTTATTTGTAATAAAAGATAATGGAATAGGAATAGCAGATCAATTTTTTAATAAAATTTTTATTATCTTTCAACGGCTACACAATAGAGATGAATATAATGGTACAGGAATAGGTTTAGCGATAGCCAAAAAACATATAGAATCCTGGGGTGGTGAAATATGGTTAGAATCCGTAGTGAATAAAGGCACTATATTCTATTTTACATTGCCTAAAGATGATAAGAGAAAATAGGGATCAAAAAGTAATAAAAATGGAATTTTTGTTTTAATAGTATACTTGTTATTCAAAATATTTTAAGATCCTGTTGTTGAAGTAGAATTAAGATTCAATACGAGACAAATAAAAATCATTGTTTATTTTTAAATACATAAATAAAATGAAACCAGTACATATTCTATTAGTTGAAGATAACGAAGGAGATATTATCCTAACGCTTGAAGCCTTTGAAGAAAGTAAAATCAAAACCAATATTAGTGTAGTTAGAAATGGTAGAGATGCTTTGGATTTTCTTTTTAAGAGAAAAACATATAGCAATGCCGAAAAACCAGATTTGATATTATTAGATATTAATATGCCTGTATTTGGAGGCCATGAAGTTTTAAAGCAAATTAAGCACGATGAAATACTAAAAAAAATTCCCGTGATTATGTTAACGACTTCTTCAGCTCAAAAAGACATTAATGCTGCCTATGAAAATCACAGTAATAGTTATGTTGTTAAGCCTATTGACATGGATGAATTTTTAAAGGCGATTCTTAAGATAGAAGAATTTTGGCTACAGTTATCAAAACTAGCTAATTGATTTATTAAAATACATTTTGTCGAAAGCTCTCTATTTTTAGTTAAGTAAAAGCCCTAAGGTTTTTATTTGTTTTTTTTAAAATCGTAGCTAAGAATTAGATTTATTGTTTCATATTTTAGTTTTTTTTTATTGCATATTTGGGTTAGGGAATTAAAAAAGATGAAATACGGTTCAAAATACATTTTTAAAGCCAATTGAAAAAAGTTTAAACGACTGCATTTTCAAAACTAAAAAGACACAAAAAAACTAGGTTCTTCTTATGAAAAACCTAGTTTTTTTTATCACTTAAAACATCTTACGAATTACTACTGTTTATCATCAAACTTTTCATGTTTGATAATCTTAGCTTTAATCATAAAATGAATATGCTCAGCAATATTAGTACAATGTTCTGAGATTCGCTCTAAATGTTTCAAAACCATTACTAAATTCATTCCTGAAACCACAGCCTTTGAGTTAGATTTCATTTCGTTCATTAAATTATGAATGGTATCGTCAGTTCCTTTTTTGATACTATTATTTAAAACAAAAATCTCTCCAATAGTTGTTTCACTTCTATCTAAAAAACATTGGTTCATTTTTTTTGTAATTTCCTCCACTTGCTTCGCCAATTCTGCAACATTAAATTTAAGAATCAAATCGTGTTTATCTTTAATGTTTTTTGAATTTTTAATCACACTAATGGCTAAATCACCTATTCTTTCAATTTCATTACTAATTTGCATGGAAGCCATTATAAATCGCAAATCAGAAGCTACAGGTTGTTGTAAAGCAAAAATAGTTTGACAAATCTCATCAATTTTCACATCTAATTTATCGATTTTTTCTTCGTTTTTCTTAACCTCTTTTTTCTCAGCCATAGGCTCAGAAAGCAACGCTTTTACCGCTTCAATCAATTGATTTTCGGCAAGAGTACCTATCTTGATAATTACATTTTTAAGTTTATCTAATTCTATTTCGAAGTGTGATGCCATTTTTTAAATTTTAAAGTTTTTCGATTATAAATTGGGAACAAATATTAACCAAATCTTCCAGTTATATAATCCTCAGTTTGCTGAATTGCTGGTTTTGTAAAAATTGTTTTTGTCTTATCACATTCAATTAATTTTCCCATATAGAAAAAAGCAGTATTGTCGCTTACACGAGCTGCTTGTTGCATATTATGCGTTACAATAACAATGGTGTATTGATTTTTTAATTCGTGTATTAATTCTTCTATTTTTGAAGTCGAAATAGGATCTAATGCCGAAGTAGGTTCGTCCATTAATATAATTGATGGTTGAATAGCTAAGGCACGAGCAATACACAAACGCTGTTGTTGTCCACCAGAAAGTTCAAATGCCGATTTTTTTAATTTGTCTTTTACCTCATCCCACAGCGCCACTTGCTCAATTGAGGTAATTACTCTTTCTTCAATAACATTTTTATCCTCAATTCCATTTACTCTTAAACCGTAAGCCACATTTTCATAGATTGTTTTAGGAAAAGGATTTGGTTTTTGAAACACCATCCCTACATTCTTCCTCAAGTCGTCTACATTCGTATTTCTAAGATAAATATCCTTTTGGTCGATTAAAATACTTCCTTCCATTCGGGTATTATCAATCAAATCATTCATTCGATTCAGCAAACGCAAATAAGTAGACTTTCCGCATCCTGAAGGACCAATAAGCGCTGTAACGGTGTTTTCCTTCATAGACAAAGAAATATCATGTAAGGCTTGAGTTTCTCCGTAAAAAAAGTTTACGTTTCTGGATTCTATTTTGTGCATGTTTAACAATTTATTTTTATTTAAGGAACCAACTGTGTTGGTATTAATTCATTTTTACTTTTTTCCCGTAATATTTGCGAAGAGCATTCGCTAATAAATTAGAAATTAATACAATAATAATCAAAATAAGTGCTGTTCCATAAGCCATCGCTCTCGATTTTTCTATGTTTGTCCCGCTGGTTGCAATTACATATAAATGATACGGCAAAGCCATTGCCTGATCAAAAATGGAGGAAGGTAATTTAGGCAAAAAATAAGCAGCTACAGTAAATAAAATAGGTGCCGTTTCTCCAGAAACCCTTCCTATCGAAAGAATCAAACCGGTAATAATATTTGGAAATGCAATAGGCAAAACTACTTTGCTTGTGGTTTGCCATTTCGATGCTCCTAAACCTAAACTCGCTTGTCTAAAAGTCGAATCTACTGCTTTTAAAGATTCTTCGGTAGTTCTAATAACCACAGGAAGCACTAGCAAACCTAATGTTAATCCACCTGCTAAAATCGAATCGCCAAAACCCAGTTTATTTACAAACAAAGACATTCCAAATAATCCAAAAACAATCGAAGGAACTCCCGCAAGATTATTGGTCATTTGTTTAATAATCTTTTTTGCCCAACCGTCTTTTACATATTCATTCATGTAAATAGCGGCTAAAACACCCACTGGAAATGCAAAAATCATACTGGCAAATACCAAACAAAGCGTACCGACAATGGCTGGGAAAATTCCGCCTTCGGTCATTCCGTTAGTTGGCATCGCACTAATAAATTCCCAACTTATTACACTAATTCCTTTTACAACTATAAAAGCTAATATTACAAATAAAAGAGCTACTATAGCATAACTTATTGCCGTAAAGATTCCAAAAGCTATTTGCTGATTGATTTTCTTTCTTCGTGCTAATTTTTTTTCTGATTTCATTGTTAATGTTTTTTGTGTGATTGTTTGTTAGTAACTAATTCGACTAACATATTAATCCCAAATGTGATCAAGAATAAAATACAACCTAAAGCAAATAAAGCTTCGTAATGCAAACCTCCATTTGGTGCTTCACCCAGTTCTGCGGCAATGGTTGCAGGAATGGTTCGTACAGGTGCTAAAAGTGTATGCGGAATTACAGCAGCATTTCCAGTAACCATTAATACCGCCATGGTTTCTCCAATAGCTCTACCAATTCCTAAAATTGCTCCCGCAGTAATTCCAGAAGCCGAATAAGGCATTACAACCTTATAAATAGTTTGCCACTTGGATGCTCCTAAAGCCAAACTGGCTTCTTTCATTGCGCGTGGTGTATTGCGCATCGCATCTTCTGAAATGGTAATAATAGTAGGCAAAGCCATGATGGCTAAAACCACACTTCCTGCCAATGCTGTTTCGCCCACAGGCAAATTAAAAGTACTTTGTATTAAAGGAACAATAACTACTAATCCAAAAAAGCCATAGACTACTGATGGTATTCCTGCTAATAATTCGATTAAAGGTTTTAATAAACTGCGGGTTCTTTTTTTAGCAATTTCGCTAAGGTAAATTGCAGCTGCTAATCCAATAGGCAAAGCCAATAAAATAGCGCCAAAGCTTACCCACAAAGTTCCATAGATTAAAGGCTTCACTCCCATTTGAGCGATGGGTTGTGCGGTAGGAAACCATTCTTCGCCAGACAAAAATTCCCAAACCTTAATTTTATCAATATCTAACTCTTTACCAACAAATTGATCCGACTTGTATTTATCTGAAAAAAAGGCAATTACCCCAGGTTCTTTCTTGATTAATTCGTTGATTCTATCTGGAAAATATTCAAAATTAGGCCCTAATTGTTCTTCGCTAAAATACTTTGTAATATCACTGGTTCTAAACAATACAATAGGCCTATTCTCTCCTCCTACTTGATTCCAATTAGTGATTTTTTTATCAAAAATATCTTTAATTTGGGAAGGTTGTAGCGTCTTTACATTGTTAGTCGTATTTACTGCTAACAAATAACCGTCATCAATGGGTTTTCTGCTAAAAACTCCAGCTCCTTCAATAAATAGAAAAAAGACAATCAAAAGTACCGTAATACTTGTAGCTGCACCACTTAGCATCAAGATGGTCTCTATGATTTTCTCTTTTAGCTGTTTCAAATTTGTTTTCAAATCAGTATCTTTTAATTTTCGCAAAACTACATCAGTCCTCATGATTGAATGTTCTGTAGTTATTATGATTGGGTTAACTTAATGTTAAGGTAATGTTTGTAATTAAAAAATGATACAAAAAAAGGCTATCAAAAACGATAACCTTTTTCATGTATCAATATTTACACTGAAGGCATTACTTCAAAGGAACATAACCAATTTCAGAAACTGTTTTTTGGCCTGCATCAGAAAGCGCATAATCAATTACAGACTTCACTTTTGCAGCATTGGTTTTATCAAACATAAAATACAATGGTCTTGAAATTGGATACGTTTTATCTTTCGCACTTGCTACAGAAGGCTCTATAAAAGTTTTTCCTTGATCATAAGAAACAGCTAATTGTTTTACTTCTTTAGTTTCATAAGCTAAACCAATATAACCAATTGCACCTTTAGTTTGACCTACAGCCTGAACAATCGCTCCTGTAGCAGGCAAACTCAATACATCAGTTGCATAGTTTTTCTCGCCCATTACTTCTTCTTTAAAAAACTCATACGTTCCAGAAGAAGATTCTCTTGAATACGCTACAATTTTCTCATCAGCTCCACCTACTTCTTTCCAGTTTTTAATTTCTCCTGTAAAAATTTTTTCTAATTGCTCACGAGTTAATTTAGAAACACCATTAGCAGGATTAACAATTACTGTTAAAGCATCAAAAGCAATTGCAACCTGTTCGATTTCTTTTTTAGCTTCAGAAAATTTTAATTTTTCTTCTGTCTTTAAATCTCTTGAAGCCATTGCAATATCAGTAGTTCCATCAATTAAAGCAGTAACTCCTACTCCTGATCCTCCACCTACAACTGTAATACTGATAGTTGCATCTGATTTCATCAAATCTTCGGCTTCTTTTTGTGCTAATGGCAAAACAGTATCACTCCCTTTTATAGTTACCGAAACAGCTGCTGCTTTATCTTCAGAACCTTTTTCTTCTGTTTTAGCCTTACCACAACTCAACATACCTATTAAAGGTAAAATCAAAAATAATTTAACTTTATTCATTTTTATGTTTTAATTTAATTTATACAAATGTATTTCTCTAGTATTACCTCAACGTTAATCCTGCATTATCTAATGTTTATTTATAATTAAAAACCATTATATAATTATTTGATTTACAGCTACTTTATTAAAAATTAAACTGCGCTTGCAAACGCAATAAATTCCCTCTTTGCCTGTTGTCTGGTCGCGCACTGTCTTCAAAAGTTCGGTCAGCAACTACCCACTCAGCAACTAATTCAAATGCTTTAAAAGGCTCCCATTCGATACCAAATTCGTAATCTCTTACAATATAACTTCTGGCATCTTTTTCGAATTTTTTACCACCATCATAATATTGAAATTTTGCAAAAGGATAAATCAATTGATGTTTAGGTAAATCTAATTTATAGTTCAATGTTACATATCCTCCTTCTAAATGAGAGACATCAACTGTATTAGTTGTTTTGTTGTAACGAGGCCCTTTACCAATGTTGTATTCGGCTTGAATACCAAATGGTTTTGGATACATAATAAAAGAAGCAGCCACACGTTGATCTAAGGTATTTAGTTTGTTTGCAGTAGTTACTCCTGTTGAAAGTTCACTAGTAAACGCCCATTTTCCAGTGTAAGCCTGAATACCTGGCTCGATAATTTGGTTTCCTACTACAAAAGGATAACTAATACGAGTTACAACATGCAGGTTTCTATTCGCTTCTGATTTATTAGCCGTTTGACCGTTGTAAGCTCCAAAAGCAAACACACCGTAATCTCCAGAACCCTTGTACCCTTCTTTAATTAACATGGCAAAACGTTCTCTAACTACAGCTGGCGCCCAATAGAAAAAAGCCCCTAAATCACGTTCGTTAGCTACAGCACTATTCAAAGCATCATTTCGATCTAATGCCAATCTATTTTGACTGGATTGCATGTTTTCAAAACCAAAAGGCACTTTACTCTGTCCAATACGCACTCTAAATTCTCTTTTTTTATCGAAAGACAAGTCAAAATAAGCATCACGCAACTGCACAAAATGATTGGCCCCAGAAACTGGAGAACTAGCAAAATCAGGTTGTATGTAAATGTAAACATTTGGATGTACTTGTCCAGAAAAAACCATTCGTGCACGTCTTAGAAAAAAACCGTTATTTGATTTTGCATCTGGAGCTGTTGAAGTTGTACCCCATGATTTGTCACACTGGTCACAAGCCACTTGGTCATTAGATGACAACAATCCATTGTATCTAATTTGAGCATATCCTCTAAGACCAATGTTATCATACCAACGTTCCTTTTTGTCTGCTTTTTCAGGTTTATCAGTAAGAACTAGCTTTTGTGGTTCACTTTGTTTTTGTTTATTAACCGAATTAATAGAATCTAAAATACGAACTACTTCCTTTTTAATTTCGTCTTTCTTAACATCTTGAGCATTCATCAAATACGAAACAAGCAGTAAACCTGTAAATAAAAATTTTCTCATTTTAACTAAAAATCAATATTATATTATTTTTGCGCAAAATTAATGTTAAACTTCTTTTCGAAAATTAAGCCTGTGTTATCATAAAGACACCATAACGTAAACTTTTGTTCACATTAGTTCCTAATATTGTCAAAAAACGAATATCCAAAAACCTAAAACTGAACAAAAATAAGACCTTAGAAGCTTTTTTCTGTTAACATTAACTTAACATTAGAGGGGTGGAATTTTTGATTTTATCTATAGCGAACCGCTTTTTTAAATTCTAGGCATAAAAAAAAGGCAGAATTGAACTAACAATTCTGCCTTTTAGCATTGTATTTATTAATGAATTTATTTTTTATTCCTCGGTAATAATTTCTTTTTTCTTCTTTGCTCTTTCAATAGTAAATGAAAATTCTGAACCAATACCGTATTCACTTTCAACATATATTTTTTCTTTGTGCGCTTCGATAATATGTTTTACAATGGCTAATCCTAATCCAGAACCACCTTCAGACCGAGAACCACTTTTATTCACACGATAAAAACGTTCAAAAAGCCTTGGTATGTTTTGTTTTTCAATTCCTTCGCCATCATCGCTTATTCGAACCAATACTTTTTCCTTTGTTAAGCCTACAACAGCCACTTCAGTTGTTCCCTCTCTCTTACCATATTTAATCGAATTGACTATGAGATTTTCTATTACTTGCTGAATTCTATCTTTATCAGCTTTCACAAAATTAGGGCGAATGTATTCGTTTTCAAATGCTAGTGTAATTTTTTTCTTATCGGCTTTCATTTCTAATAATTCGAAAATATTCCGAATCAATTCGACAATATCAAATTCTGTGATTTCTAAATTCAAATCCCCCGACTCTAACTTGGTAATCATATCCAAATCTTCTACAATATATATCAAACGTTCTACACCTTTATCAGCACGTTTTAAATATTTTTTTCGAATATTCTTATCTTCCATTGCCCCATCAAGCAACGTAGATATATAACCTTGAACGGTAAAAAGCGGGGTTTTTAATTCATGCGAAATATTACCTAGAAACTCTCTTCGATATTCTTCACGAACTTGCAGCATTTCGATTTCCAATTTCTTATCAGTAGCAAACTTTTTAACTTCTCGAGTCAAGGTTTCCATATCGGTTGTGATGGGCTGATTGATAAGTGTACTGGATTCTAACAAAGAAACATCATCGTAGATTTTTTTTACTCTTCTGTAAATAAAACGTTCCACGCGATATTGCAACACTAAAAAGGAAAAAAGATAAATGATAAAAAGAAAAGTGATACCAAAAAACAAGAGGTCTTTGGTATTCGTTTTAAAAATAATCATCGCCAAAAAAACAACAAAAGCTGTAGAAAAAACACTGATGTAAAAGGCCGATTTTATGGCAAACTTGTATGTTTTTTTAAAACTAATTTTCATTTATTAATTATTCTCGTTCTATTGGTATATATATTGAAGACAAAAGTTTTAAACCATTTAGGCATTTAAGAAAATTAAACTTTGCATTGCTTAAGTTTCTTAATTTGCTTAATGGTTAAAAAAATGCAACAACATTTCTAGTAAAACCATTATTCTTTATAACTAAAGTAAGGTATAATAACTATACTTCAAACTTATAACCTACTCCTTTTATGGTCTTAAAAAGCTCATCACCTATTTTTTCACGAAGTTTTCTAATGTGTACATCAATGGTTCTTCCACCTACAACTACTTCATTCCCCCAAACTTTATCTAAAATCTCGTCTCTTTTAAATACTTTTCCAGGTTTTGAAGCCAAAAGGTAAAACAATTCAAATTCTTTACGAGGCAAAGCAATCTCGATATTATCTTTAATAATCTTGTATTCTTCGCGATTGATTTCGATTCCGCCTACATTTAGTGTTTCACTATCTTGCTCGTTGGCTTCTTTTAATCTTCGCAACAAAGCTTTTACCTTACTTACTAATAACTTTGGCTTAATTGGTTTTGTAATATAATCATCCGCTCCAGCGTCAAAACCGGCTACTTGAGAATAGTCTTCGCTTCGTGCGGTCAGGAAAGTTATAATTACGTTGCTTAATTCAGGGATGTTTCGAATGTTTTCGCAAGCTTCCATACCATCCATTTCTGGCATCATCACATCCATGATAATTAAGTCGGGTAATTCTTTTTTGGCTTTAGCTATTGCTTCTCTACCATTAGAAGCTGTAACAATTTGATAGCCTTCTTGAGTTAGGTTATAACCAACAATTTCTAAAATATCTGGTTCATCATCTACCAGTAAAATTTTTGTGCTTTTCTTTTTCATAATCTAGCAAATTTTATTTTGCGTTGTAAATGTAATAATAAAAAAACAGCATAAAAGTGGTGTTAACCGTAATTTAATATTGGAACGGTTTTGAGAACAAAAACAAAACATAACCATAACAGACGGGTAACTTTTGTTCTGGATTTCGGCTGTTACTTTGCAGAAAAAATTAAACCAAATGAAATTCAAATTATTGTTTTTAACTTTATTTATAACAGCAATGTCTTTTGCACAAAACAAAGGAACCATCACTGGAATCTTAACAGATAAAAATACTAACTCACAATCACTTCCTTTTGCTAATGTTCTTATCAAAGATACAAAGGAAAGCACAAATACAGATATCGATGGAAAATATTCTTTATCTGTAACTCCTGGAAAACACATAATACAATTTAGTTTTGTAGGTTATGAAGCTGTAGAAATCCCTGTAACTGTAGTTGCTAATAAAACAATAACTATAAACCAAGAATTGGGTTCTGGCGGGTATACATTAGATGATGTTGTAATTACAACAACTAGAAGAAAAAATACTGAAGTAGCTGCCATAAGCGAAATCAAAGCATCTAAATTAATTTTAAATGCAATATCAGCTGAACAAATATCCAAAGGTACTGATGGAAATGCTGCTCAAGCTATGCAAAGAGTACCGGGTGTTACAATAGTTGATGGCAAATTTATTATGATCAGAGGTTTGAGTGAAAGATACAATAATGTACTTATCAATAACTCTTTAGCTCCAAGTACGGAAGTTGACAGAAGAACTTTCTCTTTTGATTTATTACCTACAAATACATTAGAAAAAATGACTATTAGCAAAACTGGAGCTGCATTTTTGCCTGGTGATTTTGCTGGTGGAATTATCAATGTAACTACTTCTGAAAATTTCACAGATTTTACTCAAGTATCATTTAATGTGGGTTACAGAGCCAATACAACTTTTGGAGATTATTGGCAAACGGATGGATCAAAAACAGATTTTTTAGGGTATGATAATGGTTTTAGACAATTACCATCTGGCTTTCCTACAAATTCAAATGTGTTGAATGATAATGATCAGAGTGTTGTTTTTGCAAATCAATTGGAAAATAATTTTAACCCTGGAAAAAGTAATGCCTTTTTAGACACTGGATTCGGATTTACTATTGGTAGAAATATAAATTTGAAGAACGATAAAAAACTAAGCACAATTAATATTTTATCCTATACAAACAAATTCGAAAATTATAATAAAAAAGTAAACACTTTTATAAATAATTTTTCAGGCGGAAACAATGTTCCTCAACAGCAAAGAGTTTTTAATGACAATTTTAATTCTAATGAAACTAAACTTACGTTAATGTCCAATTGGTCTTTAAAATTAAATCCTAATAACAAAATTCATTTTAAAAATTTGTTTAGCCAAATTGGCGAAAATTTAACTACTCTTCGTGAAGGATTTGATTTTGATCAAAGACCAGGTCAATTATTAAAAAACTATGAGTTTGGATATACAGGCAGAAGAATCTTTTCTTCTCAGTTTAATGGTGATCATATCCTTTCAGAAAATAAAAATTTACACTGGGTAATAGGTGGAAACATCATCAGAGATATGATGCCAGACTTAAGAAGGTTTAGAACTTTTAGAGAAATTGACGAACCTAATGCTCCGTTTTTAATGATTGACCCCCCAAGTTCAAACCCTTTTGACACTGGAAGATTTTTCTCTGACCTAAAAGAAAATACAATTAATGGAGGTTTAGATTATACTTATAAAATCAACAATCCAGATGGAGATGAAGATTCAGAAAAAATTATAATTAAAACAGGTTTATTTGCAGATTACAAAAACAGAGACTTTGGAGCTAGATACTTTTCTTATGTAATTCCTGGAAATGTTTCGTTTGAAAGAAAAGAAGAGTTAATTAGTTTACCATTAACACACGTATTTGCACCAGAAAACGTAACAGCAAGTAATGGTTGGGTATTAAGAGAAGGTTCAAACTTAAGTGATTCATACACTGCAAACAACTTCCTTACTGCTGGTTATATTTACGGAGAATATCCAATTAAAAAATTCCTTCTTACTGGTGGTGTAAGAGTTGAAAACAATTTTCTACAAGTAAATGGTTTTTCAGGTGTTACTAAATTAGTCATCGAACAACCAATAACTTCCGTGTTACCTTCTTTTAATTTGAGCTACAATGCAAATGAACAAAACATAGTACGTTTAGCATATAGTAGAACCGTTAATAGACCCGAATTTAGAGAAATAGCACCATTTTTATTTTACAACTTTCAAGAGGATACAGAAGTAGAAGGAAATAGCGATTTAACTACTGCTACAATTGATAATTTAGATGCTAGATACGAATTATACCCTTCAAAAGGTGAGACGTTAAGTTTTGGAGTATTTTATAAAAATTTCAAAAATCCTATCGAATACACTTTGCCAGTAGTTAGCCAGCAAAGAAGGATGAAGTATAGCAATTCTGAATCTGCTAGTTTATATGGAGCAGAAGTAGAATTGAGAAAATCTTTCAAAGAAATGTTCAAAGTTGGATTTTTATCTGACTTATCTGTAAACCTTAATGCCTCTTACATTGTTTCTGAAGTTAATTTAGGAGCGGTAGCAAGTGCACAACAGCAAAAAAGAGCATTACAAGGGCAATCTCCATACGTAGTTAATTTTGCTTTAGGCTACGACAACAAGGATAACGGATGGAATGCAAACCTTATTTACAATCGATTTGGCGACAGAATATTTGCTGTTGGAGGTGATATTTGGCCAACAATTTATGAGTTAGCAAGAAATCAGGTAGATCTATCGGTATCAAAAACGTTTGAAAAAGTTAGCTATAAATTAGGAATCTCTAATCTTTTAGATGATAAATATAGATTTTTTCAAGATTCTAACATAGATAACAAAATAACTAAGTCGGAAGATGACGCAATATTTACACATAAAATTGGAGCCTTATTCAATTTTAATGTCACTTACAAATTTTAACATATTAATCATAAACATAACTATTTAAACATTGAACTATGAAAATTTCTAAATTATTTTTAGCAAGCTTGATGCTTACGGCATTAACATTTGTTAGTTGCTCTAACGATGATGGTAATTCCAACGATGATAACAACGATGGTACAGTAGTTATCTTAGAAGGAAACCTTGAAACAAGAACACTTACAAAAGACAAACAGTATTTAATTAAAGGACAAACTTTTGTAAGAACTGGAAAAGTACTTACAATTGAACCTGGAACAATTATTAAAGGAGATAAAGCAACTAAAGGAACATTAGTTATTGATAAAGGGGGTATGATTGAAGCAAACGGTACAGCTACTGAACCTATCATAATGACCTCAAACTTACCAGCTGGTTCAAGAGACAGAGGCGACTGGGGAGGATTAATCATTCTTGGAAACGCTCCTGTTAATCAGACTGATCCATCTATCGAAGGAATTACTCCATCTGTAGTATTTGGTGGAACTGTTTCAAATGATGACTCAGGAACATTAAGATATCTAAGAGTTGAATATGCTGGTATTGAATTAACTCCTAACAACGAAACTAACTCTATTACCTTAGGTGGTGTTGGTAGCGAAACAGTAATGGAATACTGTCAAGTTACTTACGGTGGAGATGATGGATTTGAATGGTTTGGTGGAACAGTAAACGGAAAATATTTAATTTCATTTGCTTCATGGGATGATAGTTTTGATGTTGATTTTGGGTATGTTGGAAAAAACCAATTTGGTTTAGAAGTTAGATACCCATCTTATGCAGATCAATCAGGTTCCAACTCTTTTGAGTGTGATAATGGACCAAATGATAACGTAACTACTTTATTAACTCAAGGTGTATTTACAAACTTTACTTGTATTGGACCAAAAGCTACAAACGCACAAAGCATTAATGCAAATTACCAACATTCTTTAGATTTAAGAAGAAGAACGGCTGTAACCATTGCTAACTCTGTTTTCATTGGTTACCCAAGAGGTTTAAGAATGAACCAACAATCAGTTTACGATAACTATGCGGCTGGAACAGGTAAATTATTGAACAACATTATGGTTGCTCCTACTACTACTTTCTCAGTTGGTACAGGTATGACTGCTGATGCTGCTGCAGTTCAAACTTGGTTTAATTTGACAAACACTACAATTACCGCAGCTATTGAAGATCAATTTGCAATATTAGGTTTAAATTCAAATTTAGCTTTTGGTACTAATGTGACTTCATCTTATCCTGCTAATCCAAACTTTGCAGTTACAACAGGTACACTTGCTTCTGGTGCTTCTTTCTCAGATACTAAATTATCTGGTTTACAAACTGTAGCTTACAGAGGTGCTTTTGGTTCAACAGACTGGACAGACGGTTGGGCAGAATTTGTTCCTAACAGTAAAGCTTACTAAGAATATTTAAATTATAATTATAGAAAAACCCCAAAGTTTATACCTTTGGGGTTTACTATATAAAACCACATTATGCTTAAGTACACCTTCATTTTATCCTTTTTAATGCTAGTAATTGGTTGCCAAAAAGAAGTGCAATCAAATCCAGAAAACTATCTTTCGGCTACTGAAAATCAAGAATTCAAAGAGAAAATAGTGAAGTATTTTGAAGAACCTCCTAAAAAAGTAACTATTGAAAAAAAATGGGATAGTGTTCATAATGAATATTACAGTAAAAAAGCCAAAAGTGCTGATTTGTATCACTACTACAAAGACAACGATGGCTACATTTACTTTGCAATAGCCAAAATAGCACCTAGCTTAAAAATAAAAAAAGTAGCTACAATTGGTAAACTAAAAATAGAAAACGATACAATCACTTACTATGAAGAAATTTGTAGAACATGGAAAATGGAAGCACCAGAACTTAAAGAAAAAACTAAAGTGCTTTTTGATAAAATCGTAAACAATGAAGAGGTTGAAAATTATTACACTAAAAACTCGCAACCAGAATTTTGGATTGAATTCCCCGATGACATTAACTATTATGACACTAAAAACAGAGTCTGGAAAACAAAATAATTTTTAAAACGCACAAACACATAACAGTTATTTTAATCTATTAATTAAATATTTACACAACTGTATCAAGAGTAAACATCACAAACAAAGCCAAGCTAAAATTGCTAATGTTGCTTTACTATAAAATCAATAAAAACACTTTTTGTTTTTTTACAAAACCATCTCAAAATTGAGATGGTTTTTTTTTGGCATACTATTTGAAATATTTTCTTTATCTTTACTACTCAAAATCAAGCTAATGAAAAAAAACTACTTTTATAGTATCATTTTAATGGTTTTTCTTTGTTCCCTCAGTCTTAGTGCTCAGGCGAGCAAACAGCCCGTAAACCCAAACACACCCTATCTTATTGAGGGTTTAAATTTATATCCCAATCCCGTAAATAGTAGCCGAATAGTAAACATTTCGACTAAAAACGACAGCGATAAAGAAATCATCATTTTTGACCTATTGGGGAAAAAAGTATTGCAAACCCAACTTAGCACAAGAGAATTAAATGTCGCTAATTTAATTCCTGGAGTGTATATTATCAAAATAAACGAAGGAAATGCTTCGGCAACCCGAAAATTGATCATACGATAAAACACAAATCTAGAAATAAGACAGAAAGCTTCAATTAACACTTGAGGCTTTTTTTATAACTAATAAGACAGCAATACAACTGAAAGTTTGAACAGGGCTAACGCACCAGTTTCAGAAATAAAAAACAGACCCGAAACTGTCTGCCGACAGACCAATGTCATTAAGTTAGGGATAGAATGATAATTTGATTGCAGATTTTTGATTTCAGATGTGCGAGACTCGTAAAATCGAGGGATTTTTATTTACTAACACAAAAATCTGAAATCAGCAATCGTTAATCTTCAATCAAAAATCCCTTAACTTAATGACATTGGTCGACATTACACAAAATAATACAAATTTGGTTATCATAATATTCCACAAATCTGCCAAAGGCAGATAAACTTGGTGTGATTTTTTTAGAATCACTAAAAATTGTGAAAATTAGTGTAATTCGTATCAAAAATAAAACTGATACGTTTGCCTTGAAGGATTAAACGAAAACAACATCAGTATTGGTATAATTTATACCTTTGCATAAAAAAATTCTTGATTACAGCAACTGATATATTTACTATTTCGAGTCAAAAGCAATTTGAAAAAATAGCTTTAAAAGTTTTCCGTTTTCAATACGAAAACAATTTAGTGTATAGAGAATTTTGCGATTTCTTAAAAACAGATGTACAACGTGTAAAAACGATACAACAAGTTCCCTTTTTACCCATTCAGTTTTTTAAAAGTCACAATGTAGTTTCTAATTCTGACCCCATTCAAACAATTTTTAGTAGTAGTGGAACAACGGGTACAATTACCAGTAAACATCTTGTAACCGATGTAACATTGTATGAAGAAAGTTACCGAAAAGGCTTTGCTCAATTTTACGGCAATATCGAAGATTATGCGATCTTAGCACTTTTGCCTTCTTATCTTGAAAGAGAAGGTTCTTCTTTAATTTATATGGTTGAAGATTTGATTCAGCTTTCTAATCATCCTGAAAGTGGTTTTTACCTTCACAATCACGACGATTTGATTCAAAAACTAATCGAATTAGAAAATGCTGGACAAAATGTAATTTTAATTGGAGTTACCTATGCCCTACTCGATTTAATCGAAAAAGAAAAATTCAACCTCCAGAACACCATTATTATGGAAACGGGCGGTATGAAAGGCAAACGCAAAGAAATGATTCGCGAAGAATTACACCAACAATTGTGCAATGGCTTTGGCGTTTCGGCAATTCATTCAGAATACGGCATGACCGAATTGCTTTCGCAAGCTTATTCCTTAGGAAATGGCGTATTTGAGTACTCTTCCTGGATGCAAATCCTTATCCGTGATACCGAAGATGCCTTGACTTATATTCCGCAAGGAAAAACAGGCGGAATCAACGTGATTGATTTGGCCAACATCAATTCTTGCTCTTTTATTGCCACACAAGATTTAGGTAAAAAATATCCCAACAACTCTTTTGAAGTATTGGGACGTTTTGACAATTCGGATATTAGAGGCTGTAATTTAATGGTGGTTTAGATACCCCATTTTACATAAAACAAAAAATGCTCCCTTTTCAGGAAGCATTAATTTTCTTGCAGAGAGGAAGGGATTCGAACCCTCGATGCAGTTACCCACATACTAGCTTTCCAGGCTAGCTCCTTCAACCACTCGGACACCTCTCTATTTTGGTTTGCAAATAACACTAAAAAATATGACTTAGAAAAGTCAAATCGAAATTAATTTACAGTATTTCTCCTCTTAATGGAGTTTCAAACACCGTTTTAAAATCTTTAGGTGGAATATTTTGACTCAACAGGAACATTAATTTAGTAATTGCCGCTTCGGTAGTACTATCTTTTCCAGATATCACTCCTATTTGCTTCAATGCTGAACTTGTTTCATATTGCCCCATATTGACACTTCCACTCGTGCATTGGGTTACATTTACAATATGCAATCCTTTTTTTATGGCTTTAGTCAATGCGTTTATAAACCAATCTTCGGTGATTGCATTTCCTGAACCATAAGTTTCTAGAACAATTCCTTTTAGACTTGGTATTTCAAGAATTGCCGTAAAAATGCTTTCGCTCATTCCGGGAAACATTTTTATGATACTAACATTTGTGTCCAATAATTGATGAACAATTAATTCTTTATGCTCTTCTCGAACTAAAAACAATTCTGGTCTCGGAATCAAATTCACACCTGATTCGACCAAAGCTGGATAATTTGGAGAACAAAAAGTATTAAAATTTTCAGAATCAATTTTTGTCGTTCTATTGCCTCGGTATAATTTATTTTCAAAATAAAGACAAACCTCAGTAATAACAGCCTTATTGTTTTCTTGTAGAGAGGCTATTTGGATAGCCGTAATCAAATTTTCCTTGGCATCCGTACGTAAATCGCCAATAGGCAATTGCGAACCCGTTAAAATAACTGGTTTAGCTAAATTTTCGAGCATAAAACTCAAAGCCGAAGCCGTATACGACATCGTATCTGAACCGTGAAGCACTACAAAACCATCAAAAACAGAATAATTTGCCTGGATAATTCTAGCAATTTCTGACCAATAAGAAGGATTCATGTTAGAAGAATCAATTGGATTCTGAAACGAAAGAGTTTCAATCTCACAATCCAATTGTTTCAACTCAGGAATTCTTTGTAATAATTTACTAAAATTGAACGCTTTTAATGCTCCGGTACTAAAATCCTTGCGCATTCCAATAGTTCCTCCAGTATAAATTAA
This sequence comes from Flavobacterium zubiriense, assembly GCF_041729725.1. Lineage (NCBI taxonomy): Bacteria > Pseudomonadati > Bacteroidota > Flavobacteriia > Flavobacteriales > Flavobacteriaceae > Flavobacterium > Flavobacterium zubiriense. The sequence continues at coordinate 86,653 of NZ_JBCFQL010000012.1, read as the reverse complement.
AAGAATTTTAGTCCTTGAGTTCATGAGCATATTTCAATTTGTTGACTACAGGATTAGCATACATGTCCAATATTCCTTGAAGTGCAATAGGGTTTTCGGCATCAATTCGTTTTTCTAATCTACGCACAAAAACTGCTTTTTCATCTTCAGTATAAAAATGCGAATAGGTATCAGATTTATTCAAAATATCATAAGCGATATAATTCGTTGGCCACAACTTATAACTTTTCAAAATCGAATCGTCTATGGCTTGTGCCAATCCTTGAATTTGCTTATTTACATTATCGTTTTCAGCTTTAATAACATCAATTTCAGTATCTAAAACTTTTCCAATATGGATAAAAATGCGTTTTTTAGGCCCTAAAGCGCCACTTAAAATCGTCATAAAATCTTCATTTTCCTCTTTTACATACACTTCATTATTGGCTTCCGCCAATAATTGAGGCATTTTTAAAGCATCAGTAGGATCGTATTCATACGAAATAGAAACAGGAACAATCTTGATTTTTTTAAAATAATCCATCAAATTAGCTTCATCAGAAGCCATTCCGAGCATTTTTAATACCCCAGGATTAGTTGCGTCATTACCATCTTTGGTTCTTCCTTCTCGTTGTGCAATCCAAACCGAACGATTTTCATGTTGCAACAACTGACTAATATATTCTGATAGGGTTTTAGAACTTTGCAACATCTCTCTAGGCGACAATCCACGTTTCACTAAGAAATTCCGATTCAACTTTGCCAAAACATTTAAGAAAGGTTGTTTAACCAAATTGTCACCAATAGCCGAAGCTGTCATTACTAAATCATGCTCAAACAAGGTAGCATTTAGCAAAGTGGTATCTAATAAAATATCTCTGTGATTAGAGACAAACAAATAAGGAGTGTTAGGTTCTAAATGTTCGAAACCAGCAGTCATCAAGCCTTCTGAACTTTTTTCTAATACTTTTTGAACCGATTGGTAAATAAAATTACATTGGAAATCACGAATAGAATGCGTTTTCATTAATTGTTCTTTCCAAACTTCATCAGCAACATTAGGAAAAGAAAAATTCATCAATGACTTTAACATTGGATGATGAATCACTTTTTTTATGGCTTTATTTATTTCGGAATCATAATAAGGCCGAATCTCGTCAAACTTTTGCATTTTGGTACTATTAGAAAAACAAATGAACAAAAAAAATATTAAATTTTAGCGAATTCTACTTTAAATCCCAAAAATTGCTTTGGAATTTTCAGTCGTTATTCTGGCTAATTCCTCTCCAGAAATACCGTAAATATTTGATAACTTATCAATTACATTTATAAGATAGCTGCTTTCGTTTCTTTTTCCTCTAAAAGGAACGGGAGCAAGATACGGTGCATCGGTTTCTAAAACAATATGTTTTATATCTATTTTACCCAAAAACTGATCGATTTTTCCATTTTTGAAAGTGACCACACCACCAATTCCTAATTTCATATTATAAGACAAAGCCTGTAAAGCTTGCTCATAAGTTCCAGAAAAACAATGAAAAATTCCAAATAAATCGGCTGATTTTTCTTCTTCTAAAACTGCAAAAACTTCATCAAAGGCTTCCCGACAATGGATAACAATAGGCAATTGATATTCTTTTGCCAGCTGAATTTGCCTTTTAAAAGCCAATTGTTGTTCTTTTAAATGGGTTTTATCCCAATATAAATCGACACCAATTTCGCCAATAGCATAAAATTTTCTCTTCTTCAATTCGTCTTCAACAAATTGCAATTCGTCTAAATAATTATCCTTCACATGCGTAGGATGCACACCTGTCATCAAAAAAACGTTGTCAGGATATTTTTGTTCCAAATCATACATGGCAGCCGTGTAAGCCGAATCAATCGCCGGAACAAAAAATCGAGTCACTCCAGCTGCAAAGGCACGTTGCATCATTTCGTCTCTATCCTGATCGAATTCTTCACTGTATAAATGCGTGTGGGTATCGGTAATTATGGGTTTTGTTTCCAAGTCTAAAGTTTAAGTATGCAAAATTGCAAAGTTTTTTAAAATTTAACCACAAAAGTCACAAAAGTTTCACCTCATTTATATTTAAAACAAAAGACACAAAGAGTAATCTCTATACCCTTTGTGCCTTTGAAATTTTCTTTGTGCCTTTTGTGGTTAAAACATCTAATCCAACTTATCCAACAACTCCTGAACCTTATCATAATGCTCATAATCAGATGGAATTGTCAAAAGGATTTCTTTACACCCTTTATAATCTTTTTGCTTTAATTGAGCTAAAGCCAAACTCCAAATGGCTTTGTTTTTATAAATAGAATTTCCTGATTTAATTTCGTTAAAAACCGCTTCAGCTTGATTGATTTGGTTATTTTCCAATAAAGAAACCCCATAAAAATACTGAATTTCAGCGGTTTTATTCGTCTTCAAAATAGCTTCAAAAAGCGGAATCGCAGCTTTAAAATCCTTAGCATTAAAAGCAGTTTCAACTTGTTTTAAAGTATCAATTCCTTCTCCTCTTTCAGTCAAATAGGCATTTTCATATTGATTGTATTCTTCAAAACCAGGTTTGGAACTTGGATTAAACAAAAACAATCCTAACAGAAGGACTACTGAAGCAGCAACCAGATAAGCCCAAGGTTTCAACGAAATCACCTTCGATTTATCTGCTTTGAAATGTTCTTTCGAAATCGCTTTTAGATTTGCTGTGAAAGCATCTCTGTCGGCTGCGAAATCAAATTTTGTTTCCAACTGGATTTGCACTTCTTTAAACGTTTCAAAATCAGATGCCAATTTCAGGTTTTCAGAAAGTTGATTTTCGAAATTCAAACGGGCTTCATCCGACAATTCGCCTTGAAGATATTGATCAAATAATAGGTATTTCTCTTCGTTCATGGCTCCTTAATTTTTTAATGATTTAAAACTACTGTGTTCTTGAATCCATTGGGTAAGTTGCCCTGTACACAAGGATTTTTTCTTTCGAACATACCCATAGGTTACTTGGAGTTTCTCGGCTACTTCTTCCATTGATTTCAAGGTAAAACTCAACTTTAAAACTTCTTGACATTTTTCGCCTAATCGTTGAAACATCATATCAAAAAGTTGATGCTTTTCTTCAAATAGTTCGGTTTGTGCTACCAACTCTTCCGTGGGTTCATTAGTAGATGTAAAATCATCGGGAATTGTTACCCCTTTATTTGAAGATTTTTTGAGTTCGTTTAGCCATTTTCTTTTGCATAACAAAAAAAAGTAAGCATCAAAAGGACAAGTAAGCTGTAACTTTTTGGCTTTTGCCTGATTGAACAACAAAATCAGGATTTCCTGAATTACATCTTGCGCCTGATCTTCATCGCCAGAATTATTTCTTATATAAGAAACCACTTTGGGAACAAACTTTTTATAAATAGACTGGATTATTGCAGAATCATTGTTCGCTAATCCTTCTATAAAATATTGGTCTGGATGAATTTTGTTTGCTGACATAAGGAAAAATTGAACTGCTAATGTAAAAAAGAATCTGAAATAAAAATCAATTTCACGGGTAACAATTATAAAATCAAGTGGATATAAATGTAAAACCTTTCAAATTGATAAGCCATGAAAAAGGAACAATTACCCTCTAAAACCACTATTGATCGTTTTTCGAAAAAACTATCAAATAAAATTCGGGCAGGTTTTAAAATCATCGAATACAATGACAAATTGCCTTATGTGGTTTTGATAAAAGAACAAAAAAACATCAATCATGCTTTACATCTTCAACTTTCTTTTATCACAATTGGGATTTGGTCCATCGTCTGGATTTATTTGACACTAACTCATACTCCAAAAAAAGAAATTCTAATTGCCATTGATGAAGACGGAAATGTTTTTGAAGAAAAATGTTTACTCAATTAAGAGCCTGTTTGAAGGTTTAAAGAAAAAACCGCTCCTAATGACTGGAAAAAATCTTTAAAACTCATCAAAATTACACCCTTTAGGGTTGGGGAAATAATTTTGATGAGTTTCAAACAGGCTTTAAAAAACTAATCTGAAATAAATTCAGATTGAAGGGTAACAATTCAAAACCCAAATTGATATAGCTATAGAAACCCGAAGTACTAAAAAAATATTTTAAAAATCAGGGTAACAAATTAAAACAAGAATTGATATAACAACAGAATCGAAAACAATTTAAAAAAAATTAAAATACTGGGGTAACAATTTTAAAACCCAATTGATCTAACAGTATAAACCTAGAAAATCATTTTAACAATAATTAAAAACAAGAAATTATGAAATCAAATTTTAAAACCATCGGACTTTTATTTTTAGCGGCAATTTCATTAGTAAGTTGTAATGACAACGATGACAATCAACAAATGCCAGCAACAGCAGCCGAATTTGCAAATATTAGAGAAGCTGCCTTAAACAAAATCACTCAGGAATTTACCATCGCTGCCGAAGATGGAGCGACCACCTTAACTTCTGAAAATGGTGTAAAAATTACCATCAACGGAAATTGCTTAACTAAAGACGGAAATCCTGTAACCGGAGATGTAAAAATCGAATATGTAGAAATTTTCGAAAAAGGAAACATGTTAGTGACTAACAAACCAACAATGGGAATTATGCCTGATGGAAAAAGAAATTTACTTATCTCTGGAGGCGAATTCTTCATCAAAGCAACTCAAAACGGCAAAGAATTAGCAACTACTTGCAATATCTCTTTAATAGTTCCTGCCAGCCTTACTGATGGTATTGATAATGCCATGACTTTATGGAAAGGAATCATCGATGACGAAGGAAACTTAGCTTGGGCAGATGCTCGAAATGCCGAAGGTAATAACGGGAAAGGCGGTGTACAAGCCGAAGGGAACAACTATTATGTAAGTTTTGGAAACTTCGGATGGACGAATGTCGATAAATTTTATAGCGACCCACGACCAAAAACTACCATTCTTGTTGATGCTCCCGAAGGATACGACAATACGAACAGCGCTATTTACTTATCTTATGATGGCGAAGGAACAAATGCACTTGCAAAACTCGATACATACACAGCCGAAGGATTATTTAGCGAACATTACGGTCAAATTCCAGTAGGCCTAGCTTGTCACATCATCTTTGCAACTGAAGACAACGGAAACTGGAGATACGCCATCAAAGGTGTAACGGTTCAAGCCAATGATGTTTTTACATTCACACTAGCAGAAACAACGGTAGGAACCGAAGCCCAATTAGTTGCCGCAATCAACGCGATTCAATAAAGTACTCAAATTTAATTTCTGAAAGAAGTGGTGATTTACTCATCACTTTTTTCTATTTTTAAAAGATTTTTAACCGTTATCCTAATGAGGATTAATAGTTTATACTTGTATCTTTTATAACTAGAAAAACCAAATTTGATTATGAAACCACTATTACCTATTTTCTTCATTCTACTTTCTATTGTCTCCTTCTCGCAAAAAAAAGTAAAAGATACCGTTACCCGAAGAGCCGTGATACACTACAACCAAAATGGAAACACGGTTTCATACAAACCTGAAACACCACCATTAATCCCAATTGCTGGTGCTCCAAAACCTAGTTTTTCTTATCTCTGGGAAATGGGAGATGGAAATTACAGTAAAGCTGCTGAACCCAAACATACCTATAAAAACAAAGGAACTTACAACACCCGATTGACGGTAACTAATAATTACGACAACGGAAAACCTCCCGCTACCCGTCCAAAAAAAGTAGTAATTAACGAAATATCGAATAAAACCTTTGACGAAATCGCATCTGTTGCTGAGCAAAATGGTTTTGCCCTTCAAAAAAATTGTGACCCCATTCCCGACCAGGAAATGGAAGTCATTCTTAGTTATCAAAATCTGGAAAACTATGTTGCGAATGGAAAAATTTATCTTTTTTACAACGAAACACAATTCAAAGACAATAATTTTGAATTAGCCGATTTTCGAACCTATGCTGGAGAAAGAGAAGTAAAAAATAACTCGATAGTATCCGTTAACGAAATTGATCAATCCAATTCGTATTTAGCTTCGAATACTACTTATTTCCCAATAAAAAAACACGAAAACACTACTACCGAAGAAGATCTAGAAACCACTCTGGCCGAAGCACATAAAACATTCAAAAATGTTTCTATCTTAGAATTTGACAATGCTAATCCACAGGAAACCCGCAATGTTTTTTATACTTTCAAAACGACTCCAGAAATGCTAAAAGACACCAGTGCTACCATTACCATGCGCGGTATTTATGTTCCAAATCGAAGTTATAAAAATCATAAAGTAAAAAATCTGGAAATGGAAATTGTAACTTCCCATGATCCTAACAAAATGGGATCTAACGGAAGTTTTATGAATTATAGATTCGTACGTTTTAAAAGAGTGAATTTCAAAACCCGTTTTCAAAACAACGGCGAAGGACCAGCAAGAATGATTCGCTTAGAAACTGATATTCCTGATATGTTCGACAAGAAAACATTTCAAATCGAAGGCATGTATCCTGAATGTCCCATTTGTCCAAAAGATGAAATTCCAACCACCAGCTGTTTGGACACCATAATTAAGCAAAACCAAATCTTCTTTACCTTCAAAAACATTTATCTACCCGGAAGCGAACAGAAAAATGTAAAAGAAAAAGACAGCACTAAAGGTTTTGTAAAGTATTCTTTGAAATTCAATAAAGATTTCCACAAAGTAAACACCCGAAGCAGAACCGCTATTATTTTCGACAAAAACGAACCTATTATCACCAATTACGCCACCACCCGATTTCTTCCCGGAATTTCTATTGGTGCAAAAGCGGGTTATAATTACTATCCTAATTTAGACAAATCCAAAAGTTATTTTGTGGGAGCAACCATTTCTCCATATAAATCCTATCGTTTGTATTGGCAAGCCGAATTAATCAATAGTGTTCATGATTTTAATTCTGCTACCACAACTACCACTGGTTTTACAAATACTGCCAATGGAGTTCGTCAACCCACACGCACTACCACAACGTTGAGTTTTTCTAATTTCAACAATGAGGTTCCATTACTTCTTCGTTACAACATCAATAATTTCATCGGAATTGGATCTGGAGTTCAAGCCAATATCAATGCTTCTGAAAAACAAGAAGAACACACTAAAATTGAATATTTCGAATCAGAAAAACCAAATTCTCCAATTCTTGACACCAAAGAAAACAGTGTATCCAACAGTAAAACGTTTACCAATTTAAAAACAGGATTATTGTTTGACTTAACACTAGGATTCGCCCGAATCGGCCCGAGTTTAGGAGCTCGTTATGTTATGAATTTCAAGGAGAATTTTAATTATTTTCAAGTGTATGGGATATGGAAGTTTTAATATTTTTTAACCACATAAGTCACAAAAGTTTTTCTAAACTAAAAACTAATAAGAATGGAGTTAACAAAAACTTATTTAAAAGATTTGACGTATCAAATAAACGGTGCAGCAATTGAAGTTCACAAAGAATTAGGTCCAGGATTATTAGAAAGTGTTTATCACAAATGTTTAAAAAGAGAACTATTAAACAGAAAAATTTCATTTGAATCTGAATTTTATGTACCAATAAATTTTAAAGGACTAGACATTGAAACTGATTTAAGATGTGATTTATTGATTGAAAACTGCATTGTTGTTGAACTAAAAGCAATTGAAACAATTGCACCAATTCATCAAGCACAAATATTAACTTATATGAAATTACTCAAAGTACCTAAAGGTATTTTATATAACTTTCATTGTGTAAATTTATTTAATGAAGGTCAAAAAACTTTTGTAAATGAATATTTTAGAAATTTACCTGAATAGCTTTGTGACTTTGGAAAACTTATATGACTTATGTGGTTAAAAAAATATTTTATTCTGTTTCTAACAACACAACTCTCTTTTTCACAAAGTATCACTGTGGAGAACAAAATCTACAATGCAGTTGATGCTTTTATAGAAAACCCAACAGCCGAAAAATTAAATAACCTCAACAATACAGAAAACGCATTTTGGAAAAATCCAACGCCCAAAACTAAAAACGAACTGCTGGCTATTGTCATTTTAAATTGCAACAAAGCATATTACGAAAACCAGTTCAACCAAGTTCAGGAGGCAGTTATTAGTTATGAAAAAGCATGGAAAATCTATCAAAAATACCGTCTCAACAATTACGACATTGTAGAATATTGTCTGAAACCTTTGGGGAATTTGTACACCATTCTAGGCGATTACGACAATGCCGAAAATACCATCAAACAGTATTATTATATTGCCAGCCAAGAAAAAAACAGTCCCGAAACCTCGGAAAAAAAAATAGCCGCCATTCTCAATTTATCGAATGTGTACCAAAATTCAGGAAAGATTAACTTAGCCATTGATCTACTCGAAAAAACCATTCGAACCGAAAAATTATCTAATATTCAAAAAGGAATTTTATGGAATAATTTAGGAAACAACTATTTACTAAGTTCCAGAGGAAACTTAATGCGACCTGAAATTCATGAAAATTCCAAAAACGCATTTGAATTGGCTATCCAATATCTACAAAACGAAAAAAATCAATCTGAAACTTTATCCAATTCTTATCGAAATCTGTCAGCTCTTAACCGTCAAAGAGAAAATTTTAAATTGGCAAATTCTTATTTAGAAAAAGCCAGAGAATATTTCTACGCAACTCCAAATCTTTCGCCTCGAAAAACAGCCAAATTTAAATGCGAAGAAGCTTCTTTATTGTTTCAACAGAAAAAATTAAATGAATCAGCCGTCATTATTGAATCTGTTTTTAAACTTTTAATTCCCCATTATTCTAGCAAAAAAAACAGTTTACCGAAACAAAATTCATTATATACCGAAACTAGTTTACTGGATGCATTGGATTTACGAGCCGAAATTTATTCGAAACAAAACCAACCTAAAAAAGCATTAGAAGCCTATCGATTAGCTTTTCATATTGAAGAATTGTTGGCTAACTTGATAGTTTATGAAAACTCGAAAATCATCAATCAAAATCGTGTTCGTATGCGAACCGAAAAATGTATCGCTATTTATGATTTAATATATCAAAAAGAACACAAACAAACTTATTTAGAAGCTGCTTTTCAATTGGCAGACCAAACAAAATCAGGTGTTTTAAAAAGTTATTTATCCAGAAACAAAACCGCTTCAAGAAAAGAAAAACTCCATCTCGAACAGCTGCAAAACTGGAGCAACATTATTTTAAAAGAACAACAAAAAGGAGAATTAGCTGATATTACCAAAATAAACGAAGCCATCGAAAAACAAAATCAATTGATGCTTTCGCTAAAAAAAATACGTTCCGAAAATATCGCTTCCGAAAAAGAAACTATCGATTTTAAAGCTTTATTCGCCAAATTAGAACAAGACAAAGCCATGATGATTGAGTATTTTTCGGGATTTGAAAAAATGTATTATTTTACTTTGGCTAACAATAAAATAAAACTCGATTTTTATTGGGATAACCATACCGCGACTCCTAGAATAGTTTCTTTTTTAGATTATTTTAGTGATGCCAATAAAATAACGGATAACATTTCAGACTATAATCATTATGGTAATTCACTTTATCACATGTTGAAATTACCAACAAAATCAACTTATAAAAACCTCATTATCATCCCTGACGGAATATTAAATTTTCTTCCTTTCGAAGCCTTAATCACTCAAGAATCTACAACAACCAATTTTGCTCAAATGCACTATTTATTGAATGATTATAACATTGGTTACCAGAATTCGGCACAATTTTACTTGTCCTTTGACATCCCGAAGCTTCGGGACAGGATGACAAGTAAGGATAAAACCGTTTTGGGTGTTTTTCCAGTTTTCGAAAACACGCCTTACGCATTAACTTATTCAAAAGACGAGTTGCATTCGATTCAGAAAAATTTCAAAGGGAAATATTTAGAAAATGCGGATGCTACTTTCGATAATTTCAAAAAAAACACTGCTGATTACTCCATTTTACATCTGTCCACTCACGCTGATGCTGGCGATATAGTTAGTCCAGCAAGCATTAAATTTTACGATCAGGAAATCCTATATTCCGAATTGTATCATCTAAATATAAATCCTGATTTGGTTGTTTTGAGTGCTTGCGAAACGGGTATTGGCAAACTCTTCAAATCAGAAGGCGCTATGAGTATTGCTCGTGGCTTTCAATTGGCTGGAGCGCAAAATTTATTGTTTTCATTATGGAAAGTCAATGATTATACGACTTCGGTTTTTATGGATTCTTTTTACCAAAACATTAAAAATGGTCAATCATACTTAGAAGCGAATGCTAACGCCAAACGAGATTTCTTAAAAAATCCGACAATTTCCAATGCTAAAAAGTCGCCTTATTACTGGAGTGCTTTTGTATATTACGGTACTTTAGAAAAAAATGAAGTCCCCACAAATTATACTTACATTATTTTGGGAATTGTATTCGCAATTACCTTAATTTGGCTTCTTATCCGATTTAGAAATGAAAAACCTGCACGAAATCCTTAAGAAGGAAAAATATAAAAAAGTAAAATTCAAAATTACCAAAACCCAACATTTGTTGATAAAAGCAAAAATTAATGGTGTTCGGGGCAATTTTATTTTAGATACGGGTGCTTCTAATAGCTGTGTTGGTTTTGAACATATTACATTATTTAATCTAAACGCCGAGGATTCCAAGACCAAAGCCTCTGGTGCTGGAGCCACAGGGATGCTGACACAAACCGCTACCGAAAATAAACTACAATTAGGTTCTTGGAAAAATCATGAATTTGATTTGGTTATTTTAGATTTATCTCACGTTAATGAAGCTTTGATTGCCTACAAATCAAAACCCGTTGACGGAATTATTGGTGCCGATGTTTTGTTAAAAGGCAGAGCTATAATTGATTATTACAATAATTGCCTATATTTACAGCAACCAACACGAACAAAAAAAAATGCTAAAAAACTACTATAAAACAGCCAGTTTAGCACTAGGAATGCTTTTGTTTTCTTGTGCATCTGAAGATATTATTGAAAAAAATCAAAATGCTACAACAGTTTCTGATTCAAGTATTCCAACAAGTTTACGAAAAAGCACTCCAAGAGTGACTCCTTTAAAAACTTGGGATTTCAACGATTTGAATGAATGGGAAGATGCCACACAAGTAGGTAATCCAAATTACTGGATTGAAAACAGTAATCTTCGCATTTTTACCAATCCTAATACTTGGGAAAGAGTAAAAATAAAATCGGTTGCTGCATACGCTACTGGAAGTTATTCCTGGAGGGTTTTTGTTCCTGCAATGGGTGAAGGTGATATGGCCAGTATTGGTGCGTTTTTATACAACAACGACACCCACGAACTCGACTTTGAAATAGGTTATGGAGATCAAGTCCTACGCGAAGAATTAAATGCGGCTCCAGATGAGCTTATTGTTTATACAACTTCACAGGCAAATCCCTATCATTCTTTTCAAAGTAAACTCAAAAGAGAAAATTGGTACACCTTAACCATCGATTTATCATTAAATGCTAAGAAAAAATATGTGGCAACTTGGAAAATAGACAATCAAATTTTGTCGACAAGAACGCTCACTTATGGTACAAATACTAAGTTTAAGATATTTTGCAGTGTCGAAAACCTAAGCTTTATGGGAGACCACATCCCGTATACACAAAATTACGCCTTATTTGATTGGGTTACATTCCAAGGGAATTAAATAAAAAATGCCCCAAATGGCGTACAACTTTTTGGGGCATCTTCATTATAAAAGAAGGCTTTTTTTATTTATTTTTTATTCGAATGAGACTTTTTTGGATTTTCTCCTAATGCCCACAAAAGTCCTCCTGTGAGATGCTCTATAAACACAGGGTCAACATAATCCTTACTCTCATGCCCTAAAGCGGTATAAAACACCCTAGCACCTTCAAATTCATGGCACCAGGCCAATGGCAAATAATCGCCAAAAGTACGTCCTGGATAAACTTCTTTTTCGCTGTCTTTTACCGTTCGCATATCGGCAGCTAGAAGAACATGAATATTCGGGTTGAACTCATTCATATAATAACACTCATCTTCTTTTGTCCAAGTTTCGCCAAGCATCGAAGTTGACGGATGGTTTTTATCAATCACTTTTATTTCGAAAGATTGAAAAGCAGGATGGCTTTTAAATTTTCCCCCCACCATTCTTGCATACCAAGGCCAGGATTTCTCAGAATCAGAAGCACTGTGAATGCCTACAAAAGCACCACCAGCATGAATGTAATCTACCAATGCTTGTCTCTGTTCTTCAGTATCAAAAATAGCATTACAGGTATTCGAAAAAACCATACAACTATATTTTGCCAGATTTTCGGTATTCATCACCGCTGGATCATCCGAAACATCAACAATTAATTTATTGGCTTCACCTATTTTTTTCCAGGCTTCCACACTAAAAGGAATATTTTTATGTACATAACCTTTTCCGTTTTTAGTATAAACCAAAATTCGTTTTTTAGCTGGCGGATTGGAGAAAACAGTAGTTAGCCCAAAAAAAATGGTAATTAAAAGTAATTTGATTTTCATAGGTATAGGTTTATTTTATTTTATAATAATGAACCGAATTTTTCCAAAATATAATCCTCTAATTCATTCATCACATTTTCTAAATCGTGTTGCACTCTAAAATCAGAAATCCTGTAAACATGTAGTCCTAAATTATTTAAAAACTCCTCTCTCAATGTGTCGTATTCCTGTTTATCATCATGACTTGAGCCATCGATTTCTATAATCAAACCAAGAGATTTTATATAAAAATCCACAATAAAACTACCTATAATTCGCTCCCTATCAAAATCAACTGACCAAAAAGTATTATTTCGCACTTGTCTCCAAAAAATAACTTCCGACAAAACTCCTGCTTTTCGTAAAGCCTTGGCTCTGCCACTTAATGCTTTTGCGGGGCAATAATCCGACACTTCTCCTATAAATAGGTTTCTCATGAATATAAGTAAGAATTTCAGGTTTCATAATCAGACTTATTTCTTGTTTTATGTATAGTAACCACCCCACCCGCTGCGGCGGGCACCCCTCATGAGGAGGGGAAATCCATCATTTTTAAAAAATTGCATTACAAATAAAGATTACAATTTCCCTCTTTTCTTATATTTCCAACCTTCTGCTCAACGCTACCAAGGGAAATTCATCATTCTTAAAAAAAGACATTCCTAATACACGCTACACTTCCCCTCTTTTTAAGAGGGGTGCCCGCCGCGGCGGGCGGGGTGTTTTACGCATAATATACTTTTCGAATATAAAAAGAAAATCCCAAACTCCAGTCCCGAGGCTTCGGGAGGAATTTGGGATTTTATAATTAGATTCTTCGCTTTCGCTCAGAATGACATTTTTGAATTACAATTCAAATGCTTTTTTAGGATTTCCACCGCAAAGCAATTCTACCGGGTTTTCTAAAGCTTCCTTAACAGCAACCAAGAAACCAACAGACTCACGACCATCGATAATCCTGTGGTCATAAGACAGCGCCACATACATCATTGGGTGAATTTCCACCTTACCATTTACAGCAATTGGACGCTCAATAATGTTGTGCATTCCTAAAATTCCTGATTGAGGAGGATTGATAATTGGCGTAGACAACATAGAACCAAATACACCACCATTAGTGATTGTAAAAGTTCCACCAGTCATATCGTCAACCGTAATTTGACCATCACGTGCTTTGATAGCTAATCTTTTGATTTCAGCTTCAATACCACGGAAAGTTAAGTTTTCAGCATTACGAACTACAGGAACCATTAATCCTTTTGGTCCAGAAACTGCGATAGAGATATCAGCAAAATCATAAGCTACTTTATAATCACCATCCATCATAGAGTTTACGTCTGGATATAATTCTAAAGCTCTTGTTACTGCTTTTGTAAAGAATGACATGTATCCTAACCCAATACCACCGTGTTTTGCTTTGAATGCATCTTTGTATTCATTACGCAAAGTGTTGATTGGCGTCATGTTTACTTCATTAAAAGTAGTCAACATGGCTGTTTCGTTTTTAGCAGCAACTAAACGTTCTGCTACTTTACGACGCAACATAGACAATTTAGTACGCTCAGAACCACGGTTACCCCCTGTAGGAGTTCCCATTGATGGCACTGCATTTACTGCATCATCTTTAGTAATTCTTCCACCTTTTCCAGTTCCAGTAACTGAAGCAGGCTCGATATTTTTTTCATCTAATATTTTTTTAGCTGCTGGAGATGGTGTTCCAGTTGCATAAGTAACTGCTGGTGCTGCTGGTGCCGCTGGAGCAGGAGCTGCTTTTGGTGTTTCGGCTTTTGGAGCCTCTGCTGCAGGCGTTTCCGCTGCTGGTCCCGAAGCGTCGGGAGAACCTGATGGTTTAGCTGCTGCAGTATCTATATGACAAACTACTGCTCCTACTGCCACTGCATCGCCTTCTTCTGCTTTTAAAGTAATGATTCCGCTTGCTTCAGCAGGCAATTCTAATGTAGCTTTGTCTGAATCTACTTCAGCAATAGCTTGATCTTTTTCAACATAATCCCCATCTTTTACCAACCAAGTTGCAATTTCAACTTCCTTTATAGATTCCCCTGGTGACGGGACTTTCATTTCTAAAATCATGTTCTATTATTTTAAATTATGAATTTTAATTCTTGTTACAATTACTTATGTTTTTTTATTTACTAGCAATTGAATTATTTTCCTGTTTCTAAATTCGAAACATAATTACTATTTACTGTCATCGTAGGATAAACTTCTCCTTCTGCTTTTCGTTTGGTATATTTCTCAATAGAACGTTTCACTAAATCTTCTTGATCTTTTTTGGCTTCAGCCAAATCATCTTCACTTATAGTATATTCTTTAGCTCCTGAAATAGCTTTTAATATTCCTTCTTTTTTTCTTTCGTACTTTTTGATATTCTTATAATTATTAGAATCATTATCAAAAGGCATTAATTTTACAGCTGCTTTAAAAGCACCCATTTGAGGTTCCGAGTCAATTATATAAACTTTACCCGCTTCTAATTCTGCTTCTAAAAAGTCAGTATTTTCAGATTTAGACCAAAATAAATGTTTTCCAGGTTCACATTCGTAAACCAAGTATTTTCCATAATTAAATTTGCCTAAATATTTTTCCCCATCAAAATATTTAAAATTGATCAAAAAACCTGTCGCTGTCGCTCTTGTAAAATACACTAATGACTTTCCTTCGCTAGGTTTTTTTAATTCTTGAGAATAAGAAAAACTAAAAATTAAACTAAAAAATAATAAAGTTAAAAGTTTCTTCATAATTACAAAATTTGAGTTTATCTAAATAATTTTTTATCAAATACCATTCTGATTGCATCAGCATGACGGCGTTTTGCTCTTGTGTAACTTCCCGCTGCTGGAGCTGAATAGGCTTTTAGAGAAGCTAATCTCCATTTAACCAAATCGAAATTCATTAACATAAAGCTATAAGCTCCCATGTTTTTAGGTTCTTCTTGTGCCCAAACATAATCATCTGCATTTGGATATTGAGCAATAATTGCTTTTAATTGCTCCACTGGTAATGGGAACAACTGCTCGATACGAACCACTGCAACATCTTTACGTCCGTTGTTTTCTCTTTCGGCAACAATATCATAGTAGAATTTACCTGTACAGAAAACTAATGTTTTAACGTCCGCTTTGTTTACTGTTGTATCGTCTATAGTTTCCTGGAATTCTCCACTTGTCAATTCTTCAACTGTAGAAACGCATCTTGGATCACGTAACAAACTTTTTGGAGAAAAAACAATTAATGGCTTACGGAAAGTAGTTTTCATTTGTCTTCTCAACAAGTGAAAGAAGTTAGCTGGCGTTGTACAATCGGCAACGTACATATTGTGACGTGCACATAGTTGTAAATAACGCTCCATACGTGCAGAAGAGTGCTCAGCACCTTGACCTTCGTAACCGTGTGGCAACAACATTACTAATCCGTTTTGATTGTTCCATTTGTCCTCTCCACAAGAAATGTATTGGTCAATCATAATTTGGGCTCCATTAGAGAAATCTCCAAATTGTGCTTCCCAAATTGTTAAAGCATTTGGATTAGCCAACGCATAACCGTAATCAAATCCTAATACTCCGTATTCTGACAAGAAAGAGTTAAAGATATGGAAGTTTCCTTTTTTGTTTTCGATATGATTTAATAAAACAACTTCTTCTTCTGAATCTTCTACTTTTACTACAGCATGACGGTGCGAGAAAGTTCCACGCTCTACATCCTGACCTGAAATACGAATATCAAATCCTTCTGTCAAAAGCGAACCGTAAGCTAATGTTTCAGCAGTACCCCAATCAATAGTATTGTTATCGTATCCCGTTTTTCTATCAGTAACAATCTTAGTGATTTTGTTAATGAATTTTTTGTCTGTTGGTAAACTTGAAACGGTTGAAATGATAGAATCTAAAGTTGATTTTTCAACCTTAGTATTCACCTTTTGCAACATTCCAACATTAGAAACTTGTTCAAAACCTTTCCATTCATTTTGCATAAATGGAGTGATGATAGTCAAGTCTTTTTTACGAGAAGCTTCTAAATTATGATCTAAATCGTCTTTGTATTCTTTTTCTAAAGTTTTTACCAAATTAGCATCGATAATTCCTTCAGACAATAATTTTTCAGCATACAAATCTCTTGGATTTTGATGCTTAGCAATCAATTTATACAATACTGGTTGTGTAAAACGAGGTTCATCACCTTCGTTATGACCGTATTTTCTATATCCTAATAAGTCAATAAATACGTCACGTCCAAATTGCATTCTGAAATCCAGTGCAAATTGCATCGCATGTACTACAGATTCTGCATCATCAGCATTTACATGTAATACTGGTGACAAAGTTACTTTAGCAACATCTGTACAATAAGTAGAAGAACGTGCGTCTAAGTAGTTCGTTGTAAAACCAACTTGATTATTAATTACAATATGAATAGTTCCTCCTGTTTTGTACCCATCTAATTGAGCCATTTGAATAATTTCATAAAGAATACCTTGTCCTGCAATAGCAGCATCCCCGTGAACAGCGATAGGCAATACTTTAGAAAAATCATTAGGGAAATATTTATCTTGTTTTGCTCTGGTAATTCCTTCAATAACTGCACCTACAGTTTCTAAGTGCGAAGGATTTG
Source organism: Flavobacterium zubiriense (assembly GCF_041729725.1). Taxonomy (NCBI): domain Bacteria; kingdom Pseudomonadati; phylum Bacteroidota; class Flavobacteriia; order Flavobacteriales; family Flavobacteriaceae; genus Flavobacterium; species Flavobacterium zubiriense. The sequence continues at coordinate 69,513 of NZ_JBCFQL010000012.1, read as the reverse complement.
GAGCTAAATTGATATTGATTTTTTTACCTGATTTGGTAATTTTGTCAGCCGTAAGACCTAAGTGGTATTTTACATCACCGTCAAAATATTCCTGATCGTAATCTTTTCCGTCAAATTCAGAGAAGATATCCTGAGTCGATTTGCCAAAAATGTTAGCCAAAACGTTCAAACGACCACGATGGGCCATTCCCATTACGAATTGTTCAACTCCTTTTTCAGCAGCTCTTTCGATCAAAGCATCAAGGGCAGGGATAATTGATTCTCCTCCTTCAAGAGAAAAACGTTTTTGACCCACGTATTTAGTATGCAAGAAGTTCTCGAACGAAACCGCTTGATTTAATTTATTTAAAATTCCTTTTTTCTCATCAGCAGAAAAAGTAGGTTGGTTTTCATTAACATTCAATCTTTTTTGAATCCATTCTACAATTTCTGGTCTGCGAATATACATGTATTCGATACCAATGTGCTGGCAATAAACTGCTTTTAAGTGATTGATAATTTGCGACAAAGTAGAAGGCTGTAAACCTAATATTTTTGCTGCATCAAAAGTAGTGTTTAAGTCGGCTGAAGAAAGACCAAAGTTTTCTAAATCTAAACTTGGAGAAAAAGTTCTACGCTCTCTAACAGGATTTGTTTTAGTAAACAAATGACCTCTAGAACGGTAGCCGTCGATTAGTTTCACAACGTTAAATTCTTTGTGAAGCTGCTCTGATATTTTACTATTATCTACAGGAGTCGAAGACACTGAAGATACTGGAGCTACTTCTCTATGGTATTGAATTGGATTTTCGTCATTATACGTTTCCATTCCAAAATCAAAACCTTGAAAAAAACTTCTCCAGCTAGGCTCTACGCTATCTGGATTTACTAAATACTGATCGTATAATTGAGCGAAAAATTCGGTATGCGCTGCATTTAAAAATGAAAACCTATCCATAATGTTAGTGAATATACTTTTTGTTAAAATAGTTTGGCAAAAGTACAATAATCAACTAAATTTACTTGAAAATTAAAACACTTTTAACTATTAAAATGTTAAATACCTTACTACTTATGACAAAAAAACATGCCATGGTCTTTTCAAATTTAACATTGACCGCTTTATTCGTATTTTTTTCCTTCCAATTATCAGCTCAAAAACAGAATTCCGCCTTTGAACCCAACAATGATTTTTGGCAAAATGTACAATTTGGAGGCGGATTAGGATTAAGTTTGGGCTCTGGTTTCACCGATATTTCGGTTGCTCCAAGTGCTATTTATAATGTGAACCAATACTTCGCCGTAGGTTTAGGAGTGCAATATACCTATATCAAAGTGAGAAATTCATACAATTCAAATTTATACGGTGGAAGCTTAATTACACTATTCAATCCCATTCCTGAAATCCAACTTTTGGCAGAACTGGAACAACTGAGAGTTAATGTAAATGGAGTTGGCACAAACAATTACAGTAACAACTTTTGGAACACTGGTTTGTTTTTAGGCGCTGGTTACCGCAATGGAAATGTAACCATAGGTGCCCGTTATAATGTTTTACATGATGATAACAAAAGCGCTTACAGTGATGCGTTTATGCCTTTTGTACGGTTTTATTTTTAAGAAAGTTACTGAGGCTAAGATTCTAAGATTCTAAGATTCTAAGAGGCAACATACCTTAACAACTCAAACCCTTAGCATCTTAGAAACTTTACTTAAAATTATTCCTAAACCACACTTTTTGCCATTCTCTTTTTAAAATCAAAAAAGCAACATCTTCAGCAAGAATAACCAAATCAGAACCATCGAGTTTTTTAATTACCTCTTCTGAAACATCGATAACATAAAGCAAATTCAAATATTCGGCAAACTTATACTGAATCAATCGATAGACTTTCTCGTGCAATTGGATTTTTAGATCATCCGGAGAAATACTCAATGGAAAATCAACTCCTTCATTGGCCAAGTTGAAATCCTTATTGATTTGCTCAATTAATTTCAAATACAAAGATTCCTTTTGAGCTTCTTCAAACAACAAATCGGTATTTAACGGAGTAATATACATAATTATAATATCAAAAAATCGATAACAATTTCAAAAATCAATGGCAATGGCAAAATTCAATAGCAATAGCAATTTCAATATTCAATTACAATAACAATGAAAAAAATCAATTACATTATTGAAATTGAATATTGAAATTGATATTGATATTATTTATACTTTTCTTCCCATCAAATTCTCACCAAAAGACTTAAGAATTTGTTTCTCTTTATCACCAATACTCATTTTCTCTAAAGTTTCAAAAGCCTTAAAAGTGTATTCTTCAATGGCTTTTTGTGTAGCAGTTGCAGCTCCAGAATTGACAAAAATGGCTTTAGCCTGAGTAATTTTAGACGAGTTATTTTCTAATTGAGTCGAAAATAAATCAGCTAATTTTTGTTTATCTGCTTCGCCCGCAAACTCCATTGCTTTTAAATACAAATAGGTTTTTTTATTTTCAATAATATCACCTCCTACTTGTTTTCCAAAGGTTTTTGGATCTCCAAAAGCATCTAAATAATCGTCTTGCAACTGAAATGCTAATCCTAAATTCAAACCAAAATCATAAATTAAGTTTCCATTCTTTTTAGGAGATTTGGCAACAATAGCACCCATTTTCATAGCTGCTGCAACTAAAACCGCCGTCTTATATTCTATCATTTTTAGGTATTCCAGAATAGTTACATCCTGGCGAACTTCAAAATCCACATCCATTTGTTGACCTTCACAAACCTGCAAGGCTGTTCTACTAAACAACTTGGCTAATTTTCTAAAAATAGCAGGCTTGTAATTTTCAAAATATTGGTATGCCAAAATCAGCATGGCGTCCCCAGATAAAATAGCTGTATTAGTATCCCATTTTTCATGCACGGTAACACTACCTCTTCGCAAAGGGGCATCGTCCATAATATCATCATGAACCAAAGAAAAATTATGAAAAACCTCAACCGCCAATGCTGCTGACAAAGCTTTTCTATAAGATACACCAAAAATCTCAGCACTCATTAGCGTTAAAACAGGACGAATTCTTTTACCACCAAGTCCTAATATATAATGTATAGGTTCGTATAAATTTCTTGGCTCTTTAACTTCTAATTGGGACTGAAGGTATTCGGATAAAAATTCTTGGTATTGACTTACGGCGTGCATAAATTTAATTTTCGGGCTAATTTACAGCATTCACATTGGATTACAAACTTCGTTTGTCAATGAAATGTTAAATTATCATAAATACATTGGAAACTATTTTGGTGTTTAAAGTTTCCGTTCTATATTTGCGCCAGAATTTAACAATTAAATTCGGAGGCGCTTAAAATGAAGCACTTCAAGCAAAACAGATTGGTCGTTACAAATACAAAAAGAATTATGAAAACAAAGTGGAAAGTTAACTCAAGCCAATCTGATGTTTTAATCAGAATGAGACATTCAATAATTGCCTATTTAGACGGAAATCTAAATAATTTTCAGGGTCATGCCGATTTTAAAAACAACGAAATCCAAGATGCAACAATAGCATTTTCGTTGAATGTTAAAAACAGAGAATCAAAACTAGAGCAGTTTAGCAACTATTTAAAATTGAATGACTTTTTTGATGTCAATCAATATCCAACAATTAGTTTCAAATCAACTTCTTTTCAAAAAATTAACAAAAACATCAATTTTCTTAAAGGAGATTTAACTATCAAAAATATTACTAAAACCGTAGAACTTGATGTAGAATTGATAGAAACAGATTATTTAGATGGAGAGAAAAAAGTATCCTTTGAACTTACAGCTGATATAAACCGAAAAGATTTTGGACTTGCATCAAATTCTTTTAATACAAATAACGGATTAACAATGGGACAAGATATTAAACTGGTGGCAAACGTAGAATTTAGCATTTAATTAATGTTGCCCTTAATGAATTAAAAATAAAATGAAAGAGAAGATAATTTCTAAGGCAAGTGAAATGTTTTTAAAACTAGGTTTTAAAAGTATCACTATGGATGACATAGCGGGGGAAATGTGCATTTCTAAAAAAACAATATATAAATATTTTTGCAATAAAGAAATCCTAATTGAACAAACTGTCGATTTGATTCATCAAAAAGTTAGCGAATTGATTAACGAAGCCATTTCTAAAAACTTCAATGCCATAGAAGAAAACTTTGAAATCAGACGCATGTTTGGCGAAATGTTCAAATCGTCTGAAAGCTCTCCCATCTACCAACTCAAAAAACATTATCCTGAAATTTATCGAAATGCTTTAAAATTTCAAATCGATGAATGTGAATTTTGTTTTCGACAAAATATTCATAAAGGGATTGCTCAAAATTTATATCGAAAAGACCTCAACATAGAGTCTTACGTCAAATTTTACTATTACTTGATATTTAACATCAACGAAAACATCCAATCTGAAAGAGAAGCCTATCAGTTAGAATTAGAAGCCTTAGAATACCATACCCGAGCCATGGCAACAGCTGAAGGGATTATCGAATTAGAAAAAAATTTACTTAATATATCTCAATAATGAAACAATTACTCATACTAACAATTCTATCATTTGTAACAATTGCAAATGCACAAGAAAAAACAACACTGACACTCAAAGAAGCCATAAAATATGCGCTTGAGAACAAAGCCGATGCTAAAAAAGCACAATTAAAAATTGAAAACAGCGAATATCAAATTCAGGAAGTACGTTCTAGAGCTTTGCCTCAAATTTCAGCAAATGGAAGTCTAACTTACAACCCTATCATCCAAACAACTGTTATTGATGGTGCTGCATTTAACGCACCCGGCACAACAATTCAAGCAGCTTTTGGACAAAAATGGATTTCAACTGCAGGGGTTTCGTTAACACAAGCTTTGTTTGATCAATCGGTTTTTACGGGTTTAAAAGCAGCAAAAACAACACGTGAATTTTACCAAATTAACAATCAGTTGACCGAAGAACAAGTGATTGAAAGAGTAGCAAACAACTATTACCAAGTCTATGTTTTACGTCAAAAATTAGCATTAGCCGAAAGTAATTTGAATACAACCTCAAAGGTTCGCGATATTGTTAAAGGACAATTTGACAACGGATTAGCTAAAAAAATTGACTTAGATAGAATGACCGTAAACCTATCGAACATCAATACCCAAAAACAACAAATCATCAATGCAGTACAATTACAGGAAAATGCTTTAAAATTTTACATTGGGATGCCAATTGATGCTGAAATCAATATTCCACAATCAGAATTTGAAATAACGCCAGCCGCTTTTTCTGACACTCCAAATGTGGCTAGCAGAAGCGAATATTTAATCTTGAAAAAACAAGAAGAGTTATTGGTGCTACAAAAAAAATCAGTAATTGCAGGTTATTACCCTACTCTTTCACTTTCAGCCAGCTACAACTACATTGGTCAAGGACCACAAATGCCTTGGTTTGCAAAACCTTCAGATGGTGTTTACTGGTCTGATTTCTCTGCTATTGGATTAAACTTAAGAGTGCCTATTTTCTCCGGTTTTGGAACAAGAGCTAAAGTAAGACAAGCTGATGTAGAATTAAGAACCATCCAAGAAGACATTAAAGACACTCAATTAGGATTGAATTTAGATTATAAAAATGCTAAAACTCAAATTGAAAACAGCATCATCACGCTGCAAAATCAAAAAGAAAACATGAGACTTGCAAATGAAATCCTTAAAAATATCAACAATAATTATTTACAAGGTTTAGCATCTTTAACAGATTTGCTTGATGCTGAAAATGCTTCAACAGAAGCACAAAACAACTATACTGCTGCAATTTTAGATTACAAACTAGCAGAAATTAAACTAATAAAATCAAAAGGAGAACTAAGAACATTATTAAATAACTAAGATGAAAAAAAACATAACTATCGGAATTGTAATTATTGCTACTCTAGCTTTAATAGGATTTATTTTAATGAAGAACAAAGAAGCAAACGCAGAAAAAATTGCTATTGTTGCTGAGAAAAACGCCAGTGTTTCTGTAAAAGTGGCTACGGTTAAAACAGAAGAAATCAATTTAGATTTTGTTGCTAATGGAAGTTTTGAACCAAAACAAGAATTAACATTTGCTGCTGAAAAATCAGGAAAGGTTGTTAGAGTATTAGCTAAAGAAGGAGACCGCGTATCAGCGGGGCAAACTCTAGCAATCATGAGAGGAGATGCCATCAATGTAAGTGCTCAAGCGGCCGAAGCGGCTTACCAAAATGCAAAATCGGATTACAGTCGTTTTGACAACGCTTACAAAACAGGCGGTGTGACTAAACAGCAATTAGATCAGGCAAAAGTAGCCTTAATAAATGCTGAAGCGAACTACAAACAAGCAAAAATAAACATTGGTGACACTAGAATAAAAGCACCTATAAGCGGCATTATCAATAAAAAACTTATCGAGCCAGGCTCCATGTTAGCTGCTATGCCTCCTACACAAATGTTTGAAATTGTAAACGTGAATACTCTAAAATTAAAAGTAACAGTTAACGAATCTCAAGTAGCGAGTTTAAAAGTAGGCAACAATATCAGCGTTACAACAAGCGTATATCCTGATAAACAGTTTTCAGGTAAAATTATTTTTATTGCTGCTAAAGCAGATAATAGTTTGAATTTCCCTGTTGAAATTGAAATTTCAAACAATGCCAACAATGACTTAAAAGCGGGGATGTACGGAACTGCTGTATTCAAATCGTCTCAACAAAAACAAACTTTAACTGTTGTACCAAGAAATGCCTTTGTAGGTAGCGTAAGTAGTAACCAAGTTTTTGTAGTTGAAAATGGAATTGCAAAACTAAAAACAGTTACTGCAGGAAGAATATTGGGTGATAAAGTTGAAATTTTAGACGGCTTGTCAAATGGTGAAACAGTTATTACAACTGGTCAAATTAACTTACAAGACGGTAAAACGGTAGAGGTTATTAAGTAATTAGTAACTAGTCCTTAGTACATAGTCCTTAGTACCTAGTGAATAGTACATAGTACTCAGTACTTAGTGAATAGTACCTAGTGAAATTATCTAAAGACTAAGAACTAGGTACAACAACTAAGGACTAACAACATAGAACTAAAAACTAAAAACTAAAAACTAAGAACTAACAACTTAGAACTAAGGACAAAAAACCAAGCACTCCACAAAACATAAAAGAAAATATGAAATTAGCAGAAATATCCATAAAACGTCCCTCGTTAGTTATCGTTTTATTTACGATACTAATCCTTGGAGGAATATTCAGTTACAGCCAACTGGGCTATGAATTGATTCCTAAATTTGAGACCAATGTAATCACGGTTTCTACGGTATATCCAGGAGCTTCTCCAAGTGAGATTGAAAATACAGTCACTAAAAAGATTGAAGATGCCGTTGCTTCTTTAGAAAACATCAAAAAGATAGATTCTAAATCGTATGAAAGTCTTTCGATTGTATCGATAACATTGACATCAAATGCCAATGTTGACAATTCGATGAACGATGCACAACGAAAAATCAACGCCGTACTGAGTGACTTACCTGATGATGCCGATCCGCCTTCATTGACTAAATTCTCTTTGAGTGATTTACCAATTATGACTATTGGTGCCAATGGAAAAATGGATGAAGCCGAGTTTTATGACTTAATTGACAAAAAAATTGCTCCCGTATTATCTCGTGTTCAGGGTGTGGCACAAGTAAATATCATTGGTGGTCAGGAACGTGAAATTCAAGTTAACCTTGATGCTACCAGAATGCAAGGATATGGATTATCTGTTCCACAGGTTCAACAAATTATTTTAGCTTCAAATTTGGACTTCCCTACTGGAAACATTCAAACCCGTGAGCAAAAAATATTAATTCGTTTAGCGGGTAAATACAAAAATGTTGACGAATTAAGAAACTTAGTAATTTCGTCAAAAAACGGAATTCAAATTCGTTTACAAGACATTGCCGATGTACAAGACACGCAAAGAATTGCTGAAAAAGTAGCTCGTGTAAATCAAAAAAGCGCCATCATATTACAAATTGTGAAACAATCGGACGCTAATGCTGTTGCAGTAAGTGAGCAATTAGTACAAACCATTGCTACTCTGGAAAAGGATTACAAGATAAATGATTTAAAACTAGCTATTGCAAAAGACAGTACCGTTTTTACACTGGAAGCAGCAGACTCTGTTTTACACGATTTATTAATTGCGGTAATTCTTGTTGCGCTAGTAATGTTATTCTTCTTGCACAGTATTAGAAACTCATTGATTGTAATGGTTTCTATTCCTGCTTCGTTAATTGCTACTTTTATTGGTATTTACCTTTTAGGATACACCTTAAACTTAATGAGTTTATTAGGATTATCACTTGTTGTAGGTATTCTGGTGGATGATGCCATTGTGGTATTGGAAAACATTTACCGACACATGGAAATGGGTAAAAGCCGTATTCGTGCTTCTTATGATGGAACTGCCGAAATTGGTGGAACTGTAACTTCAATTACCTTAGTAATTGTGGTGGTATTTTTACCTATTGCTATGAGTACAGGATTAGTAGCTAACATTATTACACAGTTTTGTATGACTGTTGTAATCTCTACATTATTATCTCTTTTAGCATCTTTTACTATTATTCCTTGGTTATCTTCTCGTTTTGGAAAATTAGAACATATTGAAGGGAAAAATCTTTTTGGAAGAATCATTCTTGGTTTCGAAAAATTATTAACTCGTTTTACAAACTGGGTTACTGAAATCTTAGAATGGTCTTTGGATCATTACATCAAAACCATCTTAGTGGTATTAGTATTATTCTTTACTTCAACTGTAGGGTTAATTGGCGGTGGTTTCATTGGTGGAGAATTTTTCGCTACTTCAGACAGTGGGGAATTTTTAGTTCAAATCGAATTACCTAAAGATGCTTCGCTAGAGCAAACCAACTTTATGACTCAAAAAGCAGAAGCTTACTTGAAATCACAGGAATATGTTTATAGCCAAATTACAACAGTGGGTCAAACTTCTGAAGGAATGGGTGCTTCTCAGGCAACTTCTTACAAAGCGGAAATCAATGTAAAAATGATTGAACAATCAGAACGTACAGATGATGCCTCCGTTTATGCAGCAAAAATGAAACGCCAATTAGAAAAAATATTGGTTGGTGCCAAAGTAAAAACGGTTCCTGTAGGTATTCTTGGTACTGCCGAAGATGCTACCTTAGGGTTAATTGTTACTGGTCCAAATGTAGAAAGTGCTATGAATTTTGCCAAATTAGCCGAAGCTGAATTAAGAACAATTCCTGGAACTACTGAGATTAAATTAACCGTTGAAGATGGAAATCCTGAGGTTAACGTTCAAGTAGATCGTGATAAAATGGCGGCACTGGGATTGAATTTACAAACGGTAGGTATGACCATGCAAACGGCTTACAGCGGAAACACCGATGGTAAATTTAGAGCAGGAGAATACGAATACGACATCAACATAAAGTACAATGCTTTTGATCGAAAAAACATTACTGATGTGAGTAACCTTATCTTTATTAATGATTTAGGACAACAAATTAAATTATCTCAATTTGCTTCTATTACTGAAGGTTCTGGTCCAAGTAAATTAGAACGTAGAGACAAAACGGCTTCGGTTACTGTTCAAGGTCAAAATATTGGAGTACCAGCAGGAACTATTGTAACCCAATGGCAAGAAAAATTGGATAAACTAGAAAAACCTACAGGTGTAAGTTACATTTGGGGTGGTGATCAGGAAAACCAATCGGAAGGTTTTGGTACACTTGGAATTGCATTATTAGCCGCTATTATCTTGGTTTACTTAGTAATGGTTGGTTTGTATGACAGTTTTGCGCATCCATTTGTAGTATTGTTTGCTATTCCACTTTCATTTATTGGAGCAATGCTAGCCTTGGCTTTAACAAACAACTCATTAAACATCTTTACCATTTTAGGTATCATTATGTTGATTGGTTTAGTTTGTAAGAACGCGATTATGTTAGTCGATTATACCAATCAACGAAGAGCAGCCGGAGAATCTATCAGAACCGCATTGATTCAAGCGAATCACGCTCGTTTGCGTCCTATTTTAATGACAACTATTGCGATGGTTTTTGGTATGTTCCCAATTGCACTGGCCTCTGGAGCGGGAGCCGAATGGAAAAACGGATTAGCTTGGGTAATTATTGGTGGATTAATTTCCTCTCTATTCTTAACTCTGATTATTGTTCCTGTGATTTATGAAATCATGGAAAAATTAATTCGTAAATTCTCTAAAGGAGAAAAAGTGGATTACGAAGCTGAAATGGTTGCTGATTATGTTCACACAGAATTAAGCGAAGACGGTTTTAACCCGAAACACACGGTTTAATTATCTTAATTAAATTAATAAGCAAAGCCTGCACAATCAAATGTGCAGGCTTTGTTGGTTAATCAAAGTAACTCTCTAGTGATTTTTTAATTGAAACTAAATCTATCTCACACTTCTTATTTAGAATAAATTAAAATAATTTGTTTTATAACATTTTGCTAATTACTTTTGCGTTATCAAAAACAATTCTAAATAAGATGATTTCAATTGCAAGTTTACTCGTGTTTTTTGGTTTCTATACTTTGTACAATACCTCTCAAAAAGCATATTTATCAAATACGCTTACTGTTGAAAAATGGTTGCAAAACAATCCTAAACCTTCTAAATTAATAGGCTTGGGACTATTGATTACAGCTTATTTAATATTATTATTAGAAAAAGCAATTGGTTCAAGTGCACTAATTTATCTAATTCAAATTATGACTATAGGAAGTCTTGTTGTGATTTTAGCTCCACTAAAAATCATTAATTATAAATTGATATTAGGAATGTTTTTTCTAGTTGTTTTTTTTGAAACCTATTCTTAAAATCCCTGAAACATGCCAGCAAATCCAAAATATTTAACGCAGTCCAAATGGCAACGTTTTTCTAAAATCATCGCAGCAATTCTAGGTGGTTATTTGGTTGCTATCAGCTTTCATTTAGCCCTAGCCAGTTGGTTTAACAGAGCTGATGTAATAATAACAATGGCTTTTAGTGGTTTTATACTTTGGGTAGCCCTTATGGTAGTGGCATTCTTAGCTAAAAACGGCTGGAACATTTGGCTAATCTACTTAGGCTTAAGCCTCTTCTTTTTAGGAATATTTTTTTTAGGTCAAGCTTATAATCCGATAGCAAAATAAACAATGAACAATAGAAATTACAACATTTTTTTCCATACCCACACCGTTAGCGGCATCGTTATTAGCGTCGTTTTATATGTGATTTTTTTCGCAGGATCATTTTCTTTTTTCAAAGACGATATTACAAGTTGGGAAAAAGGAGAATCCACTTTGCAGACCAATAAAATACAATTAAATTTCGATCAGGCTCTAAAAGTACTAGACACTGCTTACGACTTGCATGGTAGAAAAATCAGTTTTTATCAACCTCAAAATGAACATAGTGTAGGCACTTCTCTAGAAGCTTCAAAAGACAGCTTAGCTTCAAAAAAAGGGAAAGAATCGCAATATTTAATTTTAAAAAATTCGACTTACAAAACGACTAGTTATGAGGAATCATATAGTCTAGGCGAATTTATTTATCGTTTGCATTTCTTAGCGCAAATTCCTTATCCTGTTGGCTACTATTTATCTGGATTTATTGCTTTGTTTTTTTTGTTTGCCATTGCAACCGGAGTGTTGCTGCATTGGAAAAAAATCATTTCCAGTTTTTATGTTTTCCGCCCAAAAGAAAAACTAAAAACATGGTGGACGGATGCACATACTTCATTAGGAATGCTGGGTTTGCCATTTCAATTTGTATATGCAGTTACTGGTGCTTTTTTTATGATTAAATTACTCATTATAGCACCTAGTGTTCAATTGCTTTACCAAGGAGACCAAGAGAAATTTTACAAGGAATTAGAATATTCGGGCACCGAATATACATTCGAAAATAAAACTTTAACCAAATCGTTCAGTATTAATGAAATGGTTGCAGCTACTAAAAAAAACTGGAAGAATTTTAATATTTCCCGTGTAGAAATTCAAAACTACGGCGATGTTAACATGCACGTACTAATAGAAGGCGAGATTGACTATGGCAAGAAATTTACTGGAATTGGCAAAATGGTTTATAAAGTTGCAACTGGCGAAGTCGTTTCGAAAAAAGATCCTATAACTCAAACTACTTATTTAGATAGCGTAAAAAACATTTTATACCGCATCCATTTTGGAGATTATGGCGGTTACGGGTTAAAAATTATCAGTTTTGTATTAGGGATATTATCGTGCTTTGTAATCATTTCGGGAGTGATGATTTGGCTGGTTGCCAGAGACAAGAAAAATATGCCAGGGAAAAAAAGACGTTTCAATGAAGGTGTGGTTCGCTTTTACTTAGCCATTTGTTTGAGTATGTTTCCTGTTACAGCCTTGACTTTTATTGTGGCTAAAATGTATTATCCATTGGGACAAGACAATACGTATGCGATATACTTTATTAGTTGGTTACTAATGAGTATCTTTTTTATTCTAAAGAAAAACAATCGTTTTACCAATCAGTTTTGTTTGCTTTCGGGAAGTATTCTTGGTTTTTTAATTCCAATTACAAATGGAATCAAAACGGGAAATTGGTTTTGGGTTTCATGCAGCAACAATCAATTTCAACCGTTTTTTGTAGATGTTTTTTGGATTATTCTATCAGCTATAACTTTATATGCTAGCTTTAAATTGAAAACGACTGCTAAACATAAAGAGCCTGTTTAAATTTATTTTTTTTTTAATAAATTTTCTTTTTCCCCGTCCCTAAAGGGTGGAAAATTTCTTAAAAATTCTTCAAAATTACATCCGCCACGGCGTAATAGGGAAATTAATTTTGATGAATTTTAAATAGGCTCAAAAAATAATGGCATCAAAAAAGGCTTTTCCAAAAATTATGGAAAAGCCTTTTTTTAATTAACAATTGTAAATTTAATCAACATTAGCAATAGCTTCTTTTTTCCAATTTTTAACAGAAGCAACTTGGTTATTAGCATAATCTACTTCACTCAAAGTAGAATTGTTCCAGAAAAACCATTTCCCTACTTTCTCTCCTTTATTGTACTCAGCAATTGCTAATTTGTTTCCTTCATTATCATAAGATGTCCATTTTCCATCCAATTTACCTTCTTTATAAAAACCTACTTGTTGTACTTTACCATTTTCATGAAAATAAGTTGCTTTTACTTTATTTCCAATGGCTTCTAACTGCGGTTTAGGTGTTTGTGCAAAAATCATTCCTGTGATTAATACTGCTCCGATAACTATATATTTTTTCATAATACAAAATTTTATGTGGTTTCTTTTATCAAAATTACATATTAATTTACATTTAAAAAACAATTTGGTAACAATTTAATAACATTAGACAAAAACTTAACATTGGAAATTAAAAACTCAGATAATTCAAAGCATTAAAAAATCAATTTTCTCAATTCAATGTACATAATTAGTTCTAAATTTGCACCCGAGTCTTTTTTTTCTGACTTATAAATCAAATAATTAAAATTTTCGAAATGTATAGAAGTCATAACTGTGGCGAGTTGAACGCCTCACATATCAACACCGAAGTTACACTTGCGGGTTGGGTTCAAAAATCGCGTGATAAAGGATTCATGAATTGGGTTGATTTAAGAGACCGTTATGGAATAACACAATTAATTTTCGACGAAAGTCGTACTGAAAAATCCGTATTCGAATTAGCAAAAACCCTTGGAAGAGAATTTGTAATTCAAGTTAGGGGAACTGTTATTGAAAGAGAAGCTAAAAACAAAAACATTCCAACGGGTGAAATCGAAATTTTAGTTACAGAACTAAACATTCTAAACGCTGCTTTAACTCCACCTTTCACCATTGAAGATGAAACGGATGGTGGTGAAGACATTCGAATGAAATATCGATATTTAGATATTAGAAGAAATCCGGTAAAAAACAGTTTGCTTTTCCGTCACAAAGTGGCAATGGAAGTACGTAAATATTTATCTGATTTGGATTTCTGCGAAGTTGAAACTCCTTATTTAATCAAATCGACTCCTGAAGGAGCAAGAGATTTTGTTGTCCCTTCTCGAATGAATGAAGGACAGTTTTATGCGTTACCACAATCGCCACAAACTTTCAAACAATTATTGATGGTAGGTGGAATGGACAAATATTTCCAAATTGTGAAATGTTTCCGTGACGAAGATTTGCGTGCAGATCGTCAGCCTGAGTTTACACAAATCGATTGTGAAATGGCTTTTGTGGAACAAGAAGATATTTTAAATATTTTTGAAGGTTTGACACGTCATTTGCTAAAAGAAATCAAAGGAATTGAAGTTGATAAATTTCCTCGCATGACGTATGAGCACGCGATGAAAACGTATGGAAATGACAAACCAGACATCCGTTTTGGAATGGAATTTGGAGAACTAAATGGATTTGCTCAGCATAAAGAATTCCCAGTTTTCAATGCTGCTGAATTGGTAGTTGGAATTGCCGTTCCAGGAGCTGGAAATTACACTCGCAAAGAAATCGATGCATTAATTGACTGGGTAAAACGCCCACAAGTAGGCGCATCAGGAATGGTGTATGTAAAATGTAATGAAGACGGTACTTTTAAGTCATCAGTAGATAAATTTTACGACCAAGAAGATTTAAACCATTGGGCAAAAGTAACAGGCGCAAAAGCCGGCGACATGATTTTTGTACTTTCGGGACCAGCAAATAAAACCAGAGCACAATTGAGTGCTTTACGAATGGAATTAGCCACTCGTTTAGGATTGCGTAACCCAGAAATATTTGCTCCACTTTGGGTAGTTGATTTCCCTTTGTTAGAATTAGACGAAGAAAGCGGTCGTTACCATGCTATGCACCATCCGTTTACTTCCCCAAAACCAGAAGACATGAAACTATTAGAAACTGAACCAGGAAAAGTTCGTGCGAATGCTTACGACATGGTTTTGAACGGAAACGAAATTGGAGGCGGCTCTATTCGTATTCACGATAAAGCAACGCAACAATTAATGTTTAAATATTTAGGTTTTAGCGAAGAAGAAGCAAAAGCACAATTTGGATTCCTGATGGATGCTTTCCAGTTTGGAGCTCCGCCACATGGTGGATTGGCTTTTGGATTGGATCGATTAGTGGCTATATTAGGAGGTCAAGAAACCATAAGAGATTTTATCGCATTCCCTAAAAACAACTCAGGTAGAGACGTGATGATTGATGCTCCATCAGCCATTGATAACGCTCAATTAAAAGAATTACACATTCAATTGGATTTATAGTAAATCTCTTTCGGTATTAAGTGAAAACACTGAATATCAATTATTTTATGAAAAAAATTGATAATAATCATTTTCGTATGTAATTAAACCTTACATTTGCCTTATTATAAATTATTATTACTATTACAATGCGTACAGGTACAGTTAAATTTTTCAATGAATCAAAAGGTTACGGATTCATTACAGACGAAGAAACAGGAAAAGACATTTTTGTTCACGCTTCAGGAATCAACGCGGAAGAATTGCGCGAAGGTGACAGAGTTAGCTACGAAGAAGAAGAAGGAAGAAAAGGAAAAGTTGCTGCTAAAGTTGCAGTAATCTAAACAAAATATTTTTTTTGTTACGAATGCTTAGAAACGTTTCGATTTATTTCGAAACGTTTTTTTTATAATTAAAAGTTAAATTTTTGGTTTTTTTTAAGAAACCACCAAGGTTCTTATTTATAATCATTAAAAACTACTAAAAAACCCATTAAAACCAAGTACTAATTTTGATAGTCTACTTGTGTTTTATGACATTGAAGCATATCTTTGTGATTAAATTTAGCGCAAAATCCATTATTTATGCAATCTGATCAATTCAATTATTTACCTATTCTCATGCAAGCTCTGCTTGTTATCGGATTTGTAGTAGGTACTATCATTATTTCTGGAAAATTAGGTCCAAAAAGAAAATCTGCTATCAAAGACAAAAATTTTGAGTGCGGAATTGAATCTGTAGGAAATGCTCGAATTCCATTCTCAGTAAAATATTTCCTTGTAGCAATCTTATTCGTATTATTTGATATTGAAGTAATCTTCCTTTATCCTTGGGCTATAAATTTCAAAGAACTTGGATTAGAAGGAATGGTAAAAATGATTATTTTCATGTCTTTACTTTTGGTTGGTTTTTTCTATATCCTCAAAAAGAAAGCTATAGAATGGGAATAAACCCCTAACCCCTAAAGGGGAATAAGAAGGTTTTGAAATTAAAAATTGATTTTAAATTTAAGTTATGAACTTACAACTCATAACTTATAACTTTTATAAAATGAGCGATACAAAAATAAATATGGTTGCCCCTCCTGAAGGTGTTGTAGGTGAAGGTTTTTTTGCCACAAAACTAAATGATGTAGTAGGATTGGCTCGTGCTAATTCGCTTTGGCCTTTGCCGTTTGCAACTTCTTGTTGCGGTATTGAATTCATGGCCACTATGGCATCTCATTATGACTTGGCGCGTTTTGGTTCAGAACGTGTAAGTTTTTCTCCCCGTCAAGCCGATATGTTATTAGTAATGGGGACTATTTCTAAAAAAATGGCTCCTATTTTACGTCAAGTTTACGAACAAATGTCTGAACCTAGATGGGTAATTGCCGTTGGAGCTTGTGCTTCATCAGGTGGAATATTCGATACCTACTCCGTTTTACAAGGAATTGACAAAGTAATTCCAGTTGATGTTTACGTTCCAGGATGTCCGCCAAGACCAGAACAAATTGTTGATGGTGTGATGAAATTACAAGAACTAGTAAAAACAGAATCGGTAAGAAGAAGAAGTTCTCCAGAGTATCAAGAATTATTAGCTTCTTATAATATCAAATAAAATGGCATTAGAAAACACAGCTATACAAGAAAAATTAGTATCTACTTTCGGTGGAGATGTATTTAATTTCCAACAGGAAAGAGATATTTTTTCTTTCGAAATCAATGCTAACAACAATACCGCTATCATTTTATACTTAAAAAACGATCTTGATTTACGTTTTCATTTTTTAACTGATTTATGTGGCATCCATTATCCAGATAATCCAGTTGAAAAACAATTTGCAATTGTATATCACATGCACAATTGGTACGAAAACAAACGCATTCGAATAAAAGCTTTTATTAACGGTTCAACTCCAGAAATCAAAACAATTTCGAATATTTTCTTATCATCGAATTGGATGGAAAGAGAAACTTATGATTTTTTTGGAGTGAATTTTATTGGTCATCCACAACTGAAACGTATTTTGAATATGGATGAAATGATTTCTTTTCCAATGCGTAAAGAATTCCCAATGGAAGATGGCGGAAGAACTGACAAAGACGACCGCTTCTTTGGAAGAACAGTAGACAATTGCTAAAAAAAACAATAATATAATTTTTCACATTCTATAAATGTCAGAACTATTATTACCACCAGAGCATCGCTATGCTAAAATAATAAAAGAGCAACTAAATGAAGACGGAAACGAGCTTTCTATTCTGAATTTAGGTCCGACTCACCCAGCTACTCACGGAATTTTCCAAAACATTCTGTTGATGGATGGAGAACGAATTTTAGATGCTGAACCAACTATTGGTTACATTCACAGAGCTTTTGAAAAAATTGCCGAAAACCGTCCATTTTACCAAATTACTCCTCTTACCGATCGTATGAACTATTGCTCCTCGCCTATCAATAACATGGGATGGTGGATGACATTAGAAAAATTACTAGGTGTTGAAGTTCCTAAAAGAGCACAATATTTAAGAGTTATTGTAATGGAATTGGCAAGAATTACGGATCACCTGATTTGTAATTCCATTTTAGGAGTTGATACGGGTGCTTATACTGGTTTTCTTTATGTTTTCCAATTTAGAGAAAAAGTATACGAAATCTACGAAGAGATTTGCGGTGCTCGTTTAACGACAAATATGGGAAGAATTGGTGGTTTTGAAAGAGACTGGTCACCAGAAGCTTTTAGAAAACTAAATGTTTTTTTAGAAGAATTCCCAGTTGCCTGGAAAGAATTTGAAAACCTATTTGAAAGAAATAGAATTTTTATAGACAGAACCGTAAATGTAGGTGCTATTTCTGCTGAAAGCGCCATGGCTTATGGATTTACTGGACCAAATTTACGTGCAGCAGGAGTTGATTATGATGTTCGAGTGGCGCAACCTTACAGTTCTTACGAAGACTTTGATTTTAAAGTTCCAGTAGGAAAATCTGGAGATACATACGATCGTTTTTGTGTTCGTAATGCCGAAGTTTGGGAAAGTTTGAGCATTATTCGTCAAGCTTTGGACAAAATGCCAGAAGGAAACGAATACCATGCTGAAGTTCCAGATTATTATTTGCCTCCAAAAGAAGATGTTTACAATAATATGGAATCTTTAATCTATCATTTCAAAATTGTAATGGGAGAAGTTCCTGTTCCGGTTGCCGAAATCTACCATCCGGTAGAAGGAGGAAATGGAGAATTAGGATTCTATCTGGTTACTGACGGAAGTAGAACACCATACAGACTTCACTTTAGAAGACCTTGTTTTATCTACTACCAAGCATATCCTGAAATGATAAAAGGTGCATTGTTATCAGATGCCATTGTTATTTTATCCAGTTTAAATGTAATAGCGGGCGAGCTTGATGCATAAAAGCCCCCTAACCTCGCCGCGGCGAGGGAATCAGAAAAAGAAGAAAAAAATGGAATTCATATTTTCAAATAATTAATTTATAACTCGGCTCCCTCCCCTTCGGGGAGGGCTGGGGTGGGGCTTATGGAAAGAAAACATTACGAACAAGAAATAAATATGACGGAATCATTGATGAATCGCATCAATGAATTGCTTAGTCATTATCCAGAAGACAAGAAAAAATCGGCTTTATTGCCTGTTTTGCACGAAGTTCAAGATGCTCACGACAACTGGTTGAGCGTTGCATTAATGGATAAGGTTGCCGAGATTCTTGGAATATTACCTATTGAAGTTTACGAAGTAGCAACTTTCTATACCATGTACAACCTAAAACCTATTGGAAAATACATGTTTGAATTTTGCCAAACTTCATGTTGTTGTCTAAGAGGAACAGAAGATTTAATGGATTATACCTGCGAAAAATTAGGTGTAGGCATTGGCGAAACTACTGCTGACGGACTTTTTGAAGTAAGAGGTGTAGAATGTTTAGGTGCTTGTGGATACGCTCCAATGATGCAATTAGGGGATTTCTACAAAGAACATTTGACTAAAGAAAAAATCGATCAGATTATTGCTGATTGCCGAGATAATAAAATAATATTACACGATAAATAAGATGTCAAAAAAAATATTATTAGACAAAATCAACGTACCTGGAATCAAAACCTACGAAGTATATCGTAAAGAAGGTGGTTACGCTTCTGTTGAGAAAGCAATAAAAGCCATGACTCCGGATGAAGTGGTTGAGGAAGTGAAAAAATCAGGACTTCGTGGTCGTGGTGGAGCGGGTTTCCCAGCTGGAATGAAATGGAGTTTTATTGACAAAAAATCAGGAAAACCTAGACATTTAGTTTGCAATGCCGATGAGTCTGAGCCAGGAACATTCAAAGATCGTTATTTGATGGAATTTATTCCTCATTTATTGATTGAAGGAATGATTACTTCTAGTTTTGCTTTGGGTGCAAACCTTTCGTACATCTATATTCGTGGAGAATACATGTGGGTTTTTAAAATATTAGAAAGAGCCATTGCCGAAGCAAAAGCTGCAGGTTGGTTAGGAAAAAATATATTAGGATCAGGTTACGATTTAGAACTACACGTTCATTGTGGTGCTGGAGCTTATATTTGTGGTGAAGAAACGGCCTTGATTGAATCCTTAGAAGGGAAAAGAGGAAATCCTCGTATCAAGCCACCATTTCCAGCAGTATCTGGACTTTGGGCTAACCCAACAGTGGTAAACAATGTAGAAACAATAGCATCAGTGCCATGGATTATTAACAATTCAGGTGATGATTACGCTAAAATTGGAATTGGAAGATCTACGGGAACCAAATTAATTTCGGCTTCTGGGCATGTAAAAAACCCTGGAGTTTACGAGATAGAATTAGGATTAAGCGTTGATGAATTCATGAATTCTGACGAATATTTAGGCGGAATGAGTTCGAATAGACCTTTGAAAGCCTTAGTTCCAGGAGGTTCATCTGTGCCGATTTTACCAGCTAATTTGATTTTTAAAACAGCAAATGGTGAAGATCGTTTGATGACATACGAATCCTTAAGTGATGGTGGATTTGCAACAGGTTCAATGTTAGGTTCAGGAGGATTTATCGTTTATGATGATACAGCTTGTGTTGTACGTAACACTTGGAATTTTGCCCGTTTTTACCACCATGAATCTTGCGGACAATGCACACCTTGTCGTGAAGGTACAGGTTGGCTAGAGAAAGTTTTATGGCGTATTGAAAACGGTCAAGGACGTGAAGAAGATATCGATTTGCTATGGAGTATTCAAAGTAAAATTGAAGGAAACACGATTTGTCCATTAGGTGACGCAGCTTCATGGCCAGTAGCAGCAGCTATTCGCCATTTTAGAGAAGAATTTGAATATCATGTTCGTTTTCCAGAAAGAATAAAAAACAGAAATCACTTTGTTGCCGAGCCTTTTGATAAAGTAAGACATTTGGTTAGCAAACAAACAGTTTAAAAACATTTAGCATTGGAAAAAATAAATAACATAGAAATTTCTAACTTCAAATCTATCAAACATTTAAAAATTGATGGATGCAAGAAGATTAATGTCTTTGTTGGAATGCCAAATGCTGGAAAAAGTAATATTTTAGAAGCTTTGGGTCTGTTTGGTTTAAAAAATGATTTTTTTAATTTAAAAAATTTTGTAAGATATAATAACTTTTCAGATTTATTTTATGAAGGGAATTTCAATGGGAAATTGGCATCAATAAAATGTAATAATTTGACATTAGGATTTTCTTATGGTGATGGTTTAGGCTTTTTTAAGCGTGAAGACAAAGATAAAAAACATCTTTTTTTAAGTATTGATAAAAAAGGAATTGGATTTGATAAAAATCAATTATATGAAAAAAAGGTTTTTCCTGCTTTTAATTTAACTACCAAGAAGTATAGCTTTAACAAAAATCATAAAAATAATAACCAATCTGACTCAACATCGCTAAATCATCCTTTTGGAGAAAATTTAGCTGAAATTATTGCATTAAATCCAATATTAAGAAATAAAATTAATGAGTTTTTCAAACAGAATAATTTAAAATTATTAATTGAAAAAGGGACTAACGAGTTAAAAATATTCAAAGAATATCAAGATGGCACTGTTTTTACATTACCTTATGATATGATTGCTGACACTTTACAAAGATTAATTTTCTATAAAGCGGCAATAATGAGCAATAAAGAAAGCGTTTTATTATTTGAAGAACCAGAAGCACATTGTTTTGAGCCTTATATTTTAGAATTTACCAATGATGTTAAATATGATGAAAATGATAATCAATTTTTCATCGTAACACACAGTGATTTTATAATAAAAGAATTTTTAAGAGACGAGGAAAGCAAAGAAAACACTAACATTTATTTGGTTCACAATGTAAATGGAGAAACACAAGTGAAGCTTTTAGAAAAAGATAAAAATGAGGACGTGTATGAATTTGGCATGAATCCGTTCTTTAATTTTGAAAGTTTATGGGAAACGAATTAATTTGAGAATATGAAATTAATTGGTGTAGAATGTTGGGCAGATAAATATTTTTTCGGGAAGCTATTAAACGACAAAAGCTTAATAAGAAAAGAAAGTGGAGATGACGCTGTAATAGATGGAGTTTATAAAAGGAGCAAAGGGAATTTTAGTGTTGGCATCGTGGATATCGATAAAAACAAAAAGATTCCTGCTAGTTTTGTGAAAATTTATGAAAATGAAAATTCACAAATTTATAAACACAGTGAAAATTGTCAGTTTTTAATTTTGATTGGCCCTAGACAATTTGAACATTGGATTAATGAATTTTTGAAAAAGAAAAATAAAGAGATTAAAGAATTTGGTTTTATTGATTTTGTTGAGTTCATGAAACGTTCAAAATCATTAAATCCTGAAAGTGATGAGAGATTTAAAGACTTGATTAGTTTTGTAATTGAGAATTTTGAAGAATCAGAAAATCATATTTTGAAGTTAAAAATACAATTAGAATACATATTAGAAAAGAAATATCAATTTAACATTGACGAATTTCAAAACATATAATTGAAATGAAAGTAACAATAGACGGTCAAGAAATTGAAGTTGAAGCAGGAACAACCATCTTGCAAGCGGCTCGTATGATAGGAGGAGAATCAGTTCCGCCTGCGATGTGCTATTACTCGAAACTAAAAGGAAGCGGTGGAAAATGCCGTTGTTGTTTAGTTGAAGTTGCAAAAGGGAGCGATGCCGATCCTAGACCAATGCCAAAATTAATGGCATCTTGTGTAACAGGATGTATGGATGGTATGGAAATCAACAGTAAAAATTCAGATAGAGTGCGTGAAGCACGTCAATCGGTTACTGAGTTTTTATTGATTAATCACCCGCTGGATTGCCCTATTTGCGATCAGGCTGGAGAATGTGATTTACAGGATTTAAGCTTTGAACACGGAAAATCTAAAACACGTTTTATAGAAGAAAAGAGAACATTTGAACCAGAAGATATTGGTCCAAATATTCAATTACACATGAATCGTTGTATTTTATGCCAACGTTGTGTGCAAGTGGCGGATCAATTGACAGACAACAGAGTTCACGGAGTTTTAGACCGTGGCGATCACGCTAATATTTCGACTTGTATTTCGAAAGCTATTGACAATGAATTTTCAGGAAATATGATTGATGTATGTCCTGTAGGTGCTTTGACTGATAAAACGTTCCGTTTTAAATCGAGAGTTTGGTTCAACAAACCTTTCAACGCTCACAGAGAATGTACTACTCCAGGATGTTGCGGAAAAACTACGGTTTGGATGTTTGGAAATGAAATCCAAAGAGTTACTGGTCGAAAAGACCAATACCACGAAGTAGAAGATTTTATTTGTAACGAATGTCGTTTTGACCACAAAGATCCTGCGGATTGGGTAATTGAAGGCCCAAGAAAATTTGATAAAGATTCGGTTATCAATCAAAATAATTATACTCAAAAATTAGATACAGTTCATATTGCTACCGAAGAAGGAATCCTAAAAGGAAGAGAGCAAGACCGCAAAAAAATCAGTATGACTGCAATCCCTTTGAATAAAGAAGAGCAAGAAGAATTTAAAAATGGTAATCTATAAAAAATGGATAGTACAATTATTATAGAAAAAAGTGTTATCATTCTGGTTGTCTTTGCCGTTACGATGATTATGGCAATGTACTCTACTTGGGCTGAACGTAAAGTTGCAGCATTTTTACAAGATCGTGTAGGACCAAACCGTGCAGGTTGGGGCGGATTATTACAACCGCTTGCTGATGGAATGAAATTATTTTCGAAAGAAGAGTTTGAACCTGATACACCAAACAGATTTTTGTTTTTTGTAGGTCCGGCAATTTCGATGAGCATGGCATTAATGACCAGCGCAGTAATTCCGTGGGGAGATAAATTTCATCTTTTTGGAAGAGATATTATCCTTCAAGCGGCTGATATTGACAATGCCTTGTTATACATTTTGGCTATTCTTTCTATTGGTATTTACGGCATCATGATTGGAGGATGGGCTTCGAACAATAAGTTTTCTTTGATGGGAGCGGTTCGTGCGGGTTCTCAAATGGTTTCTTATGAAATTGCTATGGGATTATCATTAATTGCATTATTAATGATGACAGGAACTTTAAGCTTAAGAGAAATTAGTTTGCAACAATCCGGAATGAGCTGGAATGTATTTTACCAACCGCTGTCATTCTTAATCTTTTTGATTTGTTCTTTTGCAGAAACTAACAGAACACCATTTGACTTAGCGGAATGCGAAAGTGAATTAATTGGTGGTTATCATACTGAATATTCTTCGATGAAAATGGGATTCTACTTATTTGCTGAATATGCAAGTATGTTTATCTCTTCTACTATTCTGGCTGTTTTATTCTTTGGAGGTTATAACTATCCTGGAATGAGTTGGGCTGTAGAAAACTGGGGAGTAAATTTGGCAAACGTAATAGGAATTGGAGTATTATTTGCAAAAATATGTTTCTTCATCTTTTTCTATATGTGGGTAAGATGGACTATTCCAAGATTCAGATACGATCAATTGATGAATTTAGGATGGAAAATATTAATTCCGCTATCAATTCTTAATATTGTGATTACAGGAATTGTAATTTTAAGACACGAATTAGCAGTATTTTTAGGATTTTAAATAAGCAAAGAGTAGCACTAGCCCTGATTGAAGTGAAAATCCTTTTTATTCGCCGCGGCGAATAAAAAGATTGAAACGGAAAGCAGGATTAGCTTCAAATAAAAAATAAAATAAAGATGTCAATAGAAACCATATCCTTATCGGGAAGAAAAGTACAAGTCTCTAATAAAGAGATGACTTTTTTAGAGCGTTTGTATCTTGTTGCAATTGTAAAAGGATTAATCATTACGTTGAAACACTTGTTTACAAGAAAGGTTACCATTCAGTATCCAGAACAAGTACGTACGATGAGCCCAGTATATCGTGGTCAGCACATGTTGAAACGCGATGAACAAGGAAGAGAAAACTGTACTGCTTGCGGATTGTGTGCCTTATCTTGTCCAGCAGAAGCCATAACTATGAAAGCTGCTGAGCGCAAAGCGGATGAAAAACATTTGTACAGAGAAGAAAAATATGCTTCAATATATGAGATTAATATGTTGCGTTGTATTTTTTGTGGATTATGCGAAGAAGCTTGTCCTAAAGACGCTATTTATTTGACAACTTCAAAAGTATTAGTTCCTTCTAGTTATGAAAGAGAAGATTTTATTTTTGGAAAAGATAGATTAGTGATGCCGCTAGATATGGCTATCAAAAATGCTCAACTTAATAACGCTAATTAAATGATACATATTCCTGATTTTGCTAACGCAACTCCTGTACAAATTATATTTTGTTTCTTATCGTTTATTACGTTAATTACCGCTTTTTTGGCTATATTTAGTAGAAACCCTATTCATAGTGCGCTTTACTTAGTAATTTCCTTTTTTTCTATAGCGGGACATTATTTACTATTGAATTCTCAATTTTTAGCTATTGTTCATGTTATTGTTTATTCGGGAGCCATTATGATTTTGTTCTTATTTACCATCATGTTGATGAATTTGAATAAGGAAAATGAAGTACATAAACCTCGTATTACACGATTAGGAGCTATTGTTTCTTTTTGTTTGATTTGTATTGTTTTGATTTTGATTTTTATCAATTCAAAACCTATTGAGGGAGAATATATTGCTACTGGCGAAGATTATCAATCTATAAAGGTTTTAGGACGTGTTTTATTGAACGAATACATGGTTCCTTTTGAATTTGCTTCTATCTTGCTTCTAGTAGCTATGATTGGAGTTGTACTATTGTCTAAAAAAGAAAAAACGGAGAAATAAAATGACTAATATTTTAAATGAAATAGGCATCGAGAACTATATCTTCCTTTCTGTAATACTTTTTTGTATTGGAGTATTTGGAGTTTTATATCGACGAAATGCCATCATCGTATTTATGTCGATCGAAATTATGTTAAACGCAGTAAATCTTTTATTCGTGGCATTTTCGACCTATCATCAGGATGCACAAGGACAAATATTTGTGTTTTTCTCTATGGCTGTAGCTGCGGCTGAAGTTGCTGTAGGTTTAGCAATTTTGGTATCGATTTTTAGAAATTTAGGTTCGATTGATATTAATAATTTAAAAAACTTAAAAGGATAAACGATAATGAATACGAATTTAGCTTTACTCTTATTATTAGCTCCTTTTTTAGGATTTTTATTTAATATTTTCTTTGGGAAAAAGATTGGGAAATCAACTTCAGGAATTATTGGAACATTGACTGTTGCGGTTTCATTTGTTGCTACTCTTGTCTTTTTTCTTCAAATCAACGAAACCAAAGAAGCGGTGCAAATAGAATTATTCAATTGGATCCAAATTAGTAATTTCCAAGTGAATTTTGGTTTCTTATTAGACCAATTGTCGATTTTGTGGTTGCTTTTTGTAACTGGAATTGGTTCATTGATTCACCTCTACTCTATCAGCTATATGCATGATGATGAGAATATGCACAAATTCTTTGCTTACTTGAATTTGTTTATCTTCTTCATGATTACCTTAGTTATTGGAAGCAACTTATTAGTATTATTCATTGGATGGGAAGGCGTTGGACTTTGTTCGTACTTGCTTATCGGATTTTGGCATAAAAATCAAGAATACAATGATGCGGCTAAAAAAGCTTTCATCATGAATAGAATAGGTGATTTAGGATTATTGATTGGTATTTTTATCATCGGTTCTATGTTCTCAACTTTAGATTATACTACTTTAAAAACGGCTATTGCTACTTCTGGTAATTTAGACCTCACCATGATTTCGATTGCTGCATTTGCTTTATTTATTGGAGCATGTGGAAAATCGGCTCAAATTCCATTATACACTTGGTTGCCTGATGCGATGGCTGGACCAACGCCAGTTTCGGCTTTGATTCACGCCGCTACGATGGTAACTGCTGGTATCTTTATGATAACAAGATTGAATTATGTGTTTGATTTAGCTCCCGAAGTACAAAATATCATTGCTATTGTAGGTGCTGTAACCTCTTTAGTTGCTGCAACAATTGCTTTGGTTCAGACCGATATCAAAAAAGTATTGGCTTATTCTACCGTTTCTCAATTGGGATTAATGTTCTTAGCTTTAGGTTTTGGCGCTTATGAAATTGCGGTTTTTCACGTAATCACTCATGCTTTCTTTAAAGCTTGTTTGTTCTTGGGTTCAGGATCAGTAATTCATGCTTTGCACGGCGAACAAGATATGCGTAGAATGGGTGGATTGAAAAAAGTAATGGGAATCACTTTTATTACTTTCTTACTTTCGTCATTGGCTATTTCAGGAATTCCTCCTTTTTCAGGATTTTTCTCGAAAGATGAAATCTTAATGACTGCTTATCATAACAACATACCGCTTTGGGTTATTGCTTCTCTAGCTTCGTTAATGACTGCATTTTATATGTTCCGCTTGTTGTATTTGACTTTCTTTAAGGAATTCAGAGGAACTGAACACCAAAAATCTCATTTACACGAAAGCCCAGGATTAATTACTTTCCCGCTTATTGTATTGGCCATTTTAGCAACTATTGGTGGTTTGATTAGTTTACCAACAAATAGCTGGCTGAATGGTTATTTAGCGCCTTTATTTTCGAAAGAAGCGCATGAAGCACATCATTTTGGTACAACAGAATACACTTTAATGGCTATTGCGGTACTTGGTGGAATTATCGGAATTACAATTGCTTTTGTAAAATACATCAAACAAAATCAAGTTCCAGCAGAAGATGCTGAAATTACGGGACTTTCAAAAGTATTGTATAACAAATATTATGTGGATGAGATTTACAATGTCATCTTCGTAAATTCAATCAATGGCTTGTCTAGATTCTTTAGAGATTATATCGAAACATCTTTATCATCTTTAGTATTTGGATTAGGAAAAGTAACCAACGAATTAAGTTACCAAGGAAAGAAATTACAAACAGGAAGTATTGGTTTTTACTTATTTGTATTTGTTTTAGGACTTAGTGCCATACTAACTTATTTATTTTTAGCTCAATAATTTTATATCATGAACGTATCACTACTATTAATTATACTTCTTGTTGGCGCATTTGCTACTTATTTCGCAGGTGATAAACTGGCTTCAAAAGTGGCATTATTATTCAGCTTAGTTGCTTTAGGAATAACAATTGCTTTGTTGAATGCTTATAACTCTGGAGTCAACATTAGTTATTTTAAATATTGGATTAA
The DNA here is from genome assembly GCF_041729725.1 of Flavobacterium zubiriense. Taxonomy (NCBI): domain Bacteria; kingdom Pseudomonadati; phylum Bacteroidota; class Flavobacteriia; order Flavobacteriales; family Flavobacteriaceae; genus Flavobacterium; species Flavobacterium zubiriense. The sequence goes on along the minus strand of NZ_JBCFQL010000012.1, from coordinate 41,547 downwards.
CAAACCTGAAGTTGCTGTAGCCTTCACTGCCGATGGATTGTCGTTAATCATGCTATTATTGACTTCGGCATTGACACCATTGATTATCTATTCTTCTTTTGGAAATGAATATAAAAATGCAAAATCATTTTATGCTTTAATTTTGTTTATGTCATTTGCTATGACGGGTACTTTCTTAGCATCTGATGGACTTTTGTATTATATCTTCTGGGAATTAGCATTAATTCCAATTTACTTTATTGCTTTAATTTGGGGTAATGGAGATGTAGAAGAACGTAAAAAAGCAGTAGTTAAATTCTTTATCTATACGCTTGCAGGATCTTTATTCATGTTAATTGCTTTTGTTTATTTATACCAAAAATCAGGTAGTTTCTTGCTACAGGATTTATACAAAGTGGAATTAAGCCGAATGGAACAATTCTGGATTTTCTGGGCATTCTTTTTAGCTTATGCTATCAAAATTCCAATTATCCCTTTCCATACCTGGCAGGCAAAAGTGTACCAAAAAGCACCAACAGTGGGAACTATGCTTTTATCTGGTATTATGCTAAAAATGGGTTTGTATAGTGTATTGCGTTGGCAATTGCCAATTACTCCAATTGCATCAAAAACCTATTTACCAATATTAATCGGTTTAGGAATTGCAGGTGTAATCTACGGTTCGATTGTAGCGTTAAGACAAAAAGATTTGAAAAAATTATTGGCTTATTCTTCATTAGCACACGTTGGACTAATTGCAGCTGGTTGTTATACTTTAAACATTGACGGATTACGTGGAGCAGTTTTACAAATGATTTCGCATGGTTTTGTTGTAGTGGGATTGTTCTTTGCAGCAGAAATCATTTACAGAAGATTTGACACCAGAGTTATTGCCGAAATGGGTGGCATTCGTACACAAGCACCAAAATTTGCTTCATTATTTATGATATTGGTTTTGGCTTCTGTCGCATTGCCTACTACTTTTAACTTTGTTGGAGAATTTACGGTTTTATATAGCTTGTATCAAATTAATGTATGGTTTGCTGTATTGGGTGGAACTACAATTATATTAGGAGCTTATTATATGTTGAAAATGTACCAACAAGTAATGCTTGGAGAAACCAATACAAAGGTATTTGCCGATGTAACTTTACATGAAACCATAGTTTTGGTCATTATCATTGCGGTTATTTTCTTTTTCGGATTGTATCCAAGACCAATTAATGAGTTAATCAATCCTAGTTTGGATCAGATTTTAAGAACATTAAACAGAATTCAATAATAGTATAAATTAAATTCAAACTAAAGATTTGCGTGTTTATAAGCTCAAATCCTGAATCACAAAATAAAATATGAATACATTAATAGCAATAATAGGATTAGGTATTTTATGCCTTTTATTTGAAATTTTTGATGCTAGAAAAGCCATCATTCCAGTAGTCGTTATTGGATTATTGGCTGTGCTTGGATTAGATATATCTGAATATAATGCTGCTCCTAATGCGTATTACAACAACATGATTGTTGTAAGTAAATTTTCTTCGGCATTTTCAGGATTATTTATCATCCTTACTATTTTCTTAGTGAGTTTAGGACATAAATTTTATGAAGGAAATCAATCTAAAATTTCCGATTTTATTGCCATAAAAATATTCTTATTAGCGGGAGCTGTTGCTATGGTTTCTTTTGGAAACTTAGCGATGTTCTTTTTAGGAATCGAAGTTTTATCTATTGCTTTATACGTTTTGGCGTCAAGCAACCGATTGAGCATTAAAAGTAACGAAGCTGGTTTGAAATATTTCTTAATGGGTTCCTTTGCATCAGGAATTCTTCTTTTTGGAATTTGTTTGATTTACGGTGCAATGGGAAGTTTTGACATTGTTGAAATTAGCGAATTATCTCGTTCTGCCGAATTACCAATTTGGTTCCCAATAGGAATCGTTTTGATCTTTATTGGAATGCTTTTCAAAATTGCTGCTGTTCCATTCCATTTCTGGGCACCCGATGTATACGAAGGTTCTCCAGCTTTGACTACCGCATTGATGAGTACTTTAGCGAAAGTTGTTGCCATTGCTACATTATACAAATTAGTAAAAACTATGAATGCTGATATTTCACCAGCATTTCAATTGATCATTGTAATTGTATCTATTGCTTCAATGACTGTTGGAAATATTATGGCTTTACGCCAAATCAACGTAAAACGTATCTTGGCTTTTTCAGGTATTTCACATGCCGGATTTATGTTAATGACTTTATTAAGTACCGAAAAATCATCCGGAACTTTATTGTATTATACTTCGGCTTATGCATTGGCTGGAATCGCTGCTTTTAGTGTGATTTTATATGTTTGTAAAACCAAAGAAAACGAAGACATTACTAATTTTCATGGTTTAGGAAAAAACAATCCTTTAATGGCAGCCATATTAACTGCCTCCTTATTGTCTATGGCTGGAATTCCAATCTTTGGAGGTTTCTTTGCTAAATTATTTTTATTCACTCAAACGATTCAAGCTGGATTTATTGCTTTAGTTATAATAGCAGTAATCAATTCTATTATTAGTGTGGGTTACTACTTCAAATTGATTTTAGCAATGTATACCAAAGAACCTAATGAAGCTAAAAACCCTACTCCAACTGTATATTATGCTGTTGCTGTAATTGCTATAGTATTAAATATTGCTTTAGGTTTATTCCCTTCTTTTGTATTAGACTTATTGTAATAATATTTATACCACATACAAAAAACCATCAAAGTAAATTTTGATGGTTTTTTTGATTTTAAACCACTCACATCCAAATCATCTTTGCGGATCAACGCTAAATGTTGTGGAGAAACAAAAAAATACTCTCTGTTTATTTTTACCGCAGAGAACGCTAAGTTTTTTCATCTAAAAAAACTTTTAAAATCACAAAATTCGCGAAGCTAAGTCAATACAACGCTTTGCGGACTTTGCTTTTATAAAAGCTAAGGATAAAAAACTTAGCGTTCTCTGCGGTATTTTTTTTCTCTCCATAGGTTTTCATGTTGATACATCTTTGCTAATAAAAGTATAAAATAGAAATAGTTACAATAGCTTTTTACTACATTTGTATATACAAACATAATCACTCTTTAAAAAGAATAAAGATGGAAAACAAACTTAAAATACAAATCTGGTCGGACATTATGTGTCCATTTTGTTATATTGGAAAAAGGAGATTAGAAAATGCCATACATCAATTTGGACATCAAGACGCTATTGAAATTGAATGGAAAAGTTTTCAACTTGATCCAAACTTTGTAGCATCAGAAGACGATAACTTAGCAGATCATTTGGCTGAAAAATATAGAAAAGATAAAGATTGGGCGATTGAATCCTTAGAAAGCATGACCCAAAATGCAGCCAATTCAGGATTGGATTTTCATTTTGAAAAAGCCATTATGGCTAATTCATTTCATGCCCATCGTTTATTGCATTTAGCTAAAGGGCATCAACTAGGAAACGAATTGAAAGAACTACTCTTTAAAGCCTATTTAACAGACGGAGAAGACATCAATAACAAAGAAACCTTATCTAAATTAGGAATACAAGTAGGACTTGATGCAAAATCAATTACCGAAGTATTAAACACAAATGCTTTTGCTGATAAAGTACAACAAGATATAGAAATGGCACACAAGTTAGGAATTCAAGGCGTACCATTTTTTGTATTCGATAATAAATATGCAATATCGGGAGCACAACACGAAGAAACCTTTGTGAAAACACTAGAAAAAGTTTGGGAAGAAGGCAAATTTGAATCAAAAATTACTATATTGGAGGCTCCAGATGCCAATAGCTGTGGCATTGATGGTTGTAATTAAAATGACTAAAATGAGTGCTATCAATCAAAAGAAAATAATTCGATGGGGAATCATTGGATGTGGAGATGTAACCGAAAAAAAAAGTGGTCCCGCTTATCAAAAAACGGAAGGTTTTGAAATTGTCGCTGTCATGCGAAGAGATGCCGAAAAAGCAGCAGATTATGCCAAAAGACACGGTGTAAAAAAACACTATTCAGACGCTGATGCCCTTATCAATGATCCTGAAGTGGATGCGGTATATATTGCAACTCCACCCGATTCTCATAAATTATACGGATTAAAAGTAGCGCAAGCTGGTAAAATTTGCTGCATCGAAAAACCATTGGCTCCAAGCTACGAAGATAGCAAAGCCATTTATGAAGCTTTTGAAGCTAAAAAAATTCCGCTTTTTACAGCTTACTACAGACGGACTTTACCCAGATTCAAACAAATAAAAAAATGGCTTGATGCCAATAGCATTGGACAAATAAGACACATTAGTTGGCATTTAAGCAAACCCGCTTCTCCACAAGATGTATCTGGGTTGTACAATTGGCGCACAGATGCTGAAGTTGCTAAAGGCGGTTATTTTGATGACTTAGCCAGTCATGGATTAGATCTATTCAATTATTTGTTAGGAGATATCAAAGAGGTTTCGGGAATCAGTCTGAATCAACAAAATTTATATTCGGCTAAGGATGCTCTTGTTGCTTGTTGGCTACATGAAAGCGGAATTACAGGAACAGGAAGTTGGAACTTTGGCTGCGCGACCAGAGAAGACAAAGTAATTATTTATGGAAGTCAGGGAACTATCGAGTTTTCTATTTTCGATGAAAATCCAATAGTACTTACAAATGAAAACGGCGTAATTCCACTTACAATAGAACATCCTGAAAACGTACAGTTCAATCATGTGGGAGAAATGAAAGAACAACTTTTTGGAATAGGAATTCATCCTTCAAATGGAAAAACAGCAACACACACCAGCTGGGTTATGGATCGTATTATGGGAATTCTATAAAACAAAAAAAGCCTCAGAACCACCTGAAGCTTTTTTTTAACTACACAAACTAATTACTAACTAATAGCAAATTCTAACCAATAATTTATACAACATAATCCGTGCCAAAGAAATAATTATATCGTTTTAATTTAAAAAAATTAAAATTATTTTCTCTAATCACAAGAGTGTATTGTCCAAAATAGCTTATAAAAAACTCGGGCTCAAGGCTTAATCTTTTGTAATACTGTCTTTTAGCAAACGAAATACTTTTTTTAAAAATTCTCGTTAAAAATTTATTTCTTTTTAATGATGAATACTTCATTGATCTAATCTTTATAACTAAGACTCATTTATAAATACAATAACTAAAAATATTAATTCTGTATTTTGTATGCTATTTTAAATCATACTAAAACGTTGCGATTTAGCATAGTCAATAGTACCCATTTTTTGTTAATTTAGTACAACCAACTAAAACCAACAAAATGAAATCAAGCCTACCAACTCTTAAAATCATAGAACCTTCTTTTGGAAGTTCGTTCACATTAACCAAGTATGATATTAATTACAACTCTCATTTTTGGCATTATCATCCAGAAATCGAGCTGATTTATGTAAATGGTGGAGCAGGAAAACGCCAGGTAGGAAGTCATATTTCCTATTACACCAGTGGCGATTTGACTTTAATAGGAAGCAATTTACCACATTGTGGCTTTACCGATGAATTAACGGGAAATAAAAACGAAATTGTGATCCAAATGAAACCTGATTTCTTAGGAGAACATTTTTTTGAGATTCCTGAAATGCGAAATATTAAGGATTTATTACAACAAGCCAAATCAGGAATTACTTTTGGTGGAAAAACCAAAAGAAAGATTGGGAAGAAGATTGGAAAAATGGAAGATAAAAATCCATTTGAAAGATTATTAAGTATTATCGAAATCTTGAATGAATTAGAATTAGCCACCGAAGACGCTACGGTTTTAAACGCTGAAGGTTTCCGAATGGAAATGCACGTTCAGGACAATGAAAGAATCAATTCTATATTTAATTATGTAAAAGACCATTTCAAAGAACCTATTCGTTTAGAAGACATTGCCAATAAAGTAAGTATGACCGTACCTTCTTTCTGCAGATATTTTAAAAAAGTAACCCATAAAACATTCACCAAATTTGTGAACGATTACAGGCTAGTTCATGCTTGCAAATTATTAGCCGAAAAACCCATCAGCATATCAGCAATAGCTTTTGAAAGCGGTTTCAATAATTTTAGTCATTTTAATAAATTATTTAAGGAATTCACTGGAAAAAATGCTTCTGAATATAGATATGAATTGAAATCGTTTTTGGAGTAATTGCATAAAAAAAGACCCCTAAAAAGGAGTCTCTTTAACTACTAACCAAAGTTAATTATTTAACCGCAACCGTTTTATACACTTCTGAATAAGGATCTGACATGATAGTTGCCGTTTCATTCACTACAAGAATTTCATATATAACCGTTTTAGCTTTAGATTCAGCAACTAGGTAATAAACCCCATCTGCTAAAGGATTTAAATCATAGGTTTTAACAATTTTTGTATCGGATTTAAGTGGATTCAAATTCAATGTATACACTTTCTCTGTGTGTAACAATTTATCGTTTGCATCATAAATAGAAACATTGGCTTTGTTTATATCATTTAAAGCAAAAGTCACCATCTTTTTTGAACTAGCTTTTTCATTTTTAGAAATTTTAACACCAGTTGCACGAGTATTCATAGCAATTAGAACTACCATTACTACCAAACTAAGTTTTACAATCTTTTTCATAATTAGAATTTTTTTAATTTATAATTCTGTTAACTGAGGCAAAGATAGTATGCTAACACAGAAATAAACTACAGCAGTTTTTCACATTACTATGCTATATTACCTTTTACGAAAACGTTTTAGTTAAAAAACGATAATACAGAACAGTAAATAGGTAAAATAATATAGTTTGTAACTACAAACACAATTTTTTTGTCCTTTTATAAAATCGAAAATTTGTCAACAATTTCTAAAAATTAACTTTAAAACAGGATTTGGCTGCAAGTCTATTGCGTAATTTTGTATCATGTATGCTTTAGTCGATTGTAATAATTTCTATGCTTCTTGCGAACGTGTTTTCCAACCAGAATTCAACGGAAAGGCAGTTGCTATCTTATCCAACAATGATGGCTGTGTGATCTCTAGAAGTTATGAAGCCAAAGCAGCAGGAATTCCAATGGGTGCTCCAGCATTCCAGATTAAAGATTTAGTAAAAGAAAAAAACGTAAAACTATTTTCGTCTAATTATGCACTTTATGGTGATTTGAGTCAGCGTGTAATGCAAATTCTAAATCAGTTTACGCCGAATATAGAAATTTATAGCATTGACGAAGCCTTCTTGAACTTCGACGGCTTAACCATTCCAGATTACCATGATTATGGGCTTCAAATAAAAAATCGTGTTCAAAAATGGGTTGGCATTCCTACCTGCATAGGATTTGCAGAAACCAAAGCCTTATCGAAAGTAGCCAATAAAATTGCTAAGAAATTCCAAGACAGAACCCAAGGTATATATGTTATTGATTCTGAGGAAAAACGCATCAAAGCGTTGAAATGGACTAAAATTGAAGATGTTTGGGGGATTGGTTATCAAATGACTAAAAAAGCAAAATTAAGAAACATCAATACTGCCTTAGATTTTATACAACCGCAACACGAAGCCTGGATAAAAAGAGAAATGGGTGTAATAGGGCTTCGTTTAAAAGCAGAATTAGAAGGAAAATCGGTTTTAGACCTAGAACCTATTGCAGTGCAAAAGAAAAGCATTGCCATTACCCGAAGTTTCCCTAGACAAATCTCCGATTTTGATTTACTTAGGGAACGTATCGCTACTTTTGCAGCCGTTTGTGCGGAGAAATTACGCAAACAACAATCCTGTTGCTATACTATAATAGTACTACTCGTTATTGACAAACACACCGTGAAAACATCCAAATACTATTTCAACAAAGCAATCACCTTGCCATATAGTACAAATTCGACATTAACAATTTCGAATGCTGCTATTGAATTATTCAAACAATTGCATCAAGGGAACGAACATTTGAAATTTAAAAAAGCAGGAGTCATTGTTAGCGAACTCATTGGCGAAAACCAAAAACAATTTCAATTATTCGAAGAAGAAAACCCAAAACATTTAGCACTAATGAAAGTAATGGATCGTCTCAACACGAAAATTGGTGATACCAAAGTAAAATTGGCAAGCCAGAATTTAAAACTCACTTGGGATATGAATCAGAAACTTTTATCACCAAAATACACCACTAAATTTAAAGATATTCTTGAAATACGATGCGAATGAAAAAAGATCCAAAACTAAGTTTCTACAAACCAGATTATGAAAGCGAATTAAGAATCCCTTTCATTCCTGATGGTGTTTCGGCAGGATTTCCTTCTCCCGCAGCTGATTTTATGGAGAATAATATCGATTTAAATAAAGAGTTGAGCGAAAATCCATTAGCTACCTTTTATATTAAAGTAAAAGGAAACTCGATGATTGACGCTGGTATCAACGACAAAGATGTACTGATTGTAGACCGAAGTATTGAACCCCAAGACAACAAAATTGCTATTTGTTTTATCGATGGAGAATTCACCGTAAAGCGCATTAAATTAGAAAAAGACTGTCTCTACCTGATGCCCGAAAACAGCAACTACACTCCCATAAAAGTAACCGAAGAAAACGAACTCATCATTTGGGGAATTGTAACCTATGTGATAAAAAAAATGTAAAATCAATCCTCACCCCAAACACCTCCAAAGGAAAGGGTGTTAAAAAATGGATTATTTTATATTTATATATGGTATAATAGTATTAAACTTGTTTTGACATTTGTATGCACAGGTAAATACCTGCGCTAACAATTGTGACTACTAGAATACAAATGTGCGCCATCGGGGCGTACGTTTTTTTAAAGCAAAATCCCGACAAATTAAAACTTGTCGGGATTTCTTTTTTATAATTATATTACTCGTTGGGTGAAATTGTTTTTGGATATTAAATTTTCGTCAGTTCGAGTGAATTTTCAGAAAACGCGATAGCTTTTTCGGAAAATTTGTATCGAGAACAAGAAAATATTGAATAGAAAACGGTTCTCGATACATTTTTCGCTTCATTTCATTACGCAAAAAACACTACCATTGACGTTTTTGATAATTTCACCCAACGGGTTAATTATATTATAAATAAATTTCAATTATTATTCTTAGTAAGCACCTAGGTAGAAACTACCAGAAGCTGCTTTCAGTTTAGCTCCTTTTGTTATAGCTTTAGTTTTTGTATTTACAATATAAATATTGCCATCTTTTCCAGCAGGAGTTAATGGAAGATATACGTTGTCTCCAATAACACCAATGTTTTGGTATTGACCTAATGTTGTAGTTAATCCTGCATCTGTTTCAATTTCGGTTGTTAATTTAGTAGCAGTTTTATCAGTTAAATTTACTAAGGCAACATATCCACCACTAGTACCAGTAATTGTATATAAAACAACAGCAATTCCATCCTTAACATATCTCCAGGCTTTTATTTGAGCTCCAGTTATACCTAATGCAGTATTTAGATTGAACTGATAAGATGCATCATAATCATTAGTCGTTTTGCTAATACGTAGGATATCTGCACCGCCAGTTGCGGTAGCTTGATAAACATGACCATCAGTCCCAACATATTGTGTCATAGTACGGTAACCGTGGTTGTTCGTCTTTGTTAAAGTAGAAGTAATAACCTTAGCATTTCTTAATAAAGGATAATCTACTACTAACGTTTTTGTACCATTGATGTTAGCAGCATCAGATGGCCATACAGGTAGACCATTAGCATCAATAGTTGGAGCTTTTGTAGGGTCTACTTTACTTACATTACAACCAATATATAGTTTGTTTTTAGCCGCATTTAATATAGGAACATCAATACGACTTACACCATAACCAGCTGCTCTTTCTTCATCTGTCCAAGGAAAATTAAATATAGCAGTATTAATAATGTAAGTATTATTTAAATCTATTGTTGCGATTTTTACTTCGCTATCTCTGTTTTTATAAACAAAGTTTGGAGCAGTTCCTCCATAAGTTAATGTTGCAGAACCTGCAAACACTCCTACTCCAATCCCTTCGGCAGCTTTTACCCAGCGAGGAGATGTTCCTAAAATAGAAGCAGTATTTACCTCAGAACCTACTTCTTTATATTGTCCTGCCCCTAAAACTTGGTATTTGTTGAATACACCACCTTCAGTTCCTGTGTATTGGATATTGTATAAAAATTTACCATCTTCTGACGCTTGAACACGGGCAGTACGGCTCGATTTTAAGGCAAATCCATTTACATAAGCCTCACCATTCATTTTAAAAAGGTCTACTTCATAATTTGGATCAGTAGCATTCTCTGGTGTAATAGCATAGGCACGTGTACCTCCATTTCCAGCACTTCCATCTTCATCAGGAAACGACCCTGTTAATGAAATCCAACGTGTACCTTCTTCTACAGGATCAGTTCCTGGATCATTGCTGTTGTCATCATTACTACAGCTTCCTAATGTCAGGGCTGAAATAACAGTACTAAATAATACTATTCTAAATAGATTTTTTTTCATGATATTTATTAATTTGATTATAAAAATTTACTAAAAGTGTAATTCAATTTGAAATAGATTCCTCTACCGGGTTTTTGTATTTGAAAATTATCGTAGAGTTCGGCGTTAAATATGTTTTTTACATCAATACTAGCTACTAATTTTTTAGAAGGAAAACGATAACTTGCACCTAAATCATGTATAAATTGGTTTGGTGTTAAAGACCAGTCAGGTTGTCCCCACACTATGTAATATTCACCCACATAGCCCATCGTATAATATGCGTTAAGTATGGATTTCTTTTGGAAAACATCATTAAATCGGTATTGACAGTTGGCGTTAACTGTAAAATAAGGTTCGTTAGGTACTTGTTGACCAAAAAAGCTATGTGCCTCACCATTATTGTCTGTTTCCTGTTTGAATACATTATTGAATTTGGAAAAATTCAAAGAAGCATTTAATCTGTTATTGTAGATATAAATAATTTCCGCTTCAAATCCTCTTGCTTGTGTTTTGCCAAGATTTACATATCGGGTGGTTTGTATGTCGGCATCTTCTTCTTCAAACTCAGGGTCTGAGGCATCAACAACTTGTTGCGTAATTTTATTAAAACCATTACGCCAGAAAGCATTAGCATAAAAAGAGATTTTATGTTTGCCAAAATCTAATGCTCCATAACGGAAACCTAGGTTGTAGTTAACATTTTTTTCTGGATCTAATCCAAGGTTTGGTAGAATATTGATCTCGGGAGCTCCAAACAATTGATTTTCGGCAGGCATGATATAAGAGTTCTCTGTTGTGCCAATGATAAAAAGATTGGGAATTATATTATAAGAAATTGTAGCTCCGTAACCAAAATTATAATCCGTTCTAGTCGTATCTTTTTTAACTATTGTATTTGCACCTCCGTTAGAAACGATCTCATATCTTGTTTGATCGGTACGATTGTTAGTGTATTTTCCTAGAATATTAGTTCTTACCTTTCTGTTAAAGGTTTCTGCTTCATAATTCATGGAGATAATATGCTTAGAAACAATACTTTTAGTCGCTAGGTCTCTAGCACCTGGATTCAATAAATCTTCATCTTTTCTATCTGTTGATTCATATTTGTGATTCAATGAAATACGATGTCCGTGAGTAATCATATACCCTAAATTAGAACGGGTATTGGTAATTTTTCTATCGGTATTGGTAATGGTTTTTGGCCCTTGTTGACCTCCTTGAAGTGTATTTAATGGAACATGTATTGTTTCGGTTACTGGTATTTGATTACCATTTTCATCTGTTGTTGATTGTTCATTACCATTTTCATCAAGAACAGGTATTAAGACAGGTCTGGTTCTTACTTTTCCATCCCAGTTATAAGCTAGCCCAACCGTATCTTGAATGTAGGTACTTCTGTTACTTCGTACAGCATTAATATTTAAAGCCAAGTCTTTTAATAGAAAATCTTTTTTAGTGTAATTTAGGATTAAAGCATGTGCATCAGTTTCATTAAATCGACCCACATAAGGTACTGCCATTGTGGTTCCATGAGGAATTTCTGTATAGTTACTGGATCCATTGTATCCAATAAAAAATTGATCGGCCCATTTAGTATCTGTAAAACCAACTTCAAAACGACCCCCAACAGATTTATAGTCGTTGTTAAACCTTTTTGCGCGATACGGTCTAATAATCTCTTGACCTTGATTCACGTATGTTGTAGATCTTCCCCATGTTTCATAACTATTGTCAGTGTATGTGTAAAAGCCTGAACCTCTAAAAGAAATCCCTGTTTTTTTATCACGATAGGTTGCGCTTAAATCGGACTGGAAAGTATTGAACGACCCATAAGATACAGCAGCAGTTGCATTGTTTTGTGATACATCTTTTTTCAAAACTACATTGATAGCGCCCCCTACATAATCTCCAGTTAAATGAGAAGGTAAAATTCCTTTGTAAACTTCTATACGCTCAATCATTGAGGGGGGTATATTGTTTAGATTGAAAGAAGAACCAAAAGTAGAAACTTCGATGCCATCAAGGAAGATTCCTATAGTGCTTCCTGACATACCATTAAGATTATATTCTACATTAGAGCCTATTCCTCCATTTTGCCTTACACGCACACCTACTGATCGGTCTAGTAATTCATTCGTAGTCAAGTTTCTTAGAGATGCTTCTTTGGTTTCAATAATATTTACTGCAAAACCGCTCGTTTCTACTTTTTGTTTGTGTGATTTTCCTATGATTTTTACGTCTTTTAACTCTTCTGCTTCTAAGTCTTTTTTGATTTTCTTTTCGGATTTTGTCACTTTTTCATCCACTTTTTTTTCTTGTGAAAAAACAGCTACCGAAAACAAGAAAATTACTATATAAAAAAGTGGTTTTGTGTTCATTGTTAGATTAAAATGCGTTTTTTATTAAAAAACTATTCTTAATTAGATTTATTATAAATAACTTTGCCGCAAAAATACTATCAGCATCCAGAAGATGAATAGGGAAAAACGGATTATTACTTTGTAAAAACGGATTATTATTTTGAAATTCAAATCGGAAATTCTAGGACAGCAAGAACCCATCATATTGATTGAAACGGGTGATTTTTACAATGAGAAAAGTCATTTTATAGAACAAAAAATGACTATAAACAAGGATAAGATTGGAGAGATTACTATTCATAATCAAATAACAGAAGGAATTTTGATATTGGACATTAAGCTGTTTCTTTCCAATCCGCAAACTATTCAAAACAAAATGATGGATGAGGCGATAGTGATGAATTTTATTTGTTCTAATAATATAGAAGCTCATATTGAAGCAATAGAAGGAGAGCAATTTTTGACTCAAAACACACACAATATTTTGTATGCTTCTAAGTTAAATGCTACTTTCAAAATTCCTGCTTTCGAAGAAATAAACTATCTGTCGATTATTGTATCTCCTGAATTTTATTCTAAATTGATTAATGAAGATTGGGCTATTCATAAAAAATTCTCTGAAAAAATCAATCAGAAAAAAACGGGATATTTTTCCCCTAAATACGCTCCATTCTCTTCTGGAATTCAGTGGATCATTCATGAAATTAAAAATTGTAGCTATCAGGGTGCCATGAAAAAAATGTATCTAGAAGCTAAAATAAAGGAACTTCTCATTTATCAATTTGATGCTCTAATGGAAAAATCTCAATTCAAGGAACAAATAAGCGAAGAAGAAAGAAACAAACTATTGGAAGCCAAATTAATTTTAGAAAAAAACTTTACTAGTGCGCCTTCTCTTGCGGAACTTTCGAGATTAATATCGCTCAATGAATTTAAATTAAAAAAAGGTTTTAAAGCTTGTTTTAACGTGACTATAAAAAGCTATGTTACCCAACTCAGGATGGAACATGCTAAGGATTTATTTAAAAATGAAGTCTCAAATGTAGGTGAAGTAGCATACAAATGTGGCTATAAAGATGTATCCCATTTTTCGGCAGCTTTCAAGTTTTTTTATGGGTTTACTCCTGCCAGTTTTAGAAAAATTAATCTTGGAGCAAAAATATGTCTTATGTATTTAGGAACTTACTCAATGTCTTTTATCTAGACTTTCCTTTGGTCAAACTTAGTTTGGTTTAACATGTTTCTGTTTCTAATGTTATTTTATTGTAATCAAAATCTTTTATTTAGTAAGATTAATAACAATAGCTTAATTTTTTTCGGTGTTTAAATTAATGGTTGACGCCTAGTTTTGCCTCAAAATTAATTAAAACAAGAACAATGAAAAAAAATTATTTAGTCGTGATGTTTTTTTTACTGGCACTAGCTGGTTATGCCCAAAGAGGGGTTATATCCGGAAAAGTGTTAGATGGCGATGACAAAATGCCTTTGCCAGGTGCAATGCTTCTATTAGAAGGAATGAATAAATATACGATTTCTGACTACAACGGACGCTATGAGTTCTTAAATGTACAAGAAGGATCATATACTGTTAAAGTATCTTACATAGGATATGCTGCAGGTTCTGCTACAGTTACTGTAAATCAAGGAGTAAATGCGGTTCAAAATTTTTCTTTAAAAGCTTCAGGAACAGAATTGAATGAAGTAGTTGTGGGTGATATCTTAAAAGGTCAAGCAAAAGCCTTAAGTCAACAAAAACACAATAAAAATATTGGAAACGTAATTTCTTCTGATCAAGTTGGACGTTTTCCAGATGCTAATATTGGTGACGCTTTGAAGCGTGTTCCAGGTGTTACGATGCAAAATGACCAAGGAGAAGCTAGAAACATTATCATTAGAGGTTTAGCACCATCATTAAACTCAGTAACTTTAAATGGAGACCGAATTCCATCTGCTGAGGGAGACAACAGAAATGTGCAAATGGATTTAATTCCATCAGATATGATTTCGACTATCGAAGTAAATAAAACCCTAACTTCAGATATGGATGCGGATGCTATTGGTGGTTCTGTAAATTTAGTGACTAGAGCCACTCCTAATGGGGAGCGTATTTCGGCTACTGTAGCAGGAGGTTATTTACCTATTCGTGAAAAAGCATCTTATACTGCTGGTTTTGTTTACGGAAATCGTTATTTTAATGATAAATTAGGAGCTGTGGTAAGTGGTTCTTATAATAATGTAGATTACGGATCGGATAACGTAGAAAATGAATGGGCAAAAGATGAATTTGGAAACGAATTTATACAAGCCGCAGAAATAAGAAGATATGATGTACAACGTATTCGTAGAAGTGGATCGGTTGCTTTAGATTATAAATTTAATGAAAACAATACCATTTTTGCCAATGCAATTTACAATTGGAGAGACGATAGAGAAAATCGTTATAGAACTACTTATGATGATATTGAAGCCATTTATGACGGAGAAAACATTGTAGGATTTGAAGGCCGTGCAAGACGTCAAACTAAAGGTGGAATTGATAATAATCGAAATAAAAGCAGAAGATTGGAAGATCAACGAGTGCAAAATTATTCCCTTCGTGGAGAGCATTTAATCAATTCTAAATTAGATTTAGATTGGTCTACTAATTATTCTAAAGCCAGAGAACACCGTCCAGGCGAGCGTTATATCGAATACCGTCAAAAAGGTTTAGATATTTTTCAGGATTTTTCAGAAAATAAATTTCCATTGGTAACTGCAACTGGCGAAACCTTAAATGATTTAGAATTTGATTCAGCATCTGAAAACACTGATGATACCTCAGAAAGTGAATTTGGAGCAAAAATAAATATTCGTGTGCCTTTTACTATTATTCCGAGTGAAAAAGGAAGATTTAGAACAGGTTTAAGGTTAAGAATGAAAGAAAAAATGAGAAACAACAATTTCTTCTCTTACGAACCAACAAATGCTAATATGGATTTGTTATCTGGTGTTCCAACAAGTTTTTTTGATGGAAAAGGATACAATCCGGGTGATAAATATGTGGCAGGAACTTTTGCTTCAGCTAATTATTTAGGAAATCTAGATTTGAACAATGCCTCATTATTTGACAAAGAATCTGATCCGTCAGAATTCTTAGCAGTAAATTATAATGCTAAAGAAAATATTTATGCTGCTTATGTAAGATGGGATCAGGATTTTAATGATAAATTATCAATGGTATTAGGTTTCCGTTCCGAGACGACTCATATCGATTATACAGGAAACCGTGTTCTAGACGAAGAAGAACTAGAAGGCGAAATTACTACAACTAATACCTATACGAATGTTTTACCAAGTGTTACATTACAATACAATGCTACTAAAGATTTGATTTTAAGAGCAGCGGCAACTACAGCTTTAGCAAGACCTAATTATTATGCTTTAGCTCCGTTTGTAAATAACATTGCTGCCGATATGGAAATTACTGCTGGAAATCCAGATCTTGATGTGACTTATTCTTATAATTATGATTTCATGGCTGAGAATTATTTCAAGTCAGTAGGTTTGATTTCTGGAGGTGTTTTCTACAAAAGATTAAATGACTTTATCTACAATTATAGCGATAACCAATACACAACGGCTAAGTTTGCTACTGATTTTCCAGATCAAAGCAATCCAATCCCAACGGGTGAAAACTGGTCATTTGTACAATCTAGAAACGGAAAAAGCGTAGATGTTTACGGATTTGAAGTAGCGTTACAACGCCAATTGGATTTCTTTGAAAGTAAATTTTTAAAAGGATTTGGAGTATATTTGAACTATACTTATACCAAATCTGAAGCCAAAGGAATTGCTGACGAGGATGGAAACGAAAGAGAAAACATTAGTCTTCCAGGAACAGCACCACACATGTTTAATGGTTCATTGTCTTGGGAAAACAAACGTTTCTCTGCTAGAGTTTCTACTAATTTTGCTGCTGATTATTTAGATGAATTAGGAGCTGATGATTATCAAGATAGCTATTATGACAAACAATTTTTCTTAGACGCGAATGCTGCTTACAAAATTACCCCAAACATTCGTCTTTTTGCAGAAGCCAATAACTTAACCAATCAACCGTTACGTTATTACCAAGGTGTTGAAGCAAATACAAAACAAGTAGAATACTATCAGGCACGTTTTAACTTTGGTTTGAAATTTGACTTTTAGAACTAACATAATAATTTAGAATAAAGCTGACAGGATTATTTAATCCTGTCACTTTTTCGTTTAAGAAAAGGATGAAAAATAAAATTTATAGTGTCTTCTTTGTACTGCTTTGTGTCATTGCAACAGCACAATCACAAGAAGAAAGAGAACTTTCAGGATATCAGGGCGGATACATTCCGGAATTGCAAACTTTAAGTAAGAGTTTAAATTTCTTATTGATAGGCGATTTTGGTCGTTACGGACAGTTTTTCCAAAAAGAAGTAGCGCAACAAATGGGGAAAGCAGCTGCTACCATCGAATCTGATTTTGTGGTTGCAGTAGGCGATAATTTCTATCCTAATGGCGTACAAAGTACTCAGGATTATTCCTGGATTGCTTCCTTTGAAAGTATCTATACCCATTATAATTTGCAAGATCCATGGTATGTAGCCTTAGGAAATCATGATTATCGGGGCAACATTCAGGCTCAGATTGATTATTCTAAACTCAGCCGCCGCTGGCACATGCCATCTGCATATTTTTCTAAAACTTTCGAATTGAAAGATGGAAATAAAGTATTGATGGTCGTGATGGATACTTCGCCATTTATTGATAGTTACCATGAAAAGGGTTCGGATATGTATGAGAACATTATTGCTCAGGATACCACTGCTCAAAAAAAATGGATTGAAAAAGAATTAGCTACCACTGATAAATCCATCAAGTGGAAAATTGTAGTAGGACACCATCCATTATACACTGGAGGAAAACGAAAAGACAGTCCTGATACGAAGGGTTTTGAAAATAAATTTGCTGCAATGTTTGATAAATATAAAGTGGATGCTTATTTCTGCGGACACGAACACGACTTGCAAATTATAAAACCAAAAGGACGTTATACTACCCAGTTTTTGTCGGGTACAGCTTGCGAAGTCCGTCCTACTGGAAGCAGAGAAGGAACTCTATTTGCTGCACAAACAGCTGGTTTTATGACTTTCTCCTTAAACGATTTGAATTTATTGGCACAAGTAGTAGATGTAAACGGAAAAATAATTCACACCACCACAATTAAAAAAACAAAATAAAAATGAAAATCAAATTTATCGCCATAGTACTTTTAGGAGTAACCGTTGCCTCATGCGGAAGCAAGTTGGCAGCCGTTAGAAAAGATGCTTTACAACCAGCTGTGGTTACACAAGCCTTGCCTCATGATACTGATGATCCTGCAATCTGGATTAACCCTGCAGATGCTACAAAAAGCATTATTATTGGTACAGACAAAGATACCAATGGCGGATTGTATGCCTTTGATTTGCAAGGAAAAATCATCAAAAAATCAATCTCTTTGCAAAGACCTAATAATGTAGATATTGCTTACGGATTAGTAATTAATGGTAAAAAAATGGACGTAGCTGTTACCACCGAGCGTGAAACTAATAGTATTCGTGTGTTTAGTCTGCCGGATTTAGTACCTATTGATAATGGTGGAATTCCTGTTTTTGAAGGTGAAGCAATGCGCGGCCCTATGGGAATTGCCTTGTACACTCGCCCAAGCGACCAAAAAATATTTGCTGTTGTGGGTCGAAAAGAAGGGCCTACTAACGGTTATTTATGGCAGTACGAATTGACCGATGCGGGCAACGGAAAAGTAGGAGCAACAGTGGTGCGTAAATTTGGAAACTACAGCGGCAGAAAAGAAATTGAAGCCATTGCTGTGGATAATGAGTTAGGAACTATTTTATACTGCGATGAGCAATTTGGAATCCGAAAATATCTTGCTGATCCAGCCGCTAAAAACGATACTGAATTAGCTCTTTTTGGTCAAAAAGACTTTAAATCCGATAACGAAGGAATCGCTATTTACAAAAAATCGGCTACCGAAGGCTATATTTTGGTGTCCAACCAGCAAGCCAATACCTTTATGGTCTATCCAAGAGAAGGAGCCAATGGAAATCCAAATGAATATTCATTATTAGCCGAAATTCCAACTTCAACCGTAGAATGTGATGGCGCCGATGTAACTAATGTTAACTTAGGTGGAGCTTATAAAAACGGACTTTTTGTAGCCATGAGCAACGGCATGACCTTTCATTACTACAACTGGGACAGCATCCAGCAACTGATTGATGCGGCCAAAAAATAATAGATTATTGTAACCAACGCTTTCGGGGTCTTAAACCCTAAAAGGGTTCTGGAAACCTACAATCGCCTCTTTTAGCAATAAAAGAGGCGATTTTTTTATTGTTTGCTATCAATAGTGGTGTTTAGTACATGCTTTATTGGTTCGAAGTACGAATAGTATTAGTAGGTCGAACCAATAGTATTAGTAGGTCGAACTAATAGACCTACTACTTCGTACTAATAACAGAGGTACTTAATACTAATAGTATTTGTACTTCGAACCAATAGACCTACTACTTCGTACTAATAACAGAGGTACTTAATACCAATAGTATTCGTACTTCGAACCAATAGAATTACTACTTCGTACTAATAACAGAGGTACTTAATACCAATAGTATTTGTACTTCGAACCAATAGGCCTACTACTTCGTACTAATAATAGAGGTACTTAATACCAGTTTTTTTAGAATAAATAAAAAAGATTAATTACAAAAAGCACAAACTACGGGCGGATAGTAAGCCCTTTTTGTTTTGAAAAAAGACACTGTGCATTATTTTACAAATAATTTTGTTTGTAAGAAAAAAAGAATATATTTGAAAAGTTAAATCTCCTTGGATGATCCCAGTGATTTTTGGATCTATGGGAGAAGGTTGGTCTTAAGAATGTGCAGCTTAGTGCAAACTCAAACAAGTATAAAAATAAAACTTAAAACAAATAGTATAATGAGAAAAATGATTAAAATTAGTTCACTTTTAATTTTCACAATGTTTTTAAATTCTTGTGCTTCGGGATACAAAAAAATAAATCCTGAAACAATAAACTATGTGTCAAAAAGCATTGAAAATAATATTGTACTAGAATACAAATATGATTTATTAGAAAAAAAATATAAGAAGAAAGAAACTAAAAATAATATTAAGCTCATAGCTGTTAAACTCACCAATAATTCTGAAAAAGAAATAGTTTTTGGAAAAGATATTAGATTTTCTTATGAAAATGGTAATGAGGTTAGTTTAATTGAGACAGAAAAATTATTCAAAACAATTAAACAGAGTCCAGCTTCCTATCTATGGTACTTACTATTAACTCCGATGAATTTATATACAACTGGCTCAAATGGAGAGCAAACGAGTTCCACTCCAATAGGACTTGTAGTTGGTCCTGGTTTAGCTGGAGGAAATATGATTGCAGCAAGTTCAGCAAATAAAAATTTTAAAAATGAATTAATGCAATTTGATCTTAATGGAAGAACAATCAAAAAAGGAGAGACAGTTTATGGATTGATAGGTTCAAATTCAAATAGTTATGAGTCGATTAAAATAAAAGTCCAATAATACCATTTCCTAATTCCGATAGCACAAGCATGCCGCTTGTACCCGTAAAAAAACAACTATTAAAGGATTGTGTATACAAGTGTTACGCTAGCTGTGACTTTATAAGAATCAGTAGAAATGGCTTGTAAGCCTTTACAAGAATCAATAGAAACGGGTTTTAACCCGTTTTAAAATTAAAATATTCAATAGGCTTTAGCCGAAATCTAAATAAAGATTTGGCTAAAGCTTTTTTGTTTTGCATAATCCAGTCATCTGGCTAAAGCCAAACGCAATTGAAAAAGCCCGATCGCTCAGTTTGACCCCACCACAATCGTTAGCGCAGGCACTTACCTGTACCCACAAAGAATGTCAAAACAATACATTTTAAAAAAACTCTATTTCAATCATAAAAAAATGTGAAATCAAACGAATTCGATTCCACATTTTTACCTTTAAAACTATTATTTTTAATCTTACCAGAACTTCACGTACAAAGCAGCGATAATTAATAATGTAATGATAATTAATACTGTAGTTTGAGGTTTTACCTTAAACATTTCAGTATCCAATTCGAATGCTTTTGGATTTACTTTTGGTCCAGCAAAACTGATTCCAATCATCAATAACATTGTAAATACAAATGACAATCCCATACAAATGTGGAATGGAATTTCGAAACCACCTTTACCATTTGGCCAAGCTGTGTACAATAACGTTTCGTTTCCAAACATCGCTGGTGCAAACTCATTGAATAAAACCGATAATAAGAAACCTGCAATTACACCCACAATAGCAGCTGTTCCTGTAGTTCTTTTCCAGAACATCCCTAAAAAGAACATAGCAAAAACTCCGGGGCTAATAAATCCTGTGTATTTTTGGATATAAGTAAATCCTCCAACGCCACCAATTCCTAAAACATCATTCCAAGTAAACAATACGGCAAGAACCATGGAAGCAAAAACGGCATAACGACCAATATTTACCTGAGCGCTGTCGGAAGCATTTTTTTGAATGTATTTTTTATGAACGTCTAAAGTATAAATGGTAGAAATACTATTTACTTTACCAGCTAACGAAGCCACAATAGCAGCAGTCAAAGCCGCAACTGATAATCCTTTTAATCCTGTTGGCAAGAAAGTCAACATTGCTGAATAAGCGCCGTCTTTTCCTCCTACTAATTGAGGTAAGTGTCCTCCTTCGTATAAAACATAAGCTGCAATACCAGGCAACATTACAATTACAGGCATTAATAATTTCAATATACCTGCAAACAAAATCCCTGTACGAGCCGTTTGTAAATCAGCTCCTAAAGCTCTTTGCGTGATGTATTGGTTACATCCCCAATAGTTCAAATTGATAATCCAGATACCTGCTAAATATGACATCATCCCCGGAAAAGTAAGGTATTTATCAATTTCTAATTGTGTAGAAGTAGCTGTTGGTCTTGGAATAATCATTTTGAAATGTTCTGGTGCTTTTTCCATCAAGACATTAAATCCTGCAATAGCATCTTTTCCAACACCAAAATATTCTCCCACTGTAGTCAAAGCGATATAAGAAGTTACTAAACCTCCAATAATCAATACCGCCACCTGAATAACATCGGTATAAGCCACTACTTTCATACCTCCAAGAGAGATAATCAAAGCAAAAACAGCTAATCCTAACATAATAACATGAAGGTATTCTCCTCCTGCTAATCCGTTAATAGCAACTGCTCCTAAATATAAAATGGAAGTTAAATTCACAAAAACATACAAAAACAACCAGAAAACAGCCATAATCAAAGCCGTTGAATCGTTGTAACGTGTTTTTAAGAACTGAGGCATGGTGTAAATCTTGTTTTTCAAATAAACAGGAATAAACCAAACTGCTACTATAATTAATGCAATTGCAGCAACCCACTCGTAAGCGGCAACAGCAATCCCTAAGAAGAAACCTTCTCCACTCATTCCAATAAACTGCTCCGCAGAAATATTAGAAGCGATAAGTGAAGCTCCAATAGCCCACCAGGTTAAAGTTCCTTCTGCTAAGAAATACGCCTTAGCATCGTGTTCGTTTTTTTCGCGTTTGCGATAGATAATATATCCGTAGATGGAGACTACTAAAAAGTAGATGATGAATACTGCATAATCTGCAAATTCGAGACTTGAGCTCATAGATTCTTATTTAAAATTATTATTTGGTTTAACAGCGCTTAGCTTCTTATTTTTTGTTCCCATTTCCAAGCGCTTTCCATTGCTTGTTCCAGGGTTAATTGGGTTTTCCAGCCCAGTACTTTATTAGCTTTGTCCGTATTGGCATAAGCCGAAGTAATATCACCTTCTCTTCTGTCCACAATTCGGTACGCTAATTTTTGACCACTTGCTTTTTCGAAAGCATGAATCACTTCTAGTACTGTACTTCCTACTCCTGTTCCCAAATTGAAAGTTTCTACTTTTTCTTCGTTCTTTTTATTCACCAATCGTTGTAAAGCAATCACGTGCGCTTTGGCCAAATCCACAACATGAATGTAATCGCGAACACAAGTCCCGTCAGACGTTGGATAATCATTACCATAAACCAGTAATTCTTTACGCAATCCAATTCCGGTTTGAGTGATAAATGGCACTAAATTTTGTGGAACGCCTATTGGCAATTCGCCAATTTCAACTGATGGATGTGCTCCAATTGGATTAAAATAACGCAATAAAATAGCATTAATACCACTTATTTTAGCCACATCTGTGATGATTTCTTCACCTATTTGTTTGGTATTTCCATAAGGAGACATGGCAGTTTGAACCGCTGAATTTTCATTGATAGGCATGGTTTCGGCTTGACCATAAACCGTACAAGAAGAACTAAAAATAAAGTTAGCGCTTTCTTTTTTCTCTAATTCCTGAAGTAAATATACTAAGGAATTAATGTTGTTTTCGTAATACAACAAAGGGTTTCCAACACTCTCTCCTACTGCCTTTGAAGCCGCAAAATGAATTACTCCATTTACATCTGAATGGCGTTTGAAAAAATCCTGAACTACCGATTTCTCTCTTAAATCCAGTTTTTCAAAAAGTGGTTTTTTCCCTGTTATAGCTTCAATTCCTTTTAAAACATCTTCCGATGAATTGGATAAATTATCAATAACAACTACCTCAAAACCTTCATTTTGCAATTCGACTACTGTATGCGAACCTATGAAACCTAAACCTCCCGTAACAAGTATTTTCATGATTTGTTTTTTTAAATATCAGTTTAGTTATTTTTGTTTGTAATGTACCTCAGATAAGTTTCTCAACATTTCTGCACTTTTCTCTGGTGTAATATCTCTTTGCGATTCTCCCATCATTTCATAACCTACCATGAATTTTTTCACTGAAGCCGAACGCAACAATGGTGGATAAAAATGCATGTGAAATTGCCATTCTGGGTGCTCTTCACCATCTGTTGGAGCCTGGTGAATTCCTGAAGAATAAGGAAATGATGTTTCGAAAAGGTTGTCGTATTTTGTGGTTAGTTGTTTCAAAATAACAGCAAATGCAGCTACCTCATCTTCGGTAAAATCAGTGATTTTAGTAATATGACGTTTGCTTACTATCATGGTTTCAAAAGGCCAGATTGCCCAAAAAGGAACGATTGCAGCAAAATGATCGTTTTCAACAACTACGCGTTCTTTTACTTTTAATTCTTCTTTTAAATAATCCTGCAACAAGTTTGTTCCGTTTTTATCGAAATACGCTTTCAAGTTATCTTGCGTTTTTTGAACCTGTGTTGGTAAAGAAGATTGCGCCCATATTTGTCCGTGTGGATGCGGATTACTACATCCCATTACACTTCCTTTATTTTCAAAAATTTGCACGTGATTGATGTAATCAATAGCTCCCAAATCAGTATACTCTCTTTGCCAAGTTTGAATAATATTTACAATACCATCCACATCCATTTCTGGCAAAGTCAAATCATGTCTTGGTGAAAAACAAACCACTCTCGAAATTCCTCTTTCTGGTTGTGCCTTGAAGAAACTTCCTTCTTCGTTTCCACCAAAATCAATTGGTTCTTGTTTAAGCGCAGCAAAGTCATTTTCGAAAACAAAACTACCTTTGTAATCTGGATTTTTTTCACCATTCATACGAACATTTCCAGCACATAAATAACATTCCGGATCATATTCTGGTAAAGCAACAGTATTTACTGCTTCTTTTTGTCCTTGCCAAGGTCTTTTGGAACGGTGCGGTGAAACTAAAACCCATTCGTTAATTAAAGGATTGTATCTTCTATGTGGATCTTCGTTGATGTCAAACTTTCTCATAGTCATTATTTAGTGTATAGTGATGTTCCGTTACTTATTTTAACGTCATATATTTTCAATTCGATTCCGAAAGCTTCGTTGTATAATTTAGAAAATTTATCTTTAATTTTTTGTTCTTGTCCTTTTTTAACCAGATTGATCGTGCAACCACCAAAACCGCCTCCCATTAATCGGGAACCAATAACTGCAGTTTCTTCTTTTGCCAAATCTACTAATAAATCCAGCTCTTCGCAGCTTACTTCGTAATCTTTTGACAATCCTTCGTGAGTGGCAAACATTAGTTCGCCTAACAATTCGATTTTTCCGTTGTCTAATGCCTCACAAGCCTGAATCACGCGGTTGATTTCTTTTACCACAAAAAGGGAACGTCTAAAAACGTCGTGACTCATTTTGTCTTTCAAATCAATTATCGTTTGTTCAGTACAATCTCTAAAACTTTTTATCTCAGGGAAATTTGCTTTTACAATTGCAATTCCTTCTTCACATTGCTGTCTTCTTTCGTTATACGCCGAAGTCATCAACGAATGCTTTACATTCGAATCAAACAAAATCAATGAATAATCGCTAAAATCAGCATCGTGATAGGTATATTCTAAAGTACGACAATCTATTTTGATTACTTTATCTTCTAGTCCCATTACGCTAGAAAACTGATCCATAATTCCGCATTTGATTCCCACCCAATGCTCGGCTTTTTGACCTAGCAACGCAATGTCAATTGGTTTGATATTCAAATTGAATAAATCGTTCATTCCAAATAAGAATCCACAT
Source organism: Flavobacterium zubiriense (assembly GCF_041729725.1). Taxonomy (NCBI): domain Bacteria; kingdom Pseudomonadati; phylum Bacteroidota; class Flavobacteriia; order Flavobacteriales; family Flavobacteriaceae; genus Flavobacterium; species Flavobacterium zubiriense. The sequence goes on along the minus strand of NZ_JBCFQL010000012.1, from coordinate 16,070 downwards.
TCTAAAGCCGCAGAAGAAGACAGTCCAGAACCCACAGGAATGTTACTACTGAAAACGCAATTTACGCCTTCCAATTGAAATCCGTTAATTTTTAATTGATTAATCACTCCTCTGATGTAATTAGTCCAATCATTATCGTCTAATTTTACCTCAGCCGTAACATCAATTTCAAACTCATCATTCAGGTCTAAAGCAATTACTCTGGACGTATTTGTATTGTTTTTTTCGAAAGCAAAACAAATAATCTTGTCGATAGCAGCAGGCAAAACATAACCATCATTGTAATCGATATGTTCTCCGATGATGTTGATTCTCCCTGGAGAAAGCACTATTCTTGTTGGCTCAGAACCAAAAGTTTCCTTAAAATAGCTAGTTGTTTTATTAATTAAAATGTCATTCATTGGTTAGAAATTGAAGTAGTATTAAATTTATTTTTATTGTAAATTCACTCTTTATAGTGATTCGAATTTATAAGTTGTTTTATGCTTGTAAACGTCATCTTTCTTCAAAACAGCACTTGGAAAATGAGTGTGATTAGGAGCATCTGGGAAATTTTGGGTTTCAAAACAAATTCCGCTTAAAGCGTGATAAGTTGTATTTTCTTTTCCTTTTAAATCCGAACCACAATTTCCACCCACATAGATATGAACTCCAGGTTGATCCGTGTACACATCCATTTTTAAATTAGTCGCAGGACTAAAAAGAGTAGCTTTCACTTGGTTGTTATTTTCCACTACAAAAGTGTTGTCGATGGTTGCAGGACATTTTTTTGCCGTTCTATAATCGAATACCGTATTAGCCACTTCCAGAAAGTTTCCTGTAGGAATATTATCTTCTCTGGTTTCCACTACTTTTTGTGCATGAACAATTAAATCCTGACCAGAAACATCCGATTGATGTCCGTCCAGATTAAAATAACTGTGATGCGTTAAATTGATAATGGTATCTTCGGTAGTAGTTGCTTTGTATTCGATAATTAATTCGTTTTCCTCAGACAAAGTATAAGTCAAACTTACGGAAAGTTCTCCCGGGTAGTTCTCCTCGTTAGCTGCACTAAGATAACTCAACGCAATCGATGGATTTTCGCCAGTTGTTACCGCGTCAACATTCCATGTTTTTTTACTGAAATTTTCTATTCCACCGTGTAAAGAATTAGCGCTATTATTGATATTCAATTGGTAATTTTTACCATTTAATTCAAATTTCCCTTCGTTAATTCTCCCTGCATAACGCCCCACAGTAGCTCCCATATAAGGAGAACCATCTAATTGGAATGATTTTTTGTAACCTTCAACAGTATCAAATCCTAAAACCACATCGACAAGTTCACCATTTTTCAACGGAATCTTCAATGCTGTAAGGGTAGCTCCAAAAGGAATTACTTTAAGCTGTGCCCCGTTTTTATTCGTTAATTCGTAAAAATCAGTAACAGCAGATTCTAAATGAGATAAATTATTTTCAGAAGTTGACATACAAAGTGGTTTATTTTTTGTTCATTGGTTGTGAAAACAAAAATAGAAATAAACTCTATTATTGTATACCAGTACCCACCAGTTTTTAAAATTAGCCACTAGATAAAAAAACAAAGCATAAATGTAGCCAATTTTTTCTTTCGAATAAAACAACTCCATTTATGTTCTGCTGCTTGATAAGTTTAACAACTTATATCTATAAATCTATAAATATTTAACTTGACTACATTAATGGACTCTTATTTTTTTTTGATTGATTGCTACCCATGTTCTATTTGCTTTTTCCAAATTCTCCTTTTTATTCTGTTTCCAAAGGTTAAAATACAGCTCACTTTTGTAGCTAAATAAATATAGTTTATTGTCAGTAATCATAATATACCTAGACTAACAGATTCTCTACCAGGAAGTCCACCATCGGTTCCAGATGCCATTCTACTTGCACAATAACCTCCAAATTGGGGCTAATATTTCTCTGGATTATCGATAAAAATTAATTTGTTCTTTTCATTTAAAAAGAAACATTTTATTCCATCATATTTATACTGGTATCCACTTAAACCTTTTGATGCCTTGTTATTAATAAAATATTCCGTCAAATCATATCCTCTTACTGCTAGGCTATCATTATCAATATTATAATAAGGTAAATTTTCATTATGATAACATTTTTGATTAGGAAATTTTACAAATACTAAATCTTGAGCATTTAATATGGACGTTAGTAAAATGGTTAAAATCAACAAATATTTTTTTACCATATTGTTTGGGTTAGTGTTTTTTATTAGACCTCAAAGACATCACAATTACCGCTTTTGAGGCCCAGGATGCAGAAACTTTACACCGCTGGCTCTTGTTGGAACAGCCAAAGGCAAACGTATCCATTTTTCATTCATCCAGACATTACCATCAAGATTATAACTCCAAGCCATAATCATCGTATTTTCATCAATAAGGCTGTATTTGATGGGTGAATCTTTTCCACTTAAACGAGGGTGTAGTACATACTCTATGATGTGCTCCACTAATGTGCTATCTGATTCTATTTCGTAAGATCCATATTGTGCAATTGTTGTTTCATTAGGCCAAGTTACAAACGTGTAATAGGTGCCATCAGCATTAATTACTTTGTAGTCTCCTGTTACTATTCTTATAGATTCGCCATTAGCAAGTGTTCTTTCGTCTATTAGCCGCCAAATTCCAACAATTGATTTTGAAACAGGAATATGGTTTTGTTCTGTCTGCGCCGATAATGTTGCAGAAAAAACAACAATCAATAATGTAAAAATGTGCTTCATAGTAAGTTTTTTTTGGTTCCTAAAAATTATAATTTGTTCATTTGGTTTTTCAAAAAGCATGAAATTCAAAACCATACCTTTAATTAAATTTTCAACAGCAGTTCTCCCTTTTTTCAAAAGAATCTACTAGATAAAAACAAAGCATAAATGAATTACTCCATTCATGCTTCGCTTACAACATCTTTATTTAATCTTAATTACTAGGCAATCCATCAGCTTTCATGCCTTGCAATATTAAAGCATTCATGATGTAAAGAAAATCACTTCCGTCATCCTCATGCGCTCCATTAACACCGTAAGGCCAAAAGTGCATCCCATCTCCTTTTACCAAAGCAGCAGGGTCATTTGTCATCATTTGCAAGATTTCGTTGGCTCGTTTTCCTTGCCAAGTGCCTTTCATTAATTCAGTATATTTTGAATGTTGCCCCACTCCCACTGCATGCGCCATTTCGTGCATTGCAGTTCCAGCCTTTTGATAAGAAGCATTGGCTCCCATATTAATCCAACCCGAAAAATTGGCATCGGCAGTAAGTGTTCCCGGCGAATAATTTACCGTCACATGTTTTACAATTGAAGTAAAATTATTGTAATAAGTTGTTGCCAAATCAAATGCCGCTTTTATTCTGGTAACCGTTGCAGCATCGGCTCCATTTTGATTAAACGAATAGGTAAAATTCCCTTTTTTAATAGTACTTATTACAAATTCTTCACCATATAAAACTCCGCCCGGCGTTACCGCATAAGGTCTTACATAATACAAAGTTTCTGGTTTTAAATTACGAATACGCTCTTTGAATTTGTCTTCTACCTTGCTTCTGGCTATTTTGTTATCAGTTATAGTTGGTTTTGTAGCTGTATTGTAAACCAAACCTATTTCCTGGATTGCTAAATCGCCGTGTTCTTTTAAGATTACATCCAAAAATAAATCTTGTGCACCAGCTACTTTTATAGTTCCCAAAACCAATAAAGGCGAAGCTAAATCAGCAGTTTTAAAACTCACCTGATTGCCATAAGCCACTCCTTTTTTGTTTACCACATAAGCTCTTGCATAATAAACCGTGCTTCCTTCCAGATTAGTCAGCTCTACTTTAAACTCTCCAGAACCTTTAGTAACACTTGCTAATTTTTTTGTCCCTTCATAATTAGGATTTGCAGTTGTTCCATAACACACACCTCGTTCAACTACACTGCTTCCTCCATTATCTTCAAGCATGCCCCAAATTACAGCTTGCTTGGCTGCAATTTCTTCGGCTTCATTGGTTTTCAAAGTAGCCAACTGCCCCACATTATCTGGTTCTTCTACCTCAGCAACTTCCGAAGAACTTCCCGAAGAGCAAGAACAAATAACAAATAGTAACATCAGAAATAAATCAATACTTTTTTTCATCTATTTTAATTTTATTTTTTTCTAAAAAACATCTAAACTCCAACTTTCAAACCAATTTAAAACTGGTTTTTCCTTATCAAACTTTATAGGTAACCAAACATAACTTCCATCAATTGGGTTATCCGGTTTCCATCGATCGGCCATAAATATGAATTGATCTTTTTTTCCTTGAACAGGCAGAATATAAGTACTCTGCGAATGAAATGTGAGCTCCGCCCCTTTTCCAACGCACGGATTTCCGAGAGATTCCCAAGGTCCCCAAATTGATTTGGAACTGAATGAACGCGCCTCATTAGGATCCCAACCGGTACAACCCGAAGTAATCATATAATAAATACCGTCTTTTTTAAAAATGGCAGGCGCTTCATTATGACCTGCGGGTGCTACTCTTGTCCATTTTTCTGTAAAATCTAAATAATCATCTGTAAGTTCTGATATGTGAAGTGTCAAATTATCTTCTGAAGCGTGTATTAAATACCCCTTATCGTTGTCATCAACATACACAGTCATATCTCTGGACATTTGTCCTTTTTCGAAATCCCTGCGAACCAACATTCCGTTTTTTACTGCCGTCAACCATTCGGGAGTCCAAGATTTTAATTTATTCTCACCAATTAATGCTGATTTGAATCTATCTTCAAAATTCATTGGCCAAACTCCTTTGTTTGGTCGGTATGATTTTTTAAATACAAAAGGTCCTCTTGGATTATCACTCACTGCTACAGCCGCTTTAGCAGCATCATAACCTTGTCCTTTTAACTCTAGATGAAACCACATCACATACTTACCTGTCTTTTTATTGAAAACTACTTTTGGACGTTCTATAATACAGCCTTTTGTTATCTCAGAATTAGGATTAGTTTCAACTCTCAAAACAATTCCTTCATTAGTCCAGTTGTATAAATCTTTTGACGAATAACAACTTACCCCTTGCAAAGATGTATTTCCACCACGACCAGCAGTTTTATACTCTCCATACCAATAATAAACTCCATCAACAAAAGTAACACCACCACCATGAGCATTGATATGCACACCATTAGTGTCTTTCCATTGTTTTCCCGGAATGAAAGAATCGTTCTGACTAAAAACGGTAGCAGTTGTAAGACTAAAGCATATTATTAAATAAATTAATTTCATCTTACTATTTCTTTTGATAAACCCTTACGTAATCAATTATATATTTTGACGGAAAACCGGCAGCGGTAAATTCACCACCCTGATCTCCGCCCACAGCCAGATTCACTAATAAATAATGAGGTTGTCTAAAAGGATGTATCTTTTGATTTTTTCCTTGCATAGCATCACTAATCTTTGTTTCATTTAGCAATTGATTATCAACATACAACCTGATGAAATTTGCATCCCAGTCCATTCTCCACACATGAAATTCGTCGGCCCAATTGGCTTTCTTAAAATCGCTCAACATTTGAGTTGCACTATCCCACTCAGTATCCGACTTATCCGACTTCCAGGCTACATTGGCCAATATTTTCCCTCTGTAATATTCCATGATATCAATCTCACCATTTGCAGGCCAATTGCCTTTTATGCCCAAAGTCCAAAATGCCGGCCACATTCCTTTAGCTACCGGAATTTTAGCCCGCATTTCAAATCGGCCATATTGCCAGGAATGTTTCCCCCGGGTAATTAAACAGGAAGAAGTAATCCTGATAGAATCTCTTTTTTGAGCCCAATCACGGTGATTCTTTGAAACAAAATGAGGATTGGCTTTATTCTCCTTTTTGGCTTCAATAATTAAAAATCCATCTTTACAGTAGGCATTTTCTCTTTGGTACCATTGGTCTTCATTATTGCGAACAAAACCGCTTTCATAGTTCCAGTTTTTCTCACTTGGCACACCATCAATATTAAATTCATCACTCCAAACTAAATGGTAGCCTTTGTATTGGTAAGCTTGTTTTTCTTTTACAACAAAACCAAAAACCACAGAGGACACAATTCCTAAAACCAAAAACTTAAATTTCATAAAGCTGCTATTTGAATACTTTAAACACTAAAATTCAATTACAAAACTAAAAGAACACTATAAGTCAAGAGGGGGTAATTACAACAATAAAGAAGGGGTAAATCAATATAACTTTAATATGCTATAAAAACAGTGGGGCCACGACCGAATCAATTAAGTAAAACCCTCCTATGCTTGTCTTTAAAAGCAACTTTAAAAACAAAAAGAGGCTATCTTAATTACTAGAATAACCTCTTTTAAAAAACTAATTTAGAACTATTACTTCAAAAAGACTTATAGTCCAATACTGAAATGAACTTATTTATCCACAAACAGTTTATAAAAAGCAGCACTATAACTTTTGTTATTGCACTGCTTTTTTTTTTAAACTACCCTAATAAATTAATTATTCTTTTTAAATAAACTGAAAGATAAAAAATGGCCATATCTTTGATTTCCTTGTGTAGTTGAAATCCCTAATGTTATTTGCTCTGATTGTGCAATGGTAAATGTAATCACTGCACTTTCCGAATTCATAGAATTTACTATTCTTTTAAATCCTAAGGTTGCTGGATTAGTTTCTAGAGTTCCACCACTTGAATCAGGCAATATATTTCCCTTTGCAACCGCTAAGTAAACATAATCAGACAGAGTGTAACCACTATTAATACCACTACCAGATGCTAACATAGGAGCACTAAAAATATAGGTTCCGGCTTCTAATGTTATCGTTTGGTATATTTTACCATTAGTAATTACCGGAGCGCCCCAACCTGATTCCAGATTTATTGTAGCAGGAGGATTACCACAACATCCAAAATCGATACCACCATAACCACCATGGTTTTTACAGGCATCATTAGTTGTCCAATCAGCTAAAGTACCCCATCTTCCTGAAAATGAAGCCGCCACAAACGGACGCTTATTATTCTTAATCAAATAAGTAAGATCGATAACCTGAGGTTCTTTTGAAACAAAATCAGTATAAAAAGTATCTATAGAAGTTTCAACAGGTAAAAACAATGAACGCTGTTTAAACTTGCTTCCTGCCTTATAATTTGGTATCACTAGCTGATTTTGAGTAACAGGAACCGTTATAGTATGCTGTACATCTAAACCATCAGTATATACGATTTCAGTAGCAAATGCTCCAGTAGTTAAATCCATACTAGCAAAATCAATTGTAAGAGAGAAATTGCTTGATAATTTACTAGTAACAATCTTTCTATCAGTCAAACTTGCCTGATAACGTGTTCCATAAGTTTGAGCCGTAATATACTGAGAAATAGAGCCATTCCCTTTAGCATCAAAAGTCTTCACTTCAAAATTGTAAATGTTTTCAGGAAGATTTTCTACAACAGAAGAGATCTCATCAACTCCTGAAGTTCTATTAATTGGTATTACAACCGAATCTTTTTTAGTATTCCAATAGATTCTCAACTCAGAAACCTTAGGATCTGAAATAATAAGTCCTTCAATTTTTATTCTATCTCTACCTGGTAATATTTTTAATGAATCTATTTTACCTGTATATGAGATAGCACCACCTTCTGTAAACTTCAAATAATCATCTGCATTATTAGAACATGAGTACACAAGTACCATTAAAATTGTAGCAAAAGCTGTTACTAAAATATTCCTTAAATTTTTCATTGCTTTTTATTTAATATTAAAAATTAGGATTACCATATACATGAACTTCTGAAACAGCCATAAATTTACCACCAATCCAGTTTTCTAAACATTCTATTCTCAAATAACGAACAGCAGGCTTATCTAAAGCAACTTCATAATCGGCACCATCTCTGGCTGCTAAAAGATCATCATTATTTTCTTGTGCATAAGGCAGCCCAGAAGGTTTTTTAATTTCATATTCGCCCATTAAAGTCCAATTGCTATCCAGCGTACCGTCGTTTAAAGTATTACTACCCCATATCCTGAATTTTTTCATGGCTCCTAAATAGTAATACAATCTTTGACCACCTATAGGTTCTGAAAATTGCCAAAGTCTTAAACGACTCAATTTAGTTGTTTTTCCTACATCAAAAGTCACTAAATGATTTCCCACATCAATAGTTCTATCTGTAAAGTAGGACCCCCAATACTCTAAAAACTGACCATCCCATAAATTTGAAATTGGATAAGCATTATTTATTGTTTTTGCATCATTAGGCAGTTTAACTCCAACAAAACCAGATTTAGGCATCAACTGTTCAAATAATGGCTCAATATTAGTTACCAAAGTATCGGTGTAATTCAACCATTTGTCTCTAACCACAATGGCAAACTCCTGCTCAACAGGTTCAAAGCCTCTTAAACTTTGTTTTACCTCATCTACCGAAGTATAAATACTGGTACGAAGTGGTACCCAGTCTCCTTGAATATTTTTTTGCATCACTAAGATTCCTATTTCTTCTTTTGTAGGGTTATCAGCAGTAATTCGAATACCTCCAAAATCAGGCTGAGCAATTAATGAGTCATAAATATCAAAAATTGGAGCTTTTAATGGAGCTACCGTAACTGAAACAGGTTTAGACTCGGTTTCGCTTCTATTAACTGCATAAACTTTGACTTCATTAGTAGATTGCCCAGTAAAACCTTCTAAAAGCATAGAATTTGAATAATAAGAAGCTTTCACTTCCATAGCTGTTCCATTTTCCAGTTTATATCGTGCTACCACATACAATAAATCTTCGTCAGAAGGCAAAGTGTAGGTTAGTTTTACTTTTCCCGGTAAATTCTGAATGGCAATATTTGTAACTTCAGCCGGTGGATTTGAATTGTGTTCCAAAGGCTGAGGCCCCTGATCTTCACTACAGCCTACAAAAACTGCTATCAAAGACAGTAGAAGTACCCTTGCAGAGGATTTTATAAATCGTTTCATAATTTTATTTTTTTATATAATTATTACCAACCTAGATTTTGAACCAAGTTAGGATTTTGAATAAGTGTTCTTTCGTCAATAGGCCAAAAATAATCTCTAGGTGCTACAAAACGTTGTTGACTTAATGTTACTATCTGATAATAACTAGCCTCTGAAACACCAAAAACATTCCAACCCTTTACTGGTTCGTTAAACTCCTGAGTTGCTTTTTTCCAACGTCTAATGTCCCAATAATTTTTGCCCTCAAAGGCCATTTCAATACTGCGTTCTCTGTGGATAATCTCACGCATTCCTTCTTTAGTTGTATATTTAGTTGGATTATTAGAAAAATTTGTCCAGGAATCAACAACACCATTTAATCCGGCACGGGTACGAATAGCATCTACATATTCCAACACCTCAGATGTCGCTGCAGTTCCTTCGGCTTCATTAAGCGCTTCGGCATACATTAAATACAAATCAGCCAAACGCAATTCAGGCCAGGCATAATCTTTATACATCGTTCCCCCTCCAAAAGTTTGCTCCCAATTGATGAGTTTTTTAATATAATAACCTGTTACGTTAAAATCAAAAGCGTCTGAACTACCTGCATAATCTGCAAATTTAGCTCGTATCACTTCTTTTGTTTCATCAGATCCACTAGATGATTTATAAAAAATAGCACCATCAAAACCTAAATCGGCATAAAAACGAGGCTCACGATCAAAATTTATAACTGAGGTTCTATAGCCTTCTTTTATATTGAATTTATCGGCTGCAGTAGCTTCTCTTAATTCAGTAATATCCCCAAAAGTCAAGGTCTTATCTTCTTCAATTGGCACTCCATTTTTAGTATAAAAATTCATTGCCGATTCTAAAGTCGGTGAGAATATTTTTCTCGCCTGAGAATGATTAACAGTAGTAGCCAAAGGCATCATACAAAGTCGTTGTAATTCATAAGTACGACTGTTTGGATTTGCCCATATCAATTCGTCATTCCAACGCTCAGTTACTGCCTGAGTAATATCTAGCTTGGTTTTTGCAGTTTGAGAAATCGTGAACCCAACATCACTTTTATAGAATATTTGATGTCCATTAGCCTCAGCAACATCTATTGCCTCTTTTGCAGCATCAGAAGCTCTTTTCCATTTAGTAGCATCATACACCTGATTAAACAAAGGAGTTCCATCCTTAGCATTTAATCCTGCCATATCTGTGTTCCCATTAAATAAAGGACTAGCAGCCATCAATAACAATTCGGCTTTTATACCTAAAGCTGCTGGTCTTGTAATTCTACCCAACTCATTTTGAGTATCTGCAATTATAGGAGGCAGTCCAATTGCAGCCTCGTCTAACAAACTCACTAAATAATCAACAGTTGAATCAATAGGCTCTCTTGCTACCTGAATCTGATCGTTTGATGCGTCTATTGGAAGATTAACACGAATAACAGGAATTGGTCCATACATGCGCATCAAATAATAATGATAATAAGCTTTTAGAAATTTAGCCTCCGCTAACCATCTTAAACGCTCTCCTTCGGCCAAATCCGGCACCTTAGTTCTGTCTTCTACATTTTCAAGAAAAACATTGCAATGTCTGATTCCGTCAAAAAGAGGATATCGATCTCCAGGCCCAGCTGCTTGATAATTACCTTCCCAGGCATTCATATAAGAATTTGATTTTCTTTGCGTACCCGTTGCAATATTAAAGGCGTAACTGGTAACAGACGCACGATTAGCTGAAACCCAAGTTTCATCTCCTGCTAACATTCCTATATTATATATTCCATCCCCATTTTTAGGAATATATGCATAACAGGTAAACAAATACTTTTCGGCTTCATTTCGCAACTTAAACGCATTATCCAATGTAGAAATATTATCAGGAACAACATCTAAAAAACTATTATCACAGGATTCTAATCCTAAAGAACAAAGCACTACCATTGATACTCCAAAAACTTTTTGAAGTTTTTGGAAACTTTTATTTACTATACTATTTTTAGTTTTCATACTTCTTTTTTTTAAAAATCAACTTTAAGTCCCAAATTATAAACTGATTGAATTGGGTATCCTAAACCACTACCGCCCATCTCTGGATCCCACAACTTAAATTTACTCCAAACAGCAAGATTGTTACCACTAAAATAAATTCTTAAACCTTTAATTCCTATTTTAGAAGTAAACGCTTCTGGAGCATTATAACCAGCTTCTATCGTTTTTAATCTCAAGAAAGCACCATTTCGCATCCACCAGGTTGATACCTGATTATTATTCTCAACAAAGGTGTTACTTAATCTAGGCCAGAAAGCATATAGATCTCTATTGTCTTCCGACCAGTGATCCTGAGCCACAACATCTAATAAATTATTTTGATATGGTCCATTTAGTACAAATGGAGCAATGTTTTCAGGATTTATAAAGAAAGAGGTACGTGCCACACCTTGAAAGAAAACACTAAAATCAAATTTCTTATATCCTACTGTACCTCCAAATCCATAAACTATTTCTGGACTAGTTGGGTTTCCAATAGGCACCTTATCTGCTTCTGTAATCTCCCCATCTCGATTAACATCACGGTATTTAATATCACCACCTGAGTAATCTCCAAATTGAGTAGGTGAATTATCCACCTCATTTTGATCTACAAACAAACGTTCAGCAATATAACCATAATTTCGATTGAAATTTTGACCTATTCGGGAACGATACGCCATTTCTTCAGGAAAACTAAGTTCATCAAATACCTTAATTTTATTAGTAGCATACGTAAAATTCCCTCTCAATTGTGTGTACCAATCATTATTGAATTGTTTGTTGTAAGTAACCGCAACATCCATTCCCTTACTTTCAATTTCACCAAAATTTGTGAATGGATTATAAGTCAATCCCATTGTTGCACCAATATTAGATCTATCCTGAAGTACATTAGTACGATTTTGCTTGTAAATATCAACTACAAAATTTAAGGATTTAAACAACTCTAAATCCATACCTAAATTGATTTGCTTGGATTCTTCCCAACCTATTTTATTATTTGCAAATTTTTGAATAGATACGCCTGGTTGATAATATCCATATTGTTCCCCAAAAGCTGATCCATAATTACCATCTCCAATAGTTACACTTGATAAATAAAAGAAACGATCGATTGTATTACCTATTTTATCATTCCCCACTAAACCATAAGTGGTACGGATTTTAAAATTGGTAACAACATCCTTAATAGGTTCCCAGTATTTCTCATTAGAAATATGATAGGCCAAACCAAATGATGGGAAAAAACCATAACGATTTCCTTGCGCAAATCTTTCCGATCCATTGTAACCAAAATTAAACTCAGCAAGATATTTACTATCAAATCCATAAGTAAACCTGCCTGAAATCCCTTGATTTCTAGCCGGCAAAGAGCTCTCTACACTTCCTGAATTTCCTTGTTCATAACTAGACAACAAGTTAACTAACATACCTGATACTGCATGTTTTTCATTAAAAGTTCGATTATAATTAACAGCTGTTTCAAGATAGATACGAGAGTCTAGATCTTTTCTCCCCTGAGCATAATTTAAAAACTCTGTCCCTACAGTTCCTACAGATCCAGGACCTCCATCATTCAGCACATCTAATTCTAGCTCTCCTGTAACAGGACTTATAAAAGATTGGTAATAAAAAGGATTGTATTGTCTGGAAACATCAAAATAAGAATACCTTTTTACGTAGCCCATTGCTCTAGCAGTAAGTCCCGGAGTTAACTCTTTTAAATCTTGATGTAACTCTACTTGAGCCTGTATAGTAGAAGCTTTGGATACCTGATATCCACGAACCATTTCAGCATAAGGATTGACTAAAATTGAACCTGTAGTTCCCCCAGACAAAGCCCCTCCAAATAATGGATGCTCAATATATGGTAAATAACTGGAAGGATATACCTTAGCAAATGCCACAGGGTTAGACCACATACTAAGATTAAAAATACGAGCTCCTCCCCCTACAGGTCCATTATAATCATCAAACTGTCCGTAAAGACGAACAATAGCTTTAGTCGTAGGAGTCAATGTCATATCCACATTAGAACGCAAAGAATAATTTCTTAATTTAATATTTGAATTAAAATTATTCAAACCATCTACCTTCAACACACCGTTATCAACATTGTAAGTACCCGCTACGTAATACCTCGCTTTTTGCCCACCACCACTTACACTAATATTGTATCCTTGGTTAACAGTATAATCTTTAATTAATTCGTCTATCCAATTGTTGCTTGGATATAAATACGGATCATCTCCGGCAATTGTTCTGTCAATTTTACTTTGACTATATATATCTCCAAGTAATGGATTACGAGTTCGTACAGCTTCATTAGCTAATCTCATATAGGTAATATTGTCTGCAAAATTAAAGTTTCTGGAATTAGACGACATTCTGGTTTCTGAACGAAAACTAAATTTAGTGATACCATCTTTACCCATTTTAGTGGTGATTAATACCACTCCATTAGCTCCACGAGCACCATACACTGCAGCAGCAGCAGCATCTTTCAATACTGAAAAAGTATCAATATCATCAGGCTGTAATCTTGCCATATCCGTTGAAGTAGATTCAATACCGTCGATTAATATCAATGGATTAGAAGATCCTGATCCAAATGAGCCTAAACCACGAATAAAGAAGTCTGAATTATCACGACCCGGCTCTCCACTTCTTTGATAAGCAACCATACCTGCAATTCTTCCAGCCAACATGTTCGTTAAGTTACTGGTAGGTCCTTTTAATTCTTTAGGATTAATTGTTGTAATCGAACTCACCATACTGGTTTTTTTCTGAGTTCCAAAACCCACAACCACAACCTCTTTCAAACCTTCCATACTAGGTTTTAGATTGATTTCAAAAACTGATTTTGTTAGAATTAAAGCTTCAGTAGATTCATAACCTACAAAAGATACCGCTAGTATTTTATCTCCTTCGTTAATTTTCAAGCTAAATTTTCCATCTAAATCAGTCATTACTGCATTCTGAGTTCCCTTAACAGCAACTGTTGCCCCTGGAATAGGTAAATGATTTTCATCTGTAACCTGCCCGCTAATAGTTCTTTGTTGCTGGGCTACTTTTAGTTTTGTTACACTAGTAACGTTAAATTCATGTGCTTGAATTTGTGATAAAGAAACTAAAATCAACAATGTTGTCAGTTTCTTTTTTAAATCAAATCCTAAAACGCTATGAGTCTTTTTCTTTATTTTAATAAAGTTTGTCATTTGTGGTTTTAATTTTAATGGTTAGTTAAATTTTTATTATCTACACTTATTATATTATTCGTAGATAAACTCGTTAGTTTTTTTGAAGTTATTTCATATAATTAAAATTTTAAAATTAGTTAGTATGTAAAAAATATAATAGCAAATTAAATATAAATGTTTATTTAACACTTGTAAAAAAAGACGAGCAATTCCCTAAATGTTTTTTTTTTAAAAACATATTTACTCCATCTAAAAAGACATCTCACATCGCTTAAAATCATTTCAAGCTACTCAATATCTCATCAGATAAACTTTAACTGTATTAACATTTAATTCACATTACAAATCTAACACAAGACCTCTAGTTAAAAGAGGGGTATTTCGACATTAAAAGGGGGGGTAAATCAGAAATATTAACCAAAATAAATTTATTTTTACATCTGTTGTAAAAAAACAACAATAAAATTACACTTTATATAATTATTCAAACCTACTCAAATATTAGTAATAATCAACAAACCCCTCTTAATTCCTTAAATAAAAGTTAAAGAAAAGCGGTCTCATTTCATTTGAAAAGAGACCGCTTTTTTTAGATTATTTAAAATTCAATCAAATCATTTCACAAAACGGAACATCTCTGAAGCTGCTAATAAAAAAGCACCTACACCAAAATCAGCAGTGGAGTTTTTATCGACAACTTGACCCGGGATGGCTTTTTCGCCTATCGGCTGAACATAGCCAACTGTACCGTCTGCTTGAAGAGCAAAATGAGTTAAATAATTCCATGATTTCTCCACTACAGGCAAATAGGTTGCTTTATCTAAAATTCCGTTATTAATTCCCCATAAATAGCCGTAAGTAAAAAATGCCGTTCCGCTAGTTTCCGGTCCCGGTGCATGTTCTGTATCTAAGATACTTCTGGTCCAATAGCCTTCTTTTTGTTGGGCTGCTGCCAATGACTTAGCCATATCTTTAAAGCGATTGATGTATTCTTGTCTGTGTTTGGCATTCTTTGGTAAATCCTGAATAATTTTGGCGTAGCCTGCAAAAATCCATCCGTCTCCTCTGGCCCAAAAGTCTTTCTTTCCATTGGCACTTTTATGTTTTGGGTAAACATATTTTGCATCGCGGAAATATAATTTTGCCTCATCGTCATACATAATACTATTAGCATAAGTTAAATACTCATGCAACTTTTCAAGATACAATTCATTCCCCGTTAACTTATACAACTTGGTCATAACCGGCATTACCATATACAATCCATCAACCCACCACCAGTAATCATTAGCTGCGGTACTCATTTGATATTCCATCACCTCACGGGCTCGGGCAATTTTATTTGAATCTTTTTTTCCTGTATAATTATACAAATCAATATAAGTTTGAAAACAAATTTGCCAATCGCCAAACAAAACATGCTTATCGGTTTCACCATAATTGTATTTCCATTCGGATTTATTTGTAGATTTAGCTCCCATCCATTGGTTTTTCTCAGCCCAAGCCATAGAATAATCCAGGTATTTTTTGTTTTTAGTTACTTTATAAGCTTCCATATTTCCGGTATGATAAGCAGCAACATTCCAGAAAGCGTTACCTAATTCCGGGTGGGAATCCTGCCAATGACTGTTTACTTTATCAATAATAGCAATTACTTCTTTTTTAGATTGCTTTATAGTTACTCCTTGTTTTACTGCGGTACTTTTACAACTAACAACTGCTATAGCGGTCATCAGCACCAAAAGTGTTTTTTTAAAATTCATTGGTTATAGATTAGATTATTATATTATTATTTTATTATTTTATTATTTTATTATTTTATTATTTTATTATTTTATTATTTTA
>NZ_JBCFQL010000011.1:0-167835 GCF_041729725.1 Flavobacterium zubiriense | reverse complement strand
TTATTTTATTATTTTATTATTTTATTATTTTATTATTTTATTATTTTATTATTTTATTATTTTCAATCAGTCAATGTATAAATTTGCAAGAAAAAGATCAAGTTGATTTCCAGAAACTCTCATTCAATATGTACTTATTATCTTTTACATTTTGATACTTCTTTTTGAATTCCGAAGGATTCATATCATAAAACTGCTGGAATTGTTTTCTAAAATATTTAATATCACCAAAACCTGCCAATGAAGCTGCCTGACTTATCTGCAAATCGGTTGTAATTAACAAAGTAGCCACTTTTCTTAAACGCACACTTCTTGTGAATTCTGAAACCGACTTACCAGTAATTTTTTTGATTTTTTTATAAACCAATGAATGACTCATCCCTAACTCAAGAGCCAAATCCTGCACATTGAAATTTTCTTGATCTAAATTAGCATCAATCACCTCAACAATTCTATCAATCAACTTCTTATCCTCATCGGATATTTTTGAACTTACAACATTTTTAGTAACAGAATTAAGCAAATAATTCTGTTCACTATCACGTCGGCTAAGTATCCCGTTAATTCGCGCCAACAAATAATCATTATCAAATGGTTTTGTAATATAATCGTCAGCACCTACTTCGGCACCTTTCAGTTTCACCTCTTCCGAAGTTCCTCCGGTAAGCAATATTATCGGGATGTGTTTTAACTCCTCATCAGATTTGACATGTTTACAAAAAGCCACACCATTCATATCGCCCATTACCACATCCGAAATAATTAAATCCGGCTGCACTTTTCTAATTATTTCCAATGCTTTTTCGGCACTTTCGGCAGCTGCAACGCTGTATTTAGGCGCTAATATTTTCTTCAGATAATTTCTTATTTGAGGATTATCGTCCACAACTAAAATGCTTTTTGCATCTTTTATTAAGTCTTCTGTAATTTCAGATTCTTGATTATCTTCTAAAACATCTTCCTCTAATGTTTTGTCCTGTAGAAATTCTTCTAAAAACAAAGTTCTGTCGCTTAAATCTTCACGTATTTCTATATCTCCAAAATGTTCTTTCCCTAAAAGTAATCTAATTTCAAAAGTAGCTCCGCCTTTTTGATTATCATAACAGCGTACTTCTCCATGATGTTGATTGACAAATTGCTTTACCAGATAAAGACCTATACCAAATCCTTTGCGATTATTTTTGATATTTCTATTGGATTGATAAAACAGATTAAATATTTTGTCTTTATCATCATCCGAGACACCTTCTCCATTATCAACAACACTTATAATCAATTCGTTATCTAAACAACGTATATTTACAGCAACTGCTCCATTTTCTTTCTCTGTGAATTTTAAGGCATTCGAAATCAAATTAAACAATGCCATTTCCATTTTTTCTCGATCGATGTAAACGTATAGTTTTTCTTCAGAAATACTAAAACTATAATCTATTTTTTTTGTTTTGGCATGATGCACAAAACAACTAAACACTTCTTTACCAAGTTCTACAATATCAATTTGTGCAATTTTAAGTTTTCCTGTTTCTGTTTCTGTTTTTCTAAAAAGCAGCAACTGATCTACTAAGCTCAATAATCTTCTCGAATTGCTATAAACCATTTCTATAGCACTTGGATCTATTTGCTGTTTATTGCCATAAATTATCTCCTTCAAAGGATTTATAATCATGGTTAATGGCGACCGGAACTCATGAGAAATATTGGTAAAAAAGGTTAACTTTTTCTCGTTCAATTCTTTTTCCTGTTTCGCCAAATTTTGAGAAAGTTGTACTTCATATTTAAGTTGGGATTGCTTCTTTTGGTATTTATCAACAACATAAATTACAAAAGCGATAGCTAAAACATATAAAAAGTAAGCCAAATTACTTCTGTACCAGGGTGGCAATATGGTAATAGGCATTGAAATGGTTTTAGAGTTCCAAATTCCCTCTGCATTTGTAGACTTAATCTTCAGAGTATAATTGCCTTCAGTCAATCTGGAATAATTTGCAGTTCTTATGTTATCTACATAATGCCACTGAGAATCCCATCCTTCTAAAAAATAAGCATACGATATTTTTTCGGGCAAACTATACTCTAATGCTGCAAATTCAATATTAAGCATCGATTCATCATACGGAAGGGTTAGTTTATCTATTCCAAAAGCGGTTAATCCTGATTCTTCAATAGTGTTATTATTCACTTTTATCGAAGTAATAATTAGTTTAGGGAAATCATGAGTTTGACTATTAATTTTTGTGTCAATAATATTAAAACCTTTAATTCCTCCAAAAACTATTTCCCCCGTAGAAAGTTTAAGCGCCGCATTATAATTAAACTGATTGCTTTGAAGTCCATCAACATCATGATAACTGGTAATTTTATTATTACTAATATTATATACAAAAATCCCATTATAAGTGCTACACCAATAAGCACCCTGATTGTCCCGAACAATATTTAAAATTGAATTATTGGAAAGTCCATCTCGCTGAGTCAGGAATCTCTTTGTAAAAGTTTGAGGATTAAAAATCATTAAACCACCTCCTTCTGTACCAGCCAGCATTTTAGTTTTAGAAATAGAAACAATAGATCGCACAGGATACTTTACCTCAACACTCTGGCTTTTCAAAGTTTTTGGATTGAGTTTAATTAATTTAGTAAAATTCCCTAACCAGAGATTACCGTTTGAATCTTCCGCCATCGAAATAATCCCACTAATTTTTGCATCTACAAAATCAAATTGATCCGTAGTATCATTATAGCGATACAATCCTTCTTCATCTGGAGAACCAGCCCATAAAACACCTTCTTTACTTTTAAAGAGTACCCAGATATTTCTTTGAACAATATTATACCTGAGATTAAAAAGCTGATACCTCTTAAAATTTCGGGTCTTAGAATTAAAAAGTGAAACTCCTCCTCCATAGGTTCCAAACCACACTCCTTTATCATCTTTTACAATAGAAGCAACAAAATTATTTGCCAGTGAATTAGGATTATTTGGATTATAAGAATAATTTGTAAATACATTGTTCTTTTTATCCCATAAACTAGCCCCACCTCCATCTGTACCTACCCAAAGATGATCCTTATCTTGTTCACATAACGATAGAATAAAATCACTGGGCAGTGTGTTGCTTATTTTTTCATTTCTGGAAATTGTTAAAAAAGGACTTTTTTTACTTTCTACTTTATTCACACCACCTCTTAAAGTACCTATCCAAACTCGATTTCCACTATCTAAATACAAAGAAGTAATAGCGTTACTGTTCAATTTTTCAGTATTAAAACTAGCACTTAACAATGAAAAAGTATCTGAAACAAAATTATACTTTACAATTCCATTACCATTAGTAACTATCCAAAGTTCCTTTGTATCAGGTTTATACATAAAATCAGCAATAAGATACTGAACCTCTTGATTATGATACACTCGATACGTTTTATTTACCGTGTTGTACTTTAACAAACCAGCTTCGGTAGCCACCCATACATTTGAGAATCCATCATAAAACACACAGCCCCCACTTAAAATATCCGAATAAACTACCGATAATTTTTTTGTAGAAGACTCCATCATCACAAGTCCAACTCCTTGAACAAAACCCCACAATCTACCTGATTGATCAAAATCAATTCCCTGAACATGATAATCCCACTGTACTTTTCCGTTTACATAAAGTGGAACTGGATGGATTTTAGGTTCTTTTTCTGAACAATAAAGTAACCCCTTACCCGCAGTGGCAATGTACATACTTGTTTTATAATCTTTTATCTCATTAATTGCAACAGCAATCACTTCATTATTAGCTGTTAAGGGATTAATATAATGCCTTGTACTAAACTTATTAGTCAAATAATTATAAACACTGATTCCTCCTTTTGTACCAATCCAAATTTCATTTTGAGTCCCACAAATACTTACAATTCTATTATTGATTAATGAATTAACATCATTGGGTTCATTTCTATAATTCAGAAAATTGTAACCATCAAACCTGCTTATTCCATCATAAGTTCCAAACCACATTAAGCCTCGTTTGTCTTTGTAAACTGAAGTTACTGCATTATTAGCCAATCCATTTTCAATACCGATATATCCTATTTCATATTTTTCTTGACTATCATTTGGCACAGATAAACCATTCACAAACTGAGAATTAACCGTAGAACAGATAAAAAGCATGAAAAATGACAGGAATCTATTTATCAAAATATAGTTTGGTTTTGGGTTGGTATATTTTTTAATTCAAATTTTATGATTCGCTTTAATATCAATAGTATAAAAGGCGGTGGTTTAATTCCTAAAATTAGAAAAACCTATGAACAAATCTCATAGGTTTTATCAAAGAAACACAAAAAAACGCTAAATTAATCAACCAATGATATTACATAAGAATAAGTGTATTTTTTATCCAGCAATCGATATTCGTCATGCGGCAAGCGTCCCCAACTATCATCTCCACCAACACCTCTTTGTTTGTAATCAATATGCAGATAAACTGCTTCATTAGAATTCAAATCCAAATCAGAAGGATGGCGCTGCGATTTAGATTTGCCAGGATCCAAATCTTCTGTTGGAATATTTAATGCACTAAAACCTATTGGCTGTTGCCCAGTAATTTTTAAACCTTGCCCTTTATCATTTTCTAAAACCAACCAGCGAACATCTGTCTTATTACCCGATTCTTGAGGACGAATATAGGTTCTTGTAAACTGATTAATCACTTTGTCAGAATAAGTGCCAATAAAGGAAGCCGTATTTCTATCCGAATAATTTTCCCAGGGTCCTCTTCCGTAATATTTCAAATTATCATAAGTTCCATTTAATTTTAAACGCATTCCAAAACGAGGCAATTCAGGCAAATCTTTCCCTGTCATATCAATAGATGCAGTAAGTTTTACTGAACCGTCACTTTGAATTGAATAATCTACTGTATACGGAACTTCAACTTTTGCTAATTGATAAACTACTTTTATAAGCAATCCTTCTGGAGATTTTTTATCTAAATTGACACTTACAACAGTGGGATTATTTGAGGCTTCTTTCCAAACTACTAATTTATTTTGCATCTTATTTCCAAAATCATTATCCGTGGGAGCACGCCAGAAATAAGGTGTTGGAAAATGGTTAACCATAGTCTCCTCTCCTTTTTTTAATCCATATTTCAAAATCTCTCCTTTTTTTAAATCGAATGTCCCTGTAATGGTTTCGTTTTCAAATAAAAGCACATTCTTTTTAATCGAATACTTCAATTTTGATCTACTTTTTGCTGGAGCCAGGGTGTTTTCAAAATAATTACCTTTTCCAATTACAAATTGTTCTCGGGCAAATTCATGGCCTTTTGCAACTAAAGGCATGTCCAATTTTGAAACTGCAAAAACATTTAAAAAACATTCTGAATTTCCATCAAGCAAACCTAAATCTAAAGCTACTTGTTTCGTTTCTTCAGGATTTACGTCTAAACTAAACTCTCCAGACTTTACTTTTTTACCATTTTGAATTAATTCCCATTTAAAAGTATAATTAGAAAGATTGGTGAAATTAAAATGATTCGTCACTGCTAAATTAGCTTTATCATCCAACTGGAATTGAATGTTTTGATATACTTTTTTAACCTCAAACAAACCTGGATGCGGAATTCTATTGGCACTTATTAAACCATTGGCACAGAAATTTTCGTCATTTTGTAATTTTTCTCCGCCTAAATCTCCTCCATAAGCCCAAAACGTAATTCCTTTTTCATTTTTAGTTTTCAAACCTTGATCCACCCAATCCCAAATAAAACCTCCTTGCATGTGTTTGCTACTATTAATAATGTCCCAATATGCCTGAAAATTTCCATTACTATTCCCCATCGCATGTGAATACTCGCACATAATGTACGGACGCTTTTTGTCGGCACTAGCATAATCCTTCATGCTCTTAATACCGGGATACATCGGAGCTACAATATCAGTATTTCTATTTTCTCCAGCCTGTTCAAACTGAACTGGACGAGTAGAATCTATTTGTTTTAACCAATCGTAAGCATCATAAAAAACAGGGCCGTTTCCACATTCATTTCCTAAAGACCAAATAATAATTGACGGATGATTTTTATCAAAAGCAAACATTCTTTTAATTCTGTCCAAATGCGCTGGTGCCCATTCTGGCAAATAAGCAGGGTGTTTTGATTTATCAAACGAACCTTGCAACTCAGCTCCCATTCCGTGGGTTTCAATATTGGCTTCGTCCACTACATAAAACCCATATTCATCACATAAATCATAAAAATGAGTATCATGCGGATAATGACTCATTCTGATAGCATTAATATTATTTTCCTTCATTAACTGAAGGTCTTTTACCATTAATTCAGCATCTGGAGCATGTCCTTTTGTATCACTATGTTCATGAATATTTACTCCTTTTACTAAAACTGCTTTACCGTTAACTAATAATTGAGCGTCTTTAATTTCAACTTTTCTAAAACCTGTTTTTTTAGAAACAATTTGGTTTGTTTTTCCTTTATTATCCAGCAAAGTAATGGTGTATCGGTATAAATTTGGCGTTTCGGCATTCCATT
Source organism: Flavobacterium zubiriense (assembly GCF_041729725.1). Classification (NCBI taxonomy): domain Bacteria; kingdom Pseudomonadati; phylum Bacteroidota; class Flavobacteriia; order Flavobacteriales; family Flavobacteriaceae; genus Flavobacterium; species Flavobacterium zubiriense. The sequence continues at coordinate 161,284 of NZ_JBCFQL010000011.1, read as the reverse complement.
GTTTTACATTGTCAAGGGTTGTTGCAAAGCTAATTTTTTGTTCTTTAGGTCTTACTTTTTTACTTTCAGAAAAAACAACATTTCCTTCATTATCAAACAATTCTACTTTTACCGCAGGATTTTTTATGGTATTATTTTCGAAATATCTTAAGGTAACATCCAAATTAAAAATTCCGTTTTTATATTGATTGTCTAATTCGCTTTTTACAAAATAATCCCAAATAGTAGTTTTAGGCATGGCTTGCAAATAAACATCACGCTCGATTCCGCTTAATCTCCAGAAATCCTGATCTTCTAAATAACTTCCATCATGCCAACGAAATATTTGCACAGCAATCAAATTATTGCCTTTTGTTAAAAAAGAAGTAATATTAAATTCGGCAGGGGTTTTAGAGGCCTTTGTCATCCCAACTTCTTTTCCATTCAGGAAGACTCTGGCATATCCAGAAATGGATGCAAAGTGAAGTATAATTTCTTTGTCTTTCCAAGAATCCGAAACTGTAAAACTGCGTCTGTATGTCCCTACAGGATTATAATCTCCAGCTATAAATGGAGGATTTTTAGGAAATGGATAAGTGACATTAGTATAAATTGGGATATCATAACCTTGTATTTCCCAGTTAGAAGGCACTTGAATGTTGTTCCAATTGCTATCATTCAGATCTGTTTTGTAAAAATCCATTGGTCTTTGAGATGGATTTTTAACAATATTAAATTTCCAGTTCCCATTTAAACTTTGATACAATTCTGATTTTTGAGGATTATTGCCTTTCAACTCCGCTTCATTACTAAATAATAAAAAGGAACTTCTTCCTTCTTCTTTTCCTCTATCCACAATTTGAGGATTCTCCCATTCATTTGCCTGAGCAAAACCATTTTGCAGACTTAAAAACAAAGCAAGCGCTACTACAATATTCTTCATTATCATTTTATTTTATTACTCGGATTTTTAAATTTTAAATATTTTTAGAAATTGTATCCTCAAATAACTGTATCGGTAATAATTGAAAAACACCTAAAAAAAGTGCACTAATTCAACTTAAAACAACTAGCTAAATAAAAACAGGATATCAAGATTACAAATTTAATCAACACTTTAAAAGACAAAGGGGGTAATTCAGTACAATAAAAGGGGTAATTCCATAAAAAAGCTGTAAGCACACCTTAAATTGAAATTTTTAACCCAATTAAATGTTAAAACTATTCTAGTAGGGAAAAGTTATTTTGCTTGTTATTTCAAATCAAACTTCTAGGCAAAGTCTATTTTAAACAAAAAACCACAACAAAAAAATATCCAAACAAAAAATGAGGCTTCTCTTTTTCAACTTAGACGGCCGCTCAAGGATTGTATCATTTTTCAAATCTACATAGATTAATGTATATTTAGCAATAATATCCTATTTTTACCCAACTTAATAAAACTAGCAAATTACAATGCCAACATTAAACTGGATAGGAAAAGAAAAAGTAATCAACCATCATCAAGATGTACCCTACAAAATACTAGAACCGCAATACGGTTTTACAAATGGTATAGAACAGTCCGAACCCAACAATAGCGGTAATAAGATCATTCACGGTGACAACCTTGAAGCCTTAAAAAGCTTGATGCCAGAATACGAAGGCAAAATAAAGTGCATCTATATTGACCCACCTTACAATACAGGAAACGAAAGCTGGGTGTATAATGACAATGTAAATAATCCTAAAATTAAAAAATGGTTAGGCGAAGTCGTAGGTAAAGATGGCGAAGATTTAACACGACATGATAAGTGGTTGTGCATGATGTATCCAAGATTAAAATTACTAAAAAAACTTCTGGCTAAAAATGGTTCTCTTGTAATTAGTATTGGTTATCAAGAAGTTTTTAATTTAATGCAAATCGTTCAAGAATTATTTTGTTCAAAACAAATAGGATGTGTGACAGTTCAAACTTCTGGAGGAAAACCTTCGGGTTCATTTAACTATCAACATGAATATTTAATTTTTATTGTTCCAAATGATTTTGAAGCAAATCCTATGAGTTTTACAGGTGGCAAAGAAAGAACTCCATTTGAGGGTTTAACACTTGCAACATTTGATAAAACTCAAAGACCTAATCAGACTTATCCAATTTTTATAAATACAGAAACCAATTGCATTGACAGCATTGGTGAATCACTTCAGGAAAGAATTAAAAATGGTAGCTATACTGGAGAATTAATTGATTTCATTTATAATTTTAATGAAGCTCCTGAAGGAACTGTAGCAATATGGCCAATTACAAGTAAAGGAAAAGATTGTGTTTGGAGATTATCTCCAAACAGATTGTTTAGTGATTGGAAAAAAGGTTATATTAAAATCAGTCATAATCGTCAAATGACAAGTTTAAATAAATACAGTATCCAATATTTGCCCGAAGGAATAATTAAGAAAATTGAAAAAGGAACATTAAACGTAAGCGGAAAAGAAAATAATTCACCAACATTGACTTTTGGCGAAAACAAAACAGTCGGAAGTGATATTCCTACTGTTTGGTTGGAAAAAGAATTTTACTCTGTCAAGGGGACAACACTTTTGAATGAAATTTTCTCCACTAAAAAATTCAATTATCCTAAACCTTTATCATTAGTAAGTGAAGTTATAAGGGCGTTAACATCGCCTGATGATATTATACTTGATTCCTTTGCTGGTTCAGGATCAACAGCTCATGCTACTTTAGAACTTAACAAAGAAGACGATGGTAACAGAAAATTCATTCTGATAGAAATGGAAGACTATTCTAACAACGTTACTGCTGAAAGAGTAAAAAGAGTCATCAATGGTTACGGAGAAGATGATAAAAAGATTGAAGGCACAGGTGGTGATTTTAATTATTATGAGTTAGGCGAACCTTTGTTTCTTGAAGAAGATATTTTGAATGAATCTGTAGGGATAGAAAACATCTTGAAATACATTTGGTATTCTGAAACGAGAACTCAATTTACCACTGTTCCAGACCTTGCAGAAGCAAACTACAGAATAGGCTCAAAAGACCAAACCGATTATTATTTTTACTATTTAATTGACGGACAAACTACAGTTGATTATGATTTTATGGCTAAAATAAAACACAAAGCCAGCCAATACATCATTTATGCTGACAACTGCTTACTTGAAAAGGATTTTATGCTGAAACATCATATTATTTTCAAGAAAATACCAAGAGATATAACTAGATTTTAGACTATAGCATTTGAATTATGAAAGAAGGATTAAGTAAATTTATATTATATACCGCACCAAGCGGAGCAGTAAGAGTAGATGTTTTTTTAGAGGGCGAAACTGTTTGGCTCACTCAAAAATCTATGGGAGTGCTATTTGACACAACACCTCAAAATATAACTATCCACTTAAAAAACATATACGAATCAGGTGAAATAGAGCAAGAGGCAACTTGTAAAGAAATTTTACAAGTTCAAAAAGAAGGCGAAAGAGAAGTAGCAAGAAATCAAAAATACTATAATCTTGATGCCATTATTTCAGTTGGATATAGAGTAAATTCGACCAAAGCCACACAGTTTAGAATTTGGGCTACCAACACTTTAAAAGAATACATCATAAAAGGTTTTGTACTAGATGATGAAAGATTGAAACAAGGACAAACACTCTTTGGAAAAGATTATTTTAGAGAGTTATTACAAAGAGTTCGTTCCATCCGAGCGAGCGAAAGAAGAATATACCAACAAGTAACCGATATTTTTGCAGAGTGTTGTATTGATTACGATAAGAATGCCGAAATAACCAAAGGTTTTTATGCTATGGTTCAAAATAAATTTCATTTTGCAATAACAGGCAAAACGGCAGCCGAAATCATATACAAATCTGCCGATAGCAAAAAGGAAAATATGGGTTTGACAACTTGGAAAAACGCACCAGATGGCAGGGTTTTAAAACAAGATGTTATTATCGCAAAGAACTATTTAGAACAAAAGGAGATACAACAATTAGAACGAACCGTTACTAGTTATTTTGATTATATTGAGGGTTTAATCGAAAGAGAACACACCTTTACTATGGTACAACTAGCAAACAGTGTAAACAAATTTCTTTCTTTTAACGATTACAAAGTATTGGAAGGAAAGGGAAAATTAAAGAAGATTACCGCTGATAAAAAAGCAATCAAAGAATACGATACTTTTAATAAAACCCAGAAAATAATTTCTGATTTTGACAAAGTGGTAAAAGGCTTGAAAAAAGGGAAGAAATAAAAATTACAATCATGATAGATTACTTAGAAATAAAAGGATATAAATCTATTAAGAATTTAGAATTGGAAATGAAGCCAATTAACATTCTTATAGGGAGTAATGGTGTTGGGAAAAGTAATTTCGTTTCATTCTTCAAGTTAATCAATGCTATTTTCAATGAACGATTACAGAAATACGTATTGGAAGAAAAAGCAGATAATTTACTTTATTATGGTCGAAAAACTACTGAATATCTATTCGGAAAATTGATATTCAATAGTGGAAATGGAAATAACAATGCGTATTGTTTTAATCTTGCCCAAACAAAAGAAGGAAGTTTGTATTTTGAAGCAGAATCATCAGGATATAATGTTCTTCGAGAAAACAGAACTTCTGGCTACTATACTTTACACAATTTATTAGAAAGCAATATTCCCAAAAACTTCTCTTATAGAAATAATTATTTAAGAGAACATTTAAAGAATATCCAAGTCTTTCATTTTCACGATACATCTTCAACATCTTTTTTAAGGAGAGAATGTGATATTAACGATAATTTATATTTAAAACAAGATGGAAGAAACCTACCTGCATTTTTGTATTTATTAAAAGTAAATCATCCCAAAATATTCGGTAGAATTGAGAAAACAATTCAATCTATCGCTCCATATATCGATAAATTCATTTTAGAACCTAACCGCCTTAACGAAAATGAAATTGCATTACGATGGATAGATAAAGGGGATTCCGAAAGTAATTTTTCTGCCTATCAATTGTCTGATGGAACACTACGTTTTATAGCATTAGCTACATTACTTCTTCAACCGAACCCTCCTTCAGTAGTCATTATTGACGAGCCTGAATTAGGTTTGCATCCATTTGCTATAAATATTTTATCAGGAATGATACAAGTAGCATCAAGTAAAGCTCAAATAATTGTTGCTACACAATCACCAGGTTTAATCAGCAATTTCAAACCTGAAGACATTATTGCAATTGATCGTAGTATAGAAGAGAATCAAACTATTTTCAAAAGACTCAATTCTGAGGATTTAAAAGTGTGGCTTCAAGAATTCACTTTAGGTGATTTATGGGAACGAAATATTATTAATTCTGGACAACCTTTTATAAAAAGATAGTATGAAAAGAATTATCATTATTTGCGAAGGGCAAACAGAACAACAATTTTGCAATGACGTATTACAGTTTCATTTTAATTCAAAAAATATTTATATTCATTATCCCACCATTGAAAAAACTGGAGGAGGCATTGTAAATTGGGAAGCATTAAAATTTCAAATAAATACAACATTAAAAAAAGACCCTACTGTTATAGTAACAACTTTAATAGATTTTTACGGGATTCATGCACATCATAAATATCCATTTTGGGAACAAGCAAAACAGCAAGCAGATAAAAGCATTGGAATGAATATAATGGAGCAAGGCATGAAAGATAATTTACCACCAGAATTGCAAAATCGTTTTATACCTTATATACAGTTATATGAATTTGAGGCACTCCTTTTTAGCGATATTACTGTGTATCAAAACAATTTTGAAGATAATGAATTTTTAGATTATAGTTATTTAGAACAAACGATAAATTCAAATCCAAATCCTGAAACGATAAATGACAGCCCTGAAACAGCTCCATCAAAACGATTAGCTAGAATCATCAAAGGTTACTATTCAGACAATGATAATCACAAAGTTTTGTATGGTTCATTATTATCTCATGACATTGGACTCCTAAAAATCAGAGCTAAATGTCACCGATTTAATCAGTGGATGACAAAGCTTGAAAATATTTAAAAGTAAAGAAGGTTAAACTATAAACTACAATTCAAAAATTATAAATGGAGTTAAAATCTTACCAACAGCAAGTAATAAACGATTTAGATATTTTTTTAGAATACCTAAAAAAACATCCTACTCCTGCCCTTGCTTTTAAAAATTATTGGGAAGACAAAGTAGGTGCTTACGAATTAAAATTAGACGGTACTTACAGCGGAATGACTCCTTACAAGAACAATATTCTCAAAACACCACACATAGCCATAAAAGTTCCAACAGCTGGAGGAAAAACATTTATTGCTTGTAATGCCATACATTCAATTTTCAGCACCTATGATAGCAGTCGTCCAAAAGCGGTTGTTTGGTTAGTTCCCTGGAGTAACTTATTGCAGCAAACCGCTAATAACTTATCTGACCCAACGCATCCTTATCGTCAAAAATTAAATACACTTTTCAATCATAGTGTTGAAGTATATGAAAAGGAAGCTCTTTTACAAGGAGCAAACTTTAACCCTACTTCGGTATCAGAACAACTGAATATTTTTGTTTTCAATTTTAGCAGTTTACGAATCAATTCAAAGAAAAAAGATGATCGTAAAATATATCAACAAAACGGAGCTTTGGAAGCTTTTAGAGATATCGTTGTAGAACAAGATTTAGTTTTACCAGACACAGACGAAAGTGCTTTAATAAATATAATTAGAAGCTTAAACCCATTGGTAATTGTTGATGAAAGTCATAATGCTGAAAGTGATTTAAGTGTAGAAATGCTACAAAACTTAAATCCATCCTTTGTATTGGATTTAACAGCTACTCCAAAAAAGAATAGCAATATTGTAAGCTATGTGAATGCTATTGAGCTAAAAAAGGAACACATGGTAAAGCTTCCTGTTATTGTTTACAACCATAGCCGTAAAGAAGAAGTAATCAATAGTGCTTTACATTTACAAAGACAATTAGAGCAATTAGCAATTCAAGAAAGTTTAGATGGAGGCAAGAAAATAAGACCTATCATTTTATTTCAAGCGCAATCCAATATCAAAGGGAGTGATAATACTACTTATCAAAAGATCAAAGAAAAATTAATCGAGTTAAAAATTCCCGAAGAACAAATCAAAATCAAAGTAAGTGGTTTAGATGAATTGAAAGGAATTGATTTAATGGCCGAAAATTGTCCTGTGCGATACATCATAACTGTTAATGCATTAAAAGAAGGCTGGGACTGTCCATTTGCATATATTCTAGCATCATTGGCCGATAAATCATCGGCTGTTGAAGTAGAACAAATTTTAGGTAGAGTTCTAAGACAGCCTTATGTACTTAAACATAAAGAACCATTATTAAATTTATCCTTTGTTCTTACTGCTTCCGCTAAATTCAATGAAACACTAGACAATATTGTAAAAGGTTTACAAGATGCTGGCTTTAGTAATAAAGACTACTATGCTGAAGAAATTATCACCGAAGAAATTCCTTTCACAGATAAAGAGGCTCTAAACAGAGAATTATTTGGAGGTACTGAAGAAGTAACAACCCACTTCGATGACGCAGATATTACAAATATCAATGTAGATGCCATTAGCTTTGATCCTACGGCAAATGAAGTCGCACCTATTTCAAATACAGCTATTTCTCAAATTACTCAAAAAGCAATTGAAGAAGGAAAGGCCTTTGAGAATAGACTAACCGAAGATGCTGGAGACAGCACCGAATATCTTTTAAGAGAAATGGGAAAAGAACCAAAACGATATAAAATTGTAGAACATTTTCATCAAGTGGCTGAAAATATTGCATTACCCCAATTCTATAAAAAGCTAGAAGAAAACATCTTAAATCAAGAATTAGTTTTTGAAGAATTAAGTCAAGGAGAAGTTTTCCTAAATAGAGACCAGTTGCTAAGCACTTTCAAACTTTCTACTAAAAACACAGAAATAGATTTTAATAGTGTTAGTGCAGAAGTAGTAAAAGTAGATTATGACGAAAAGCGAAAAGATGCCGTAATTTCTAAATTTAGCGTTCAAGCCAAAAAAATACTTGTTGATACCATCGTTGCCAAACCAAAAGAGAAGCAAATCAAAGATATTACCAGTATTATGGTTAGTAAAATTGGCAACATGACTCCCATAGCGGAGCAAGAAATCAAAAAATACATCGAACGAATTTTTAGTGATTTTTCAACCGAAGAAATCATTGATGCTGTAAACAATGAATACAATTACATTTATAAAATAAAGGCTAAAATTCTAGAATTAGCAAACCAACACGCTAAAGAAGAATTCAAAAAATTATTAGACACCAATAAAATTATTGTTAAACCAAGTTTTAAATTTAAAGATTCATTAGTTCATACTAAAGAGGGAGCTATGATTAACAAATCTCTTTATGAGCGTGAAGGCATTATGAATAATTTTGAACAAAGTCTGATAATGGATGTAGCATCATTGGATAATGTTCTTTTTTGGCATAGAAATTCAGACAATAAAGACAAAGGATTTTACCTGAACGGATTTAGTAACAACCATTATCCTGATTTTATTCTGTACACTGAAAAAGGAAACATTGTATTGGTTGAAACTAAAGGCGATTTTCTAGATAATGACGACAGCAAAGCTAAAAACATTTTAGGCAAAAAATGGGCTGAAAAATCAGGCGACAACTATAAATACTTTATGGTTTTTGAAAGTAAAAATGTTGATGGATGTTATACGGCTAAGAGTTTTTTGGATATTATTAGTGCTTTATAAGTGTACACTCCTCTAAGAATAATATAATGGCTTAAAGCCAATAACAGACAAACTCTCATTACTTATGGTATTGGGAGTTTGTGTTTTAATATATTTTGTAAATCAAAAAATCATTAGCTAACCTACTAAAAAGAGTTGAGAAATATTAAAGTTGAGAAACTATAAATAAAATTTCAGCCACCCTTTTAGCCACCCTATAAAAGCAAAAAACCTCCTAATCCTAAGATTAAGAGGCTTTTAAGTACCCGGAGCCGGAGTCGAACCGGCACGGTTTCCCACAGGTGTTTGAGACCAGCGCGTCTACCAATTCCGCCATCCGGGCTTAGCAGACAGAGACAAAAACAATTGTCTCACGCAATAAAGAGTTATTTAATGGTAGTCAAATAACTTTTTCCTTTAACACGGTGCAAATGTAAAAAATTTTATTAAAGTTTCTAATAAAATTAATGGAAATTTTACTTTCACAGTTAAATTAATTTTCTAAATTTGCAGCTCGTTAAAACAGCATATACTAACTAACTCCACCCGAGGTATTTATACATCATTTTGCTTTTAAAAAACATAAAAGCCTAACTGTATAGCGTACATTGGAACAAAAACAATAAATAAAATGTCACAAAAAGAACCAGAAGCTAAAATTTTTGCTTGTTCACAAAGTGTCTATCTAGCTGAAAAAATTTCCAAAGAATACGGAATTCCGTTAGGAAAAGTTTCTATGTCACACTACAGTGATGGCGAATTTCAACCCTCTTACGAAGAATCAATCAGAGGACTACGCGTTTTTATTGTTTGCTCTACATTCCCTAACACGGATAATTTAATGGAGTTGTTATTAATGATTGATGCTGCAAAACGCGCATCGGCAAGACACATTACCGCAGTTATGCCCTACTTTGGATGGGCAAGACAAGACCGAAAAGACAAGCCTAGAGTTCCAATTGGAGCAAAACTAATTGCCAAAATGCTTGAAGCAGCAGGTGCAACAAGAATCATGACCATGGATTTACACGCAGATCAAATCCAGGGATTCTTTGAAAAACCAGTAGATCACCTTTTTGCTTCCACTATATTTTTACCGTACGTAGAAAGCTTAAAATTAGAAAATTTAACCATTGCTTCTCCTGACATGGGAGGTTCTAAAAGAGCGTATGCTTATTCTAAATTCTTAGAATCGGATGTGGTTATTTGCTACAAACAAAGAAAAGAAGCTAACATCATTGATACCATGGAATTAATTGGCGAAGTAAAAGGTCGCAATGTAATTCTAGTTGATGATATGATTGACACCGGTGGAACATTAGCAAAAGCAGCCGATTTAATGATCGAAAGAGGCGCATTAAGCGTTAGGGCCATTTGTACTCACGCTATTTTATCTGGAAAAGCATACGAAAGAATAGAAGAATCAAAACTAAGCGAACTAATTGTTACAGATTCTATCCCATTAAAGAAAGAATCTAAAAAAATTAGAGTTGTAAGTTGTGCACCACTTTTTGCCGAAGTAATGCAAATGGTACAACACAACAATTCTATTAGTGGGAAGTTTATCATGTAAAAAAGTAATTAGTCCTTAGTGAATAGTCAAAACTAAATTACTAAAACTAATAATTCAAAATTAGCGGCAAGTATTAACTAACAACTAATTACCAGTCACTAATCACTAAAAAAGAGTTTAATTAATAACTATATAAATATTTAAAATGAAATCGATTACAATTAAAGGATCAGAAAGAGAAAGCGTGGGCAAAGTTGCAACTAAAGCCTTACGTAATGCTGGAGCGGTTCCTTGCGTGTTATACGGAGGAGATCAACCAGTTCATTTTTCAGCAGAAGAAAAAGCATTCAAAAACTTGGTTTACACTCCAAACGCTCACACGGTTGTGATTGAACTTGAGAACGGAAAATCATTCAATGCAATTTTACAAGACATTCAGGTTCACCCAGTTTCTGACAAAATTTTACACATTGACTTTTTTCAATTGTATGATGACAAAGAAATCACTATTGAAGTTCCTGTAAAAATTATTGGTAAATCTAAAGGAGTTATGGCTGGTGGTGATTTACGTATCAACAACCGTAAATTAAAAGTTAAAGCTTTGCCTAAAAATCTTCCTGATTTTGTTGAAGCTGATATTACTCCACTAGACATGGGTAACAAGTTATATGTAACTAAAGTACCTACGCCTGATTTCAAAATCATGCACCCAGATAACACTGTTATTTGTCAAGTGAAGATCTCTCGTGCAGCTATGAAAGCAGCTCAAGAAGCAGCAAAAGCAGCAAAAGCACCTGCAAAAGGAAAGAAAAAATAATCTTTTTTCAATCATACTTAAAAGCATCAATCGAAAGGTTGGTGCTTTTTTTTTGAAACAATAACCACAAATTAAGTGTAAGTACGATATAAAAACAAAAGCAAACCACAGTATGCACATTAAGTTGATTATTGAAATCGAAATTGACACTTGTAATTGAAATTTATACTTATTTTTGCAACATGATAAAATGGATTACTAAACTGTTTTCATCAACAGCAAAAGAAGAAAACATGGACAACATGAAACCGGAAGTCCACGAATACCAAAAAAACAATCTAAAAACCGTGAGTAGTAAATATTTAATTGTAGGATTAGGTAATATTGGTGCCGAATATGTAAATACACGTCACAATATTGGATTTAAAATAGTAGACTTTTTAGCTCGAAAAGAAGGCATTAACTTCGAAACCGTAAAACTAGGTTCTTTAGCCGAATATAAATTCAAAGGACGTACATTCCTGTTGTTGAAACCCAATACTTATATGAACCTGAGCGGTAAAGCAGTTCAATATTGGATGGATAAAGAGAAAATTCCACTGGAAAATATTATGGTAATTACCGATGATTTGAATCTTTCTTTTGGAACTATACGAATCAGAAAAAAAGGCAGCGATGGTGGACACAATGGCTTAAAAAGCATTCAAGCCACATTAAATACAACTGAATACACTCGTTTTCGTTTTGGAATTAGTGATGAATTTAAAAAAGGAAAACAAGTCGATTATGTATTAGGAGAATGGAATGCTGCCGAAAATGAAGCACTCCCCGAACGACTAGAAGTAGCTTCTGAAATTATCAAATCTTTTGGAACAGCAGGTTTAGAAAACACCATGACTTCTTTTAATGGAAAATAAAAAAAGGCTGAAAACAGAAATTTTCAGCCTTTTTCATAATAAGAATCTCGAGTTAGAGCCTGTTTAAAATTCATCAAAATTAATTTCCTCAAACCCTAAAGGGTGTAATATTTGATGAGTTTTTAATAAATTTTTCACCCTTTAGGGACGGGGAAAAAGAAAATTTATTAAAAAAATAAATTTAAACAGGCTCTTATATGATAATTATTTTGGCTGTTTTTTTAACACCTCCATCAATTAAAACTACAAAATAAATCCCCGCTTGAGGTTTATTCGGCAATTGAACGTCTTGATTAATATTTCCGTTATTTGGATATTTTTCATCAAACAATCTTTTCCCTGAAACATCATAAACCAAAATCTCTACCTCACTAGCAGAAGAAGTACTGATGTATTTTACATTAAAATTACCATCATTAGTCTTAGAACTTACTCTTAAATCCTTATTTATCGCATCATTTGATAGTAAGGTATAATCCTGAGTACAAATAGTAACCGAGGCTGCATTTAAAATCCCTGTATCATTTGTAAAAATATCCCGAATGCGCAACAACCAAGTTCCTTGTGGATTTTCGCCGTTATAATTACCCAAAACACCCAAAGGAGCTACCGTTTGCAAAGTCGCATTTCCACAAGACAAAACTCCACCTGCATCGTCAAAATTGATCTTTAATTGCCCGTCAGTAGTTCCGCAACCGTTATAAAACAACTTTACTATCGTTCCTTCTGGACTTACTAATTCCATTTGAACATCTGAAAAATAAGCGTGAGAAATATCTACATTAACATTAACATCCGAAATAAAAGAACTGGTTGTAGGAATCACAACTTCTCTAGTAGCAAAATTCCCTTGCTCTGGGATATTAAATGGTGTTGGAAAATCAAAAGTCTGGCATCTTGATTCGGTTACATATCCTATTGCAAAGGTTTTACTATTTATGGCATAAAAAATATTATCGGTAGGTTCTATCAAAATTTTACAAAACTGAGCCGAAACATCAGGAACGGTAATCGTTTCAGAACCATCATTGGCAACAGCCGAAGCCAAAGTAATGGGAAAACTAACCCCATTATCAATAGAAAGTTTGATATTTACTCTAGAAGCACCGGGCAAACTATTAGTCCCATTTACATTCCAAGTAATATTTTGATTCGAATTTTGAAACCAACTTAAATTGTCTATATTTTGAGAACTAATTTCAAATGGCCCAGCCGTTCCACTTACATTAACGATCATTTCATCTGAAATAGTTTGAGCCAATCCCTCAGCGGCATTGTCTCTAGCCGTTAAAACAAAATGGAGCGTACGAGCAACTGTAGGTACTGATTCCCATCTGCTTGTCAACCTACCCGCCAAAACATTTTCGAAACTAGGCATGTATCGAACAGGCGTATTCACAGGAGGGAGTGATCGAAATAATGGCCCATTAGATTTAGAACTCAAAGCAATACTGGAATCTCCACTTGTGGATGTAGCCGAATCGTTTTGTTCCCAAACATACGTAACCAACGATGAAGCAGCTCCCGTTCCTTTTAAAACAAAGGCAGTTCCTTTTGGAATAGTATAATCAGCTCCAGCATTTACAACAGGCTCATTAGCACTAATTATTGTAGGGATTGGACAAGTTTTTGTTGCCAAATTATTTTGGATTTGAGCAATACTTGCAAAAGAAAAATAATCATTAGAACGTTGTTCTACATCATAATCTGTTGTAATACCAGCATAACCCATAATAGTAGAACCGCTTCCAGGCTCCACGCTCACACCTGTGCCTTCAATTTCATGAGAAAAAGTATGATTGGCTCCTAATTGATGTCCCATTTCATGAGCTACAAAATCAATATCAAAAGCATCTCCTCTTGGGGTACTATTTGATGGCGAGGTATAAGCACTCCCTTTATTGGTATCACAAACACAACCAATACAACCTGCATTTCCTCCACCACCAGATGCGCCAAACAAATGACCAATATCATAATTAGCACTACCAATAACAGACGTTAAATTATTTTGTAATTCCGTACTCCATGCTCCAGGAGTAGTTGAAGTTCCTACACCTGCACTCGCTGCCGAATAAGGATCTGTGGCAGCATTAGTATATATAATCTGGTTATTATTAGCTATCAAAAGTAATTTTACGGCTAAATCTCTATTGAAAATTCCATTTACTCTAGTCATAGTAGCATTCATAGCTGCTAAAGCGCCATCAACAGTACCTCCGTGAAAAACAGCGTATTCTCCAGTACAAGACAATGCCAATCGTAAGGTTCTAAAGGTTTTATTGCTCGAAACTAATTTTGCACTTTGACTGTTTGTTTTTTTGCTCAAATTAACCACATTGTCAGTAGTACAACTAAAAGGCAAACGCTCTTTTAATTTATTTTTAGAATCAAAAACAACATATAAATCTTTATTTTCGGCATCTTTTTCAATAAATTCCATCTGATTTCCATTTCTGGCAATCATGGTTTGTATTCCTAGCGGAGACATACTAAAATTCAAGAAAGCAGTTGCATCGGTAATACCAATTCCTGAATAAGAACGAATATCAGGATATTTTGCTTGAAGTTCGGGGTCGAAATTAGAATCTTCGTGAATTGAAAATTTTTCTAAAACGCCATTAGCATTTGGAATTGTAATTTCGATAGTGCTATTTAATACTTTGTTATCCTGAATGGATTTCAATTTTTTATTTAAAACTTCTTCGTCCAATTGAAATAAAACAGCAGTCGTTGCCTCATTTTTACCAATCAGTTTATTCGTAGTTGTACTGATTCTTTTCCATGGTTCCTGCTCTTGAGCATGAATACCTGAACACCACAATAAAAGAAATACGAATAAACTTTTTATTTTCATGACTAGTTAGATTTAAAATCCAAAAATAAAGTATTTAAATCATAATATATTCATCAAATTGGTTTTAATTAAGCCAAGAAAAACGATTGATTAATTAGATAATATTCCCTTTTTTGCTAGAATTCATTTAAATACTTCAAAAAATAGAATCAGCATATCCTGAAATTCAAATAAGATAGCATAAATTTGCACTATTATAAAATAATTGCTTTGAAGATTTTTCATTCTATAAAAGATTTCAGTTCTCCCAAAAAAACAATCCTTACTTTAGGCACCTTTGACGGGGTACATTTTGGACATAAAAAAATACTCGAAAAAGTAATTCAACACACCCTTGAGGAAGAATACGAAAGTCTGGTATTGACCTTTTTTCCACACCCAAGAATGATTTTACAAGAACATTCAGAAATAAGATTACTCAACACTATTTCTGAAAAAGTAAGCCTATTGGAACAATTAGGAATACAAAATCTAGTTATTCATCCTTTTGATGAAAGTTTCTCAAGATTAACTGCCGAAGAATTTGTAAAAACGGTATTGGTAGAACAATTTAAAATTCAAAAGATAATTATTGGTTACGACCATCGATTTGGAAGAAACAGAACGGCTGACATTAATAATTTGATTGAATTTGGAGCAAAATACAACTTTGAAGTCGAACAAATATCGGCTCAGGAAATCAACGAAATTTCGGTAAGCTCCACTAAAATTAGAAATGCACTTCAAGAAGGCAATATGATTTTAGCAAACAAATACTTGGGATACGACTATTTTTTGACTGGAACCGTTATCAAAGGAAAACAACTAGGAAGAACTATAGGTTTCCCTACGGCCAATCTTGCTATTGAAGAAGATTATAAACTAATTCCACTAAAAGGAGTTTATATTGTATCAAGCCTAATCAACAATCAAAAAGTATATGGCATGATGAATATAGGTGTAAACCCTACTGTAGGTGTCGAAGATTTATCTATTGAAATTCATTATTTAGATTTTGATAGCGATCTATACAATCAAAAAATCACTGTTTCAATATTAAACCGCATCCGAGGTGAAGAAAAATTTGATTCTATGGCAGCATTAAAAGAACAGATTGAAAACGATAAAATTCATACCCTTTCTTACATTAAGGAACTTTAAAGTCAAATAAAAACATCCTCTTTATTAAATAACTCCTGTTTTTTACGTAAATTTGATAGACAACACCCTGTTTATCAAACAATTATTTTTTTAACCTTAAAAAATTAAACGTATGAAACTGCCAAAAGAATTATATAATGGAGTTATTATTTTTATAAGTATTGCTCTTTATTTTGTGTTGATGGAACTTTTTAAGCTCTCTAATTTATTTTACTTAAGACTTTTCAATATCGTATTTATCTATTACGGTGTCAACAAAACCTTAAAATCTAATTTTATTGAAGGAAAAATTAATTTTGCTGACAATGCCATTTCAGCATTAATAACTTCTTTAACCGGTGTGCTTTTAAGCATAATAGGCTTAGTTGCCTACATATATTCTAAAGGTGGAGACACTTACATTCTAACACTCTCAAAATCATTATTGTTTGTAGGAAGTCCTTCGGTGATGACGTATACTATTTCACTACTTATTGAGGGAATTGTTTCGGCTGTAATTGTAACTTTTTCGTCAATGTTGCTTTGGAAAAAGAAATATCCATCCGATTAATTCAAAAAAAGCTTCATTTTATCCCATCCCTTTTAAAGGCTACTGCATTTAGGGCAAACGCAGCAATTCGGATAAAAAAAATTAGCCGCAAATTACACACACAAATTGAGATGTCATAAAAGCAACCGAATCGACCAAAGGCTGTAAACATGGTACAAATTAGTATAATTCATGTCAAAAATAAAAATCGTGCGTTTGCCCTGCTCATTGCATTGCCATTTTGAACAATTTAACTACTTTTGAGCCATTAAAAAATACAATTCAATGAGTAGTACAAAACACGATTGGACTAAAGAAGAAATTATTGCCATATACAATAAACCTATGATGGATTTGCTTTTTGAAGCGGCAACCATTCATAGAGAACACCACGACCCAAATGTGGTTCAAGTGTCTACTTTATTATCCATAAAAACAGGAGGTTGTCCAGAAGATTGTGGCTATTGTCCTCAGGCAGCACGCTATAACACTGGTGTTGAAGGAAATGATTTAATGAGTGTTAGTCAGGTAAAAGCACAGGCTTTGCGTGCTAAATCCACAGGTTCTTCTCGTGTATGCATGGGAGCAGCCTGGAGAAATGTTAAAGATGGCCCTGAATTTGACCAAGTTTTAGAAATGGTTCGTACCATTAATAAACTAGACATGGAAGTATGTTGCACGCTAGGTATGATTACTGAAAATCAAGCGCAACGATTGGCAGAAGCAGGTTTATATGCTTACAATCATAATTTAGATACTTCTGAAGAATATTATAAAGATGTGATTTCGACAAGAGGGTTCGAAGACCGTTTAGAAACCATAGAAAATGTGCGTAAAACCAATGTAACGGTTTGTAGCGGAGGAATCATTGGAATGGGAGAAAGCATCGAAGACCGTGCTGGTATGCTAGTAGCACTTTCTACGCTAAATCCACAACCAGAATCAGTGCCTATCAATGCACTAGTTGCTGTTGAAGGAACTCCAATGGAAGAAGAAAAACCAGTTGAAATTTGGGAAATGATTCGAATGGTAGCTACTACACGTATAGTTATGCCTGAAACTCAAGTCCGTTTGTCTGCTGGAAGAACAAATATGAGCCGTGAAGGACAAGCCATGTGTTTTTTTGCTGGTGCCAATTCTATTTTTGCTGGTGACAAATTGTTAACTACTCCAAATCCTGATGTTAACGAAGACATGAAAATGTTTGAAATGTTAGGTTTGAATCCGCAAAAACCTTTTACAAAAGTTTCACAACCGCAAACGGTTGAAGCATCCGATTCTCAATATGCACCTTTGGGTGAAAAACCAAAATGGTCTCGTCCAGGACACACTATTGAACGTAATATAGAAGCGTCAATCAAAGGGAAATAAATCACTTGATTTATTTTTATGGCTTGATTTAATTTTTAATATAAAACCCGTCTTGTTTAAATGAACAAGACGGGTTTTTTTATTTGAATCGATATAAATTTAAATTGACCTTATTGTCAATTCGAGCGCATTCGAGAACCATTATAGCATCTTGACTGCGCTAGATGTGACAAAAAAGAATTGGACTAATTTGTTTATCTAATAAATGTTGTTAATTGTAAACAACCTTTCTACTCACTTTAGTTCCATTTTCTAATTCAATAGTTATCAATAATACTTGTTGGCTCGAAATTATATTAGAAATAACTAATACCGAATTAGCCACATTATTTTTTTGATACATCAGCCTTCCAGCACTATCGTAAACAACAACTGCCTCTAAGTTAGATTCAGCTGAGTTAATGGTAATTTTAGAATTCTTAACAGATGCAACTACTTCTTTACTTCTTTGCTCTTCAACAGGCAATGTAGGTTCAATTACTTCCTCTACTACTGCGTTTTTATCTACATAACGCAACACAAAACGATTATTAAAAATCCCTTTCTCTGTACTAAAAGTATAAGGCTCTTTCTTAAGATCATGCAGTACTGCCAAAACTTTATCTTCTAAAAACACATTCTGAGTAGCTAAAGTTCCATCTGTACGGTCGATACTAATTTGGAATTCACCTATAATAGCCGATTTATATCCTAAAACAATACTGTCTTGCTTCACAAAAGGCAAAGCACGCCCTTGGATTGCTAAATTTGTAGCATTATTTACACTATAAAAATCAACAAATTGATTGCCATCATAACTCACTCCATCAAAACCACCATCATAATCGTTAGTAGCTCCTGAAACATAACCTACAAGTGTTTGTTTAAAAGCACCTTGCTTGTTTGTTAAATTCAACCAAATACGGCTCTTTTCTCTTACTGTGGTATTTGCGCTTTCCTTTGCGCTAGTTTTCAATTTAAAAAACTGCGAATTATCTAATAAAACCCCTCCTGTACCTAATCTCATTCTATTATTAAATACTATATTCCCAGTTGCTTTTGCGGGCGCAAAAAACCCCTGTCCCGCAGCAATTCTTCCTGTTGGTACAGCTCCTCCTAAATAAGCAGCCTCAGCGCTAGACATGCGAGTTCCAACTCCACCTGTCCTATTGTAAGTAGCATAATCATTAGACGTGTAATTATAAAGATTAGCTCCGACTATAGTAGTACTTGGCGCAGTATTATGAGTCCAAAAATATAATGTTCCTTCTAATATCAATTCATTTTCATCTAAAAATAAATCAGCATTTAATGCAGATGGATAAGGATTTCCTAAAAGGTGGACTTGATTTCCGGTAATAGGAAATGAACAAACTCCATTATGTGGTTCTCCTACAAACACTGGAATAGTATCAATTGCAGCAACAGTGGTACTAAAATTTTGAGGAGCTCTAATGATATAGCCTCGCCCTTTTGTCATCGTAGCAACTCCATTTTTTTCTAATACCCAACCGTTATTGTAACTGAAATATTTATCAAAAAGGGTATTAGGGGATAATTTTTTTAAGGTTTGTGGCGCAACTAAAGAAGTTACTGGCGAAGACCAATACGTAAAATCAAAACGTTTTACTGGCGCGGTATGACGATGGTAATGAATATCTCCAGAGTTTACTGCATCATCGTTGATTTGAACTAAACTGGCGTTGTTTTCAAAAGTTAATTTTGCATTAGGCTGAACTTCAACCCCATTTTCAATTTTTAAAGTATGTCCTGATTTTATGGTAACTTCAGCTGATCCCGTAACCAGACAAGAACAGCCCTCAACATCAACATCATTTGCGTTTGTATAATGGGTAGCAAAAACTAATCTTTGACTGATTGTAGGAGTTCCATTTGACCAAGAACCTGACCAAGTATTTGTATCTGGAGCAATAATTTCAACAGTTACTGTTGCTGAGGTACAGCCTCCATAAGAAACTGCAAAATAATAAGTACCGGGATGAAGCCCTGTTATTAGTTGCGAACCTCCGCCCGAAATTACAATATTCTCACTACGCTCTCCTGTTTGAACAATAGTCCCTGAACTTGGTAAACCACTTAATTGTACACTCCCTGTTGGCACCTTACAGCTAGGATTAGTTGGGGTTGATGCTATTGGAGTAGAAAGAGAAGTTACCGCAATTGTTGCTATTGTAGAATTTAACATTGAACAAGAACCATTTTGTACAACAGCTCTATATGATGTTGTAGCAGTTAAATTAGTTGCAGTTAATGTTGTCGTTGTATTAGCAATTGTAATTCCTGCTGTTGCAAAATTATTCAAAGAAGATTCCCATCTTACAATATTTCCTGTATGACCTGATAGTGTTAAAACAGTACTATTAATTCCTGAGCAAACTGCTGTACTACCTGTAACTGTTCCTCCTACAGATCCAATAGAAAATGAAACCACATTAGAACTTGCAGTTGTACTGCAACTATTGTAAGCTCTAATTCTATAATAATAAGTTAATCCAGAAGAAAGTCCACCTGCATAAAAACTACTAGTTTGATACCCTATATTAAACCCATTATAACCTGAAACAAAACTAGAAAAACTATTATTTGTTGAAATATCTAAATAATAACCTGTAGCGTTTGTTACTTGATTCCAATTTAATTGTAAACCGTTAGAGCAATTCGAATTTGAAGCACCTATTACAACAGGAATAGAAGCAGGCACTGGAGAAGTTGTATAATTCATTGTACCTGAATTTGCACTTGTACTACATCCAGATGCTCTTACTCTATAATAATATGTTGTTGCTGGATTAAGTCCTGTTATCGCATAATTCAAAACATTACCTACACTCAAATTATTATAACCTGATACTATGCTAGTAAAACCAGAATCTGTTGCTACATCTATAATGTAATTAGTGGCATTAGCTGAAAATCCCCATTGTGCTGTAAAACCAGTACAAGTAGCACTATATGGACTTGCTGTACTTGGAATTGCAATTGTAGAAGTAGTATTACTCATTGTGCTTGAATTTGCACTTGTACTACATCCAGATGCTCTTACTCTATAATAATATGTTGTTGCTGGATTAAGTCCTGTTATCGCATAATTCAAAACATTACCTACACTCAAATTATTATAACCTGATACAATACTAGTAAAACTAAAATCTGTCGCTACATCTATAATGTAATTAGTGGCATTAGCAGAATATCCCCATTGAGCTGTAAAACCTGAACAAGTAGCACTATATGGACTTGCTATACTTGGAATAGCAACTGTAGAAGTAGCAATACTCATAGTACCTGAATTGGCACTTGTACTACAACCAGATGCTCTTACTCTGTAATAATAAGTTGTAGCCGGATTAAGACCTGTTACTACATAACTCAATACATCCCCAACACTCAAATTATTATATCCTGAAACAATACTAGTAAAACCAGAATCTGTAGCTATATCTAAAATATAATTAGTAGCATTAGATGCGTAACCCCATTGAGCTGTAAAACCTGAACACGTAGCACTATATGGACTTGCTGTACTCGGAACAGAAGGAGTTGCATTTACGGTGACTGTTACAGTATTTGAATTTGATGAAGAACAATTGCCACTTGTTACAACTGCTCTATAATATCGAGTTGCTGTTAAAGTACCCATTTGAGCACTAGTTAAGGTAGCACTATTAGCTCCGGAAATATTAGTAAAAGTACTGTTGTTAGTAGAAACCTGCCATTGGATTGTACCAGTATATCCAGACAAACTAATATTTGAAGGAGTACTTCCACTACAAATAGACTGGCTAGCTGAAGCAGTACCTCCAACACTGTTAGGATTAACCGTAACAGTAACTGCCCTTCTTATGGTTGTATAAGTTGGAGATGTATAGGAAGCATCTACATAATAAGTTGTTGTTGTATTTAGAAAAGGAGTATAAGTACTTCCTGTATGCAAAAGAGTCCCACCACTTTGAGTATTATACCATCTATAAGTCGCTCCACTTGAAGGAGATGCTGTTGCCGTCAAGGTTGTATTGCCTGAATTACATATCGAACTTGGACTTGCTGTAGCATTAATTGAGCTATAGCCACCACTTGCAACCAAACCTGGGAAACTTGTTAATACTCCGCTTCCGCCTCCATTACAAGATGCCACATTTACATTCCCTATTTTAATCAAATCTGAAGCACTACAGTTAGTTGCAGCTCCTAATTGCCCTCCATTCTCTATTTCGATAGAAGAACCAGCAGCCAATTGCAAATCAAAATTTCCTGAAGAAAAATCAACGGTAGCATTATTTCTAATTATTAAACGTATAGGACCTAAGCAAGAAAGATTTAAATTGGAAGTCATTATTAAAGTCATGGCATTAGTTCCATCACCTATGTATAAAACTCCTCCACAAGTACTTAAAGGAGAATTACCACAACTTAGTCCAGAAGTATTTCTTGATGCAGTAATAGAGCATTGAGAATATCCAACAGTTGAAATAAGTAGAATTATAAATATAAAAAAAGATTTCTTAAGTAAAATTTGCTTCATAAAGTAGGTTTAAAAGTAAAGGGGGCACTTTAAATTTGAGTATAAATTAACATAGAGTCTGAGCAAAAAAATAATAAAGTCGTTTATCTGCATTTTTAGTCGGTAATCTACCATTTTTTAGTATTAACATTGGCGTTTAAGCCAGTACCACCAGCGTATTGAACAACAAGGTTTTAGTGTTTTTTTTTAGATACGATAAAATTGGGATTTTGGTTTTTAAAAACATTGAAAAATAAAAACGACTGTAGGCTTAGCGGAATCAATGCAGCAATAGACCACGGATGGAACAGAATCCCGATCGCTATCGGGACGAATTTTTTTCTTAGGTTAATCCTTTTAGGGTTTAAAACCCTAAAAGAGTTAACGGTAAAAGCTGCGCCTACCAAAACTATAGGCGCGCCTACCTAAACCATAGGCGCGCCTACCAAAACTAAAGGCGAGCCTACCTAAATCATAGGCACGCCCACCTAAACCATAGGCGTGCCATACTAAAACTATGGCTCGCCTAAACTTTGTAAAAGCTCAGCCTACTAAAAGGCTAGGCAAGGCTATAAAAAACGAAGGCTCGCCTAGCTTTTTTATAGGCGACACCTACAAAAAAGCTAGGCGCGCCTACCAAAAGTAAAGGCGTGCCTAGGCAAATGGAAGCTACTGCCTAAAAAATAGCTAGGCGAGCCATAGTTTTAGTATGGCGTGCTATGCCATAAAAAAAACCAGACTGGATATACCTCCGTCTGGTTTTTGCAATGATTAGGGTTTGTTTAAGGGTTGGTCTTTTTATTCTGCTGGAGGTATTTCATCAGCCTCTTTCTTGTTAGCATAACGCTTGTTCCATTGGTCGACTTCGCCCATAGCAAGGTCTAGCGCACCTTCATTCCCTCTTGAAATTTGTAGGCTGGCGGCATAGCGGTCAACGAGTGTCATGACATCGGTAGCGGCAGCAAGCTGCATTTCCTCGATGGTTTCCATGGCTTGCAGCAGTGCCATTCGGTTTGCCTCAAGACCGTTGTAATAGTCTAATAAGCCTGAAAGTTCTGTAGGAACATCCACCCGACTCAGGGAGTTAGGAAACTGATTGGCAATTCGAGAAACTAATCGGGCATAGCCTTCTCTGCCCTCTGCCATAGAGCGCGTTCCTGTTTTTTGCTCATTAGTCAGATTAATTTTAAAAGGGTTCAATGGCGTAAGAGCATTGTTAACCGCAGTGGTAAAAGCAGTTATAATTGCCGCCGATGGAATTGTGGTCACTAATTTTGGCATACTAATTTATATTTAATTGGTTTATAACAATTCAAATATATAAATTTTTTCTTATCACAGTACCAGTATTACCAAACAAAATACTACAATGCTATTTTATTTGAACCTAACCTTTGTAGGGTTTAAAACCTTAAAAGGATTAAAGGCTAAAGTGGTGTGTGCTATTTAGCCGATAAAAGTAACTTCTTGCTTAATTTTGTTCCATCTTGCAAGGAGAGCACCACTAGTAGCACTTTGTGTATCTGTTTGTTAAGAGAAACATCAAGCTGCTGCTCTCCTATTTTGTCTTTCTGGTATAATTTTCTACCCGTTACATCATAAATAGCCACCTTGTCTAGTAGAATTTCTGATGTATGTATGGCTACACTGCCTGACTTTGCAGTAACCCAAACCGCCGAGGCAAGCGGGCTAGACGTTTCTTGAGCCAAATTTTCTTCTGCATTGGCATCCTCATAACGCAATACAAACCGCTGGTTGAACGTTCCTTTTTCTGTCAGAAACTTATAAGGTTCTTTTTTTAGGTCATGAAGCAGTTGCAACTGCGTATCTTCGAGAAAAACATTTTGGTTTGCCAA
Organism: Flavobacterium zubiriense; assembly: GCF_041729725.1. NCBI lineage: Bacteria > Pseudomonadati > Bacteroidota > Flavobacteriia > Flavobacteriales > Flavobacteriaceae > Flavobacterium > Flavobacterium zubiriense. The sequence goes on along the minus strand of NZ_JBCFQL010000011.1, from coordinate 137,115 downwards.
AACCCCATCAGCACGATCAATACTTATCTGGAATTGACCTTGAAGCGTTGATTTATATCCTAAAACCACCGAATCCTTTGCTGTAAAAGGCAAAGCCCGCCCTTGAATAGAGAGATTTACGGCATTATTTAGACTGTAAAAATCTACAACCGAATGACCACTATAAGTCACTCCATCAAAACCAGCATCATAATCATTAGTGGCTTTAGGGACATAACCCACTAACATTTGCTTAAAAACACCCTGGTTATTAGTTAAATTCAACCAAATACGGTTTTTTGTGGTTTCTGCCAGCGGGGTGGCTTTAGCAACTGCTTCGGTTTTAAAAAATTGGGAATTATTAGTCCCCAAAACTCCTCCGGCAACACGCATACTGTTGTTAAAGACTACTGTTCCTCCAGCAGCACTTGCAGGCGCAAAAAATCCTTGACCAGCGGCAATTTGACCAGTAGGTACTTCTACTCCTGTAGTGGCTGCAACTGCTGTTGAAATACGTGTTCCTACAGCGCCAGTTCTATTATACATAGCATAATCACTTGAGGAATAATTGTACTTTGCTGCCCCCGAAAAATCAGTACTAGGAAGCGAATTATGTGTCCAGAAATACAATGTGCCTTCGAGTACATTTATATTAAAATCTAAAAACGCATCAGCATCAATAGCCGATGGATAGGGATTTCCCAATAAGTAGGACTGACTAGGAATCAGGTTTAAAGCAACAATCCCGTTATGAGGAACACCTACAAAAAGAGGGCTGTAATCAATTTCAGGAGTGGTAAGACTAAAGGTTTGAGGCGCACGAATGCTGTAGCCTTTTCCTTTATCCATATTGGCTATTCCGCTATAAGAAATTACCCAACCGTTATTATAACTGTAGTATTTATCATAAAGTGTATTAGGTGATAAATTCTTTAATGTTTGCCCCTCCACCGGCGACGACCAGTAGGTAAAATCATGACGCCTTACTGGCGCAGTGTGGCGTTTGTATTGAATACTACCCGTATTGACAGCGGCGTCATTAATTTGAACCAAACTCGCATTGTTTTCAAAAGTGAGCGTACCATCTAGTACCGCAACCGCATTAATAACTGTCAAGGTGTGTTCTGGATTAATGACCACACTGGCGCCATTAGTAATTTGACAAGAACAAGCCTCTATACTAGTAGTAGAATTAAAATTTTGTTCAAAAACAACTGCTTTAGTTGCATCAGGATTTCCATTGAGCCAGTTTGTTCCGTCCCAGGTGGTAACAGCACTAACTATTTGACAAATTCTTGCTGGAGATATACAACCCGTTTGGTTTCTAACCATAACCGAATAAGTTCCTGGAGTCAATCCTGTAGCAACATTATTCGAATGAAAGTTTAGACCGTTATCAAAGCTATAAGTATCTGTTAAATTTTGGATAGTTACAACTATTGTTCCCGTATTCAACACACAATTGGGTTGTGTAATAGTGGTTTCTGGAGTAGCCAAATCAGGCAAAAAAGTAATTCTTCTGCTTCTAGTGGTACTACTTACATTACAATCAGTACCCGAAGACTGAAAACTAACATAAGCTCGATATAGTCCAGATTCGGCTGGCGTACCTCCAGTAATCGTTAAAGTAGCCGTTGTAGCACCCGAATAAGCACCTCCATCAGTAATATCATCCCAAACTCCAGAGGTGACTGATTTTTTCCAACGATAAGTGACCACATTAGCTGGATGCGAAGTTGATACTGTATAAGAATAGTTAGTTCCTGAGCACTGGGTTGCATTCGTTGCTCCGCTGACATCGGTAATTTCGTTTACCGTAAGCGTGGCGGTATTGGAAATCAGACTACAATTGCCACTAGAAACAATAACACGAAATTGGGTTCCTTCAGGATATTGAGTGCTTCCTACATTGCCAATTCTTAGGTTATCCGTTTGAGTATAATCGGTATTACTTTCGGCATCTGTCATCGTTACAAAATCAGCATCGGATGGTCTTTTTCGCTGCCAACTATAGGTCAATCCAGCACCAGAAGCAATGACTCTAAACCGTACCGTAGCCCCCTCGCAATCGAGCTGGTTGAGCGGTTGCGTAGTTATAACAGGAAGCGGGTTTACAGTAACCACTACTGCTCTCCTTAGAGTTGTGGCAGAGCCAGTAGTGGCTGATACGTAATATGTAGTTGTTGAGGAAATGGAAGGTGTAACTATACTAGCGGAATACGGACTTGTGTTTGCCGTAACCGTAGCAATAGCACTACCACCACTGGCTGCGGTAAACAAATTATAAGTAGTAGAAGCCGATGGAGTAGGCGCAACTGAAACTGCTATGGTAGCCGTACCTGGACCGCAAAGTGGCGCTACCGAATAACTAACAAAATTATAACCCCCATTAGCTACTAACTCATCAAAATCATATAAAGCAGTAGCCTTACCATTACAACTCGCCAGCAATGTAGTTCCTATATAAATTCTTTCTGACGCAGTGCAACTTCCCTCTACAAAACCTCCACCTGGTTCAATCTCTATCGAAGATCCCGCTGGCAAAGTCAGCCTATTATTTCCCGGAGAAAAATCTACTGTAGCATTTGCTCGTATCACAAAATGAATTGGCCCTAAAGCGCATGAATTATGTAAATTCAGGTCTTGATTCATCACCAAATTAGTGGGGGTAGTTCCATCACCAATGTAAATGGTGCTATTTCCCAAAAAACTGGCACAAGAATAAGAACTCGAATTTACCGAACCTGTGATGGTAAATTGTGCAATACCATTAGAAGAAATAAAAAACACAACAATAGAAAGTAAAAATAGCCTCATAAGTTGGAAATTATAAGTTGAAACAATTCAGGATTCAAAAAACTGAATTATTAAATTAAACCATTGATAATCAGGATGCAAAATAAATCGATAAACAACATGTTTTGTCGCCAATCCGCTTTTCTTTACAAAAAATAACCGTTTGAAAATCATTCTATTCAGTACTATTTCAGCTTATTTTGATCCTTCAAAAAGCCTTTTTTAAGGACAAACAAACTCTTTTAATAGAAATAAGTACCTTTATGGCTTAGACTATGCAAACACAATTGGAAATTTAAAAAATGAAAGATGTATTTTCCATCAAAGAAGCCATTCATAAAATAGAGCATTATTGTGCTTATCAGGAACGCTGTCATCAAGAGGTGGAGCAAAAATTGCGAAGCATGAAAATGGATTCGGATGAAATAGACCAAATAATTGCACATTTAATTCAGGATAATTTCCTTAACGAAGAACGTTTTGCCTGTAGTTTTGCAAGAGGAAAACACCGTATGAAACATTGGGGAAAAATCAGAATTACCAATGAATTAAAATTCAGAGGTATCAACCAAACTTTAATTACTATCGCTTTAAAAGAGATTAGCCCTGAAGAATATTATACCACTTTTGACACCTTAGCAAATAGACATTGGGAATCCACTCAGGAAAAAAACACTTTAAAGAAAAGAAAGAAATTTTGCGACTTTATGCTAAGACGCGGATTTGAAAGCAACTTAGTTTACGAGAAAGTTAGGGAGTTAGAAACTAGTGACCAGTAATCAGTTTTTAGTGTTCAGTTATAAAAGTCATTAGCAAAAAAACAATAAATCATCCGTAAAAAACTGTGGACTTTGTGTGTTCTTTGTGAGCTTTGTGGTTAAATAGCTAACAAAACACTCACCGCATTTCCACCAAAACCTACCGCATTGACCAAAACTTTTTTTATTACCCTTTCAGGGTTTTGAACCCTGAAAGGGTTGTCTAAAAAAGGAACTCCAATAAACTGATTGTGTTGCAACATCAAAACGGCCAATTCAATACTCAACATTCCCGAAGCGCCAAAAGTGTGTCCAATTTTCCACTTATTGGTAGTCAATAAAGGAAGATTTTCTCCGAAGATTTTCTGAATTGCCTTATACTCCGTTAAGTCTCCTGCTTTAGTTCCTGGCGCGTGCATGACTATTACATCAACTTCTTCTGGGCTAATATTCTGCAAAGCCATTTTCATAGATTTTTGAAAACAAGTCGCCTCAGCCGAGATAGAAATATTGTGTTCTAAAATTTCAGTAGCATACCCTATTCCTTCGATAATAGCCAGAGCATTGTCTTTTTTCCCTATTTCGAGACAACAAACCGATGCTCCCTCACCCAGAATCATCGAATTGAGTTTTTTATCTAAATGCAACGCCTGATTAGGATATTCTTCTTCACTATGAGAATATATTTTCAACGCTCGCATTTGAGCAATGGTGAAATCGGTTAGAGGAGCTTCACTTCCGCCAATAAGGAATTTATCGACCATTCCAGCTCGCAACCAAGCAACGCCATTTAAAAGTGCATGTAAGGCAGTAGAACAGGTAATAGAATGCGAGATTTCAGGCCCTGTACTTTGCAAATCGTGTCCAACCCAGGAAGCAATATTTCCCAGAGTTGTTGTTGGCGAAGCCAATGTTTGCGCTTTGCCCGTTTCTAAATATTCCTGAAAGTGTTTTTCGAATAAATCTGTCGCGCCACGCGATGAACCAATATTAATTCCAAAAACGGAAGCAGTATCCCATCCTGCATTTTCAACCGCTTGGCGCGAAGCGGCCATAGCGTACAAAACCGATTTGTCTAATGATTTGTATTTAACATCCGATTGCTGTAATTCAGCAACTATTTTTCTTGAACCTTCATCCAACTCAGCAACCCAAGTTTCCTGATTATCTAAAACCTTTTTAGAAAAACAATGCTTTTCAGAAAGGTAATTTTTCCAAATGGTTTTCGGGTTATTTCCTAATGGAGAAATAGAGGCTAGAGCTGTAATAGAGATGATTTTCGACAAGGCTATTTTATTTTACCGCAAAGGTCGTGAAGTTTTTTAAAAAAATTAACCACAAAGTTCACAAAGAAGACACAAGGCTCTCTAAGTTCTCTTGTCTTAAAACCTAAATAATCAGATAGCTGAAAATTGAAAGTAAATTAAACAGATAAAAAACAGTGTGCTTAGTACAACCCTAGTGAACTTTATGGTTAAACGTTAAACTATTTCCAATGCTTTTTCGACCACTTCATACACTTTTTGCAATTGGTCGTCCGTAATAATATAAGGAGGCAAAATGTAAACAATGTTTCCTACTGGTCTCAAAATAACACCGTTTTCAATAAAAAAATTATACAATTTAGTCCGCATCGTTCCATAATAACTTTCTTCACTTTCTTTCTTGATTTCCAAGGCAAAAATAGTTCCTAAAACCCGAGTAGTAGTGACTTTTGGATGATTCTTAATATGTCCTTGAAAAGCCAAATGACGGGCATTTACCCGAGCTAAATTGGCTTGCATTTCAGGAGTTTGCAACAATTCAAAACTAGCCAACGCTGCTGCACAACCTGTAGGATTGGCTGTAAAAGTATGCCCGTGAAACAAGGCTTTATTAATATCATCGTCATAAAAAGCTTCAAATATTTCTTGGGTGAAAGTGGTAATCGCCATCGGAATCGTCCCTCCAGTCAAGGCTTTGGACAAACACATCATATCAGGAACATGCTGGCAATAATCCATCGCAAAAGTTTTTCCTGTTTTACCAAAACCAGTCATTACTTCATCGGCTATAGTAAGCACCTTATTTGCTACACAAATTTGGATTAATTCGTCTAAAGCTTCTGGTTCATACATCACCATTCCGGCAGCTCCTTGTACTAATGGTTCGAAGATAAAAGCCGCACAATTGTTGTCTTGAATTACTTTTCGCAAAGCATCAAAGCTGGCTTGTTCTTCGCCTTTAACCGGAACGGGAATTCTCACCACATCAATAAACATTCCTTGAAAAGCTTGGGTATAAAACGAAATTCCGCTGGCGGCCATAGCCGCAAAAGTATCGCCGTGAAAGGCATTTTCGAAAGCAATAATAGTGGTTCGTTTTTCACCTTTGTTGAAGAAATATTGCAAGGCGACCTTGATGGCTACTTCCACCGAAGTCGAACCATTATCGGAAAAGAATATTTTTTGCTGATTTTCAGGCAGCATTTCCATTAATTTTTCGGCAACTTTTACTGCTGGTTCATGTGTAAATCCACCAAAAAGCACGTGTTCTAAAGTCGTTAATTGCTTGTAAATCGCATCGGCTATAAATTTGTTGCTATGTCCAAAAGGATTTACCCACCAGGAAGCAATTGCATCGATATATTGTTTATTATTTTCATCCCAAAGCAAAGCACCTTCGCCTTTGATGATAGCAATAGGAGTTTGAGCCGTTTTATGTTGGGTATAAGGATGCCAAAGGTATTGGCGGTCTTTTTCTGTTAAGTTCATGTGGTAGAATATAGAAAATAGAGAATAGAAAAAAGACTAAACGCTATAATTTTTGACAAAGATAAGAAAGTCTATCCTCTTTGTTCTATTCTCTTTGCTCTCTTATAAATTCATTAATTTTTCTCGAAAAAAATCAGCATATTCAAGAATTACATTTTGGTCAAAATAGGGTTCTTCATCAATTCTTCCAATACATTTTATGCCTGTTTTATTCAAAATAATGGATTCTGTTGATTGATTTTCTTTACCATTAAACAAAATTCCTGCAATGACAATATTTCTGTTTTGCAAAGCTTCAATAGTTAGTAAAGTATGGTTGATACTTCCCAAATAATGACGAGAAACCACAATTACTTTATAATCCGACTTAATTAAATCAATCACACAATCTTGATTGTTTATTGGAACAAAAATTCCACCAGCACCTTCAATCACTAGATGATTGTCCGTAAGCGGTTCTGTTATTTTCGTTATATCAATAACAATATTATCCAATTGAGCTGCCAAATGTGGACTCGCTGGCGTTTGTAACGCATAGCTATTTGGATGAATTACTGTCTTCTCATTCGATAAATAGGCTTTTATTTTATGACTATCAGAAGCATTTAAATCACCCGCTTGGATGGGTTTCCAATAATCGGCTTGTAAAGCTTCTGTTATAATGGCTGAGGCAATCGTTTTGCCTACGTCGGTTCCAATTCCCGTTATAAATAATTTCATATTTTTTGTTTCGCTAAGATTTACAAAGTTAAAAGAAGATTCGCAAAGTTTATTTTGAAGACGAGTTAAAATTCAAAATTACACTTGCCACATTTGTATTTATGCTTTAAATAAAAGGGGAACAAACTTAGAAGTAATGAAAAAACATAAATAAAAAGTGATTTCAAATCTTTTATAGTAGTAACTAAGTCAATTTGTTCAGCTCCACAATTTGGACATTTCATCAACTGATTTTCGTTATCTAATGAATACTTAGCAACTTGAGAAAAAATTTCTATTGCTTTTGGATAATCATCACTGTTTACAAAAAGCTTAACTCCGCCTATAGCATTACTGTATAAAGGATTTGCATCCACAGTATTGTTATCACGCATAAAAACCGAGATTCCTTCAGCTTCTAATTTTCCTTTAAGAATTATCGCTTGTGATGAATATTGATACCTTCCGATTAACTTAAAAACTTCTTCCATATCTTTTAAAAGGTAAAACTAAACTAACCTAAATTACTAACTATCGTACAAACTACTTACAATTGCTTTTTAAAAAATAATTAAAATCGATATGTAAAACAAAACTAATTGTTTTTAACTATCATAAAATAAACAATATCGTTCAATATACAGAAAAAAACAGCGGATTAAAACTGAAATTTGTCCAAACAAAATAATTAAAATAAAATGAAAAAACTATTACTATCAACATTTCTTTTTCTAGGAACTTTAGGGTTTTCTCAACAAACGGGAACCTGCCCTGTAACTGGAAAAACTTACGTAAATGGAAAAGAAGTACAAAATCAAGATCGTAAGCAGCCAAGCGATTATCACAACATGTCTTCAAATCCACATGCGTCCGTAACGAATAGAGGAACAGGAAGTCAATCGGATCAAAACAAACAATGGTGGCCAAATCAGCTGGATTTGAGCTTACTACGTACAAACTCATCCCTTTCAAATCCAATGAGCCCTGATTTTGATTACAAAAAGGAATTTGAATCATTAGACTATCAAGCGCTTAAAAAAGACCTTAAGGAATTAATGACACAATCTCAAGAGTGGTGGCCGGCTGATTTTGGTCATTATGGAGGCTTATTCATTCGTATGGCATGGCACAGCGCAGGTACTTACCGCACCGGTGACGGACGTGGCGGATCTCGTTCAGGACAAGAGCGATTTGCTCCACTAAACAGTTGGCCAGACAACGCTAACTTAGACAAAGCCAGAAGACTTTTATGGCCAATTAAACAAAAATATGGGAACAAAATTTCATGGGCAGACTTAATGATTTTGACTGGAAACGTAGCCTTTGAATCTATGGGTTTCAAAACCTTTGGATATGCTGGAGGAAGAGAAGATGTTTGGGAACCCGAATCACATGTTTATTGGGGTTCAGAAACCAAGTGGTTAGACGACAATCGTTTTACTGCTGACCGAAAATTAGAAAATCCATTAGCCGCTGTACAAATGGGACTAATTTACGTAAACCCCGAAGGTCCTAATGGAGTTCCTGATCCAGTATTGGCAGCAGTTGACATAAGACAAACATTTGGCCGAATGGGTATGAATGACGAAGAAACCGTTGCATTAATTGCTGGTGGTCATACATTAGGAAAAACACATGGAGCTGGTGACGCAAAACACGTAGGAGTTGCTCCCGAAGCTGCAGGAATAGAAGAACAAGGTTTTGGATGGAAAAGTAGTTATAAATCAGGGAAAGGTACTGATGCAATCACCTCCGGATTAGAAGTAACTTGGACCTCTACCCCAGACCAATGGAATCAGGATTACTTTAAAAATCTTTTTGGCTACGAATGGGAATTAACCAAAAGTCCAGCTGGTGCACATCAGTGGGTTGCAAAGACAAACGATTTAAACATTCCAGATGCTTTTGATAAAACAAAAAAACAGAAGCCTACAATGCTTACCACCGACTTATCATTGCGATTTGACCCAGTTTATGAAAAAATCTCCCGTAATTTTTTAGAGAATCCAGAGGCCTTTAACGAAGCTTTTGCTCGTGCATGGTTTAAATTAACCCATCGTGACATGGGACCAAAAACAACCTATTTAGGGCCAGAAGCACCAAAAACAGATTTATTGTGGCAAGATCCAATTCCTGCTGTTAATCATAAATTAGTTCGCAATAAAGAAATTTTAAAATTAAAAGAAACCCTTTCAAAATCTGGGCTAACAATCAGCGAAATGGTTACTACGGCATGGGCTTCGGCTTCCACCTATAGAAGTTCTGACCGAAGAGGTGGTGCAAATGGTGCCCGTATTCGATTAGAGCCACAAAAAAATTGGGAAGTAAACAATCCAACCCAATTAAAAAAGGTACTCACCGTTTTAGAAGAAATTCAAAAAGACTTTAATACAAAGTCTAAGGGTTCTCTGATTTCAATGGCCGATTTAATAGTTTTAGCGGGAAATGTAGGTATTGAACAAGCCGCTAAAAATGCAGGATTTGACGTGAACGTCCCTTTTTACGCAGGTCGAATGGATGCTACACAAGAACAAACGGATGTAAATTCATTTACGGTTTTAGAGCCAATAGCTGATGGTTTCCGTAACTACTTAAAAACCCAATACAGCATCCCTACGGAAACTTTATTAGTTGACAAAGCACAATTATTAACGCTAACAGCTCCAGAAATGACTGTATTAGTAGGTGGAATGCGAGCTCTAAATGCTAATTTTGACAATAGTCAGAACGGAATTTTCTCTACCCAAAAAGAGAAACTTACTAATGATTTTTTTGTGAACTTATTAGAAATGGGAACAACTTGGAAAGCAAAAGACGAAACCAATGAAATCTTTGAAGGACGCAATACTTTAACAAATGAATTAAAGTGGACTGCTAGTCGAGTTGATTTGATTTTTGGTTCTAATTCAGAATTAAGAGCTGTTGCCGAAGCCTATGCAACAAATGATGCTCAATCAAAATTTGTAAATGATTTTGTATTGGCTTGGACTAAAGTGATGAATTTAGATCGCTTTGATTTGAAGAAATAAAAATCCAATTGGAAATAAATTGATAATCCGCTGCCTATTAAGCAGCGGATTAGTTTTATAAAAAAAACTCATATAAAAATCGCAACACCGCAGTAATTTCATCCTTAGTATTATACGAATGCAAACAAAAACGCAGTCTTTCCTGTCCTTCTGGTACGGTTGGAGATAAGATAGCTTTCACGTCAAAACCCTTTTCTTGAAGTTGTTTTGCAATGTATTTTACCTTTTCATTTCCAGGAATGATAACCGATTGAATCGCCGATTTACTTCGAACGAAAATTGGCTTTAAGCCCAATACATTCTTTTGCTGATTGAAATGAATGATATTCTCTCGCAGTAACTTAATATCCTTGTTTTCTTTTTCTAAATACTGATACGCAATCAAAATTGTAGCAACCGAATGCGGAGATAATCCTGTAGTATAAATAAAACTTCGAGCAAAATTGACTAAATATTGTTTTAATTCTGAACTTCCTAGAATAGCCGCTCCATGGCAACCCAATCCCTTACCAAAAGTCATAATTCGGGCAAAAATGTTGTCTTGCAATCCAAATTCCTGAACCAATCCTTGTCCTCCCGAAGTTTCGGGATCACCAAAAACCCCCAAGGCATGTGCTTCGTCAAGTACTAAATAGCAGCGGTGCTTTTCAGACAAATGAACTAATTCTTCTAAATTTGGAGTATCTCCATCCATCGAAAATACACTTTCAGTCACAATGTAAATGGTTGAAGGTCTTTGATTGAAATTGCTATTGTTATTGCCATTGAAATTGATAATCTTTCTTTCTAAATCTTCAAAATCATTGTGATTGAATTTATAGGCTTTAGCATACGACAATTGAATTCCGTCCCTGATGGAAGCATGACACAATTCATCATACAAAATCAAATCGCCTTTTTGAGGAACAGAACTAAAAAAACCCACATTGGCATCATAACCAGAATTAAAAATCAATGCTGTTTCTGCTTGATGGAATTCAGCAACATACGTTTCTGTTTCCAGATATACCTTGTGATTTCCTGAAATTAATCGAGAACCTGTTGCACCGTTTTGGAGGCAATCGTTACTCACCAAATACTGATGGGCAGCATCAAAAACAAACTTGTTCTTAGAAAGCCCAATATAATCGTTTGACGTAAAATCGATTAAATTAGCGTCAGTAGGCAATTGACGCAACGCATTATTTTGAATTCTGGATTCTAATTTTGCTTTAAGAATATTAGGTAGATTTCTCATAAATCAAAAGTAAAAAAAAACGTCAAGCAAAGCTTGACGTTTTTGTATAAATCTAAATTGTCTTAGTCTGCTAAAACAATTACTTTATTGTCTTTCATTTCAATAGTCCCCGAAGAAATAGCTAAAGTGTAGTTTTGATCATTTACTTTCGAAAACAATTTTGCTGCTTCTTTACTAAAGGTAAAACTTGGCGCTGTAATCTTTACAGTTCCTTTTTGAAGTAAGGATACTATTGGAGCGTGATTGTTTAAAATTTGAAAACTTCCATCAACACCTGGTAATGTGATTGATGTTATTTCTCCTTTAAACAAAGACACTTCTGGTGATACTATTTCTAAAATCATAATTTTTTAGTTAATAGTTGATGGTTGATGGTTGATGGTTGTTTTCGAACAACTAACAACTGACAACTAACAACCAATTACGCTTCTGCTAACATTTTTTCTCCAGCCTCGATAGCTTCTTCGATAGTTCCTTTAAGGTTGAAAGCTGATTCTGGCAAATGGTCTAATTTACCGTCAATAATCATATTAAATCCTTTAATAGTGTCTTTAATATCAACTAATACACCTGGAATACCTGTAAATTGCTCAGCAACGTGGAACGGTTGAGACAAGAAACGTTGTACACGACGCGCTCTAGATACAGCCAACTTATCTTCTTCAGATAACTCTTCCATACCTAAGATAGCGATGATATCCTGCAATTGTTTGTATTTTTGAAGAATCTCTTTTACCCTTTGTGCACAGTCATAATGCTCTGCTCCTAAAATTTGAGGAGTCAAAATTCTTGAAGTAGAATCTAACGGGTCAACCGCTGGATAAATACCTAACTCAGCAATTTTACGAGACAATACTGTAGTAGCATCTAAGTGAGCAAACGTTGTTGCTGGTGCCGGATCCGTTAAATCATCCGCAGGAACGTAAACCGCTTGTACAGATGTAATAGAACCTTTATTTGTTGATGTGATACGCTCTTGCATCGCACCCATTTCTGTTGCTAATGTTGGTTGGTAACCTACCGCAGATGGCATACGACCTAAAAGTGCCGATACCTCAGAACCTGCTTGTGTAAAACGGAAGATATTATCAACGAAGAACAATACGTCCTTACCTTGATCAGATCCAGCTCCATCACGGAAATACTCAGCAATAGATAATCCAGAAAGTGCCACACGTGCACGTGCTCCTGGTGGCTCATTCATTTGTCCGAAAACGAAAGTAGCTTTAGACTCTCTCATTCCTGGCAAGTCTACTTTAGACAAATCCCATCCTCCATTTTCCATAGAGTGCATGAATTCCTCACCGTATTTTATAATTCCTGACTCTAACATCTCACGAAGCAAGTCATTTCCTTCACGCGTTCTTTCTCCTACTCCTGCGAATACTGAAAGTCCACCGTGACCTTTTGCAATATTGTTAATCAACTCCTGAATCAATACTGTTTTACCTACTCCAGCACCACCAAACAATCCAATTTTACCTCCTTTTGCATAAGGCTCAATCAAATCGATTACTTTAATACCTGTAAATAAAACTTCAGAAGAAGTTGATAAATCCTCAAATCTTGGCGCCTGACGGTGAATTGACATTCCGTTCTCTCCTGTTTTAGGCAATTCTGGTAAACCATCAATAGCGTCTCCAACTACGTTGAATAAACGTCCGTAAACATCTGCTCCAATTGGCATTTGAATAGGATTTCCTGTTCCAACTACTTCATAACCTCTACTCAAACCATCTGTTGAATCCATCGAAATGGTACGAACTGTATTTTCACCAATGTGAGATTGAACCTCAAGGATTAATTTAGTACCATCTTTTTTAGTGATTTCTAATGAATCATAAATTTTTGGAAGTTCAACATCCTTACCGTTGAAAACAACGTCAACTACTGGGCCAATGATTTGGGCAACTTTTCCTATTACTTTAGACATTACTTATGTATTTATTAAACAGCTATTTAGGTTTACAAAACTTACCACATCAAAATTCAATGATTTAGGTGTTTTTTCAGAGCGCAAAGATAATTTTTTAAAATAAAAAATCAACAATTTTATTTAAAAAACATGAAAAAATAAAACAACACTTTAAAATAGCTATGAAACTACCTTTGGAAAATAGAATTACTTAAAAAAAGTAAAAACAACTGCACTAGAAAAACAAATGATTCTTAACCAAAATAGACTCTTTTTTTTAATATATCCCACAACAAAATAATAAATAAAAATGATAGATTCCCTATCTTATTTTCTAAAAGACCATTCGTTATGGATTTACTGTCCAGGAAACAAAATATTGTTGACCAATTAAACCAGCACCTAAAACCTGCATATATTCTCTTCCACCAATATTAGAACCACCTACTTTTAATGTTGATTTAAGACTTGGAATAGTATAATTAATTTGCGCATCAAAAACGGTAGCTGCATCTACCATTCCATCTACCATAAACGATTGCCATAAATACTCACTATTCCATCTTCCACTAACATTGAAACCAAAGTTTTTAAACATTTTTTCATTTCCAAATGATGCTTTCACTCTGTGTTTCGGTGTATTAAAGCCGGCTTCAAAACTTGGATCTTTAGCTTGATCAAAATTAAACTCGGCAAAATTATAGTTTACACCAAATTCAAAATCTTTATATACTTTTCTGGAAAGTCCCAAACCAAATCCAAATGATTTGATTTCTATACTCGTATTAGTATACAATTGATAGGCTCTGAAATTCCCATTAGCTAAAGCATGCAAAGATTGAACCTCTGGATTTGTAACATAAGTAGGTGCTCCTACTGTAAAATCAAAAGTATTAGATGCTGTTCCATACAGTGGAGCAACGGCATTAGCTGCTCCAATAAAATTATTATAAATATTATAATAGGTATTAATATCGATATTGACATCATTAATTCTGGAACGATAGCCTAATTCAAACGCTTTTACCTCTTCAGGTTTTACATAATTTACATTTGTTTTTCGCAATAAGGCAGCTGCACCTGGCGTATTTCCTGGATTAGCAGCTGCAAAAGCCGCAAAAGCCATCACTGAAGATGCAGTATATGAATTATTATAGGCATTTTCACCTGTCATCGTTACCGAAGAACCACCTGCATACAATTGTCCTACAGCAGGAGTACCATTGGCAACTGGTCTCGTCTCTGAATAACGCAATAAATTATCCGGTGCCGAACCAATCAAAACCGCATTCCCTACATTAAAACCAATATACTGATCCTGGGTAGTTGGATTTCTAAAACCTGTCTGGAAAGATCCTCTAAAATTATGTGTTCTTGACTCACCCGCAGCATAAACTAAGGAAACCCTTGGTGAATAATTTCCATCAAAATTTTGAGATTTATCATAACGCAATGAACCTGTAAACTTCAATCGTTCTTCTAAAAATTTCTTTTGCACTTGGCTATAAAAACCATATTCATCATAATTAATTGGGCCATTGGCATCAGTATAAATTCTTCCGAATGAATTCAATTGATATTTACGATACGAACCACCCACTTGAATTTCGGCAAACGAAATCAAATCTTTAAAATTATAGTTAGCATCTGAATGGTATATTTTAGAATTATCTACCAATTTTGATCCTGACAATACATCTGGATTTGAAATCACTTGATTAAAAGCAGAATTAAAAGCCGCTGTACCCGGAACTAATCTGCCTGTTTCGGCTGCTGCACGGGCAAAAGCATGCGAAGCTCCTGCATTTCCTGCAAAAGAGGGACCAAATAATCCAGCAAAAGCCTGAGAATAAGCACCTGCATATTGCCCAAACCAATCATTATCTGATTTCCAAATCCTATTAATATTAATTCCCGTGAATTGCATATCATAAGACTGCCCTCCATCTTCGGATGTAGTGTAACCTCTTAGGAAAAAATTCTTTCCTTTGAACTCTATTTTATGCTGTTGCATAAAAAAATTATTCAAATAATATCGGTTAGCTCCTTGATATACTGCATTTCCAAAACCAAATTTACTTTGCCAAATCACCTCTAATTTCTCATCTCCAAAAGGTCTAAAATGCAAAGAAAAATCAATTTTTGTATTACTCGCTTTATTATCTGTTAAATCAATTTCATTGTAACCCGTTCTGGACACACTCTCATTAGGTAATAATGCCGCCAGATTAGCCGGTAATAAATTGTTAGCCACCATTGTTTGTCCTACAGTATAAATATTAGTCGAAACCTCATCTCCATATACATTTATACCATCATAATTTTGATGCGAACGATCTCTTCCCAAATTGGTTTTATCATCATAATTAGTCGCAAACCAATCAGTACCTCTCATGTAAGTAAAATTTGCCTTAGCGGCAAAATGCTTACTAAAAGCATGAGCCATTCTAATTCCATAGTCCACAAAATCATTAGTACCAGCGGCTTTTTGGCTCGTTTGCCCGTATTTTGCATAAGCGGTGATTCCTTGGTACATAAACGGGCTCTTGCTATTCATAAACAAAATTCCATTGAAAGCATTTGCACCATATAATGCAGAAGAAGCTCCTGGCAACAACTCGACACTTTGAACATCAATTTCAGAAATCCCAATCATATTCCCCAAAACAAAATTTAGCAATGGAGAAGCATTATCCATTCCGTCAACTAATTGTAAAAACCGAGAATTGGCTACTGTTGCAAAACCACGTGTATTGATGGATTTGAAAGACAAACTACTGGTGTTCATTTGTACTTCTTTCATATTTTCTAAACCGTCATAAAAAGTAGGAGAAGCCGTTTTTTTAACATCTGCAATTCCCATTCTCTCAATTGTAACTGGCGATTCAAAAACTCTTTCAGGTGTTCTGGATGCCGAAACAACAATTTCATCCAGTACATTTTGCTCTTCTTTAAGAACAACATTAATTAATTGTGTTTTCGAATTGATGACTGTCGTTTTTGATTCAAAACCAACACTAGTAATTTCAATTTCATACGGAAGATTAAGAGAGGTAATCAAAAGAAATTTTCCGTCACTATCCGTTACTGTCGTCACCGACTCACCAATTACCTTAACATTAGCTCCAATAATTGGCAAATTATTTATATCAGTAACCACACCTTTAATAGAATTCTGCGCATAAAGTACACTACAGAAAAACAATGATAAAAAAAATAAATACGCTTTCATATGATTTAGTTTTATTAATTTAAACATCACAAAAAAAGCCATCAACTTTTACATCGACCTTTACATTAATAGCATAATCAAAAAAATCAACTCTTTTTAATTAATTAAATTTAAGCAATAAAAATAACAATTTAACAAAAAAGGTATCGGTAAATTCAATTTTTAATAAATTGATTGAATTTTAAAAAATTTCCATAAAAAAAGCAAGGCGATTTGCCTTGCTTTCTTATATAAACTAAAATAAAAAAATTATTCTACTGTTACTGATTTAGCCAAGTTACGAGGTTGATCTACATTACATTCTCTATACACTGCAATATAATACGATAACAATTGCAACGGAATAGTAGTAATCAAAGGCGATAAAGCATCTGAAGTTTCTGGAATTTCGATAACATAATCGGCTAATTCTCTCACTTGAGTATCTCCTTTAGTAACTACAGCAATAATTTTACCGCTTCTGGACTTAATTTCTTGAATATTACTTACTATTTTATCATAATGACCTTGTTTTGGAGCAATTACCACAACAGGCATTTGTTCGTCAATCAAAGCAATTGGCCCGTGTTTCATTTCGGCAGCAGGATAACCTTCTGCATGAATATAGGATATCTCTTTTAATTTCAAAGCTCCTTCTAAAGCTACTGGGAAATTATATCCACGACCTAAATACAAACAGTTAGGTGCATCCTTGAATTTAGCAGCGATTTCTTTTGCTGTTTCAATAGTTCCTAAAGCTTCTTTCACTTTTTCAGGAATCAACTCTAATTCCAACAAATATCGGTGGAAATCAGAATGAGATAATGTTCCTTTTGCTTTTGCTAAACGCAAAGCTAACATGGTCAACACTGTAATTTGAGTTGTGAATGCTTTAGTAGAAGCCACTCCGATTTCTGGACCTGCATGAGTGTAAGCACCCGCATGCGACTCTCTAGAAATAGAAGAACCAACCACATTACAAACACCAAAAACAAAAGCACCATGCTCTTTAGCTAATTTAATAGCTGCCATAGTATCAGCCGTTTCACCTGATTGTGAAATAGCAATAACCACATCATTTTTATTGATAATCGGGTTTCTATATCTAAACTCAGAAGCATACTCTACCTCTACCGAAATACGAGCAAACTCCTCAATAATATATTCTGCCACTAAACCTGCGTGCCATGAAGTACCGCAAGCCACAATAATTATTCTATCAGCATTTAAGAATTTCTCTAAATGATCTTCAACACCAGACATTTGAATAATCCCTTTATCAGCATGTAATCTTCCTCTATAGGTATCCTTTATAACACTAGGCTGCTCATAGATTTCTTTTAGCATAAAGTGATCAAAACCACCTTTTTCAATTTGCTCCAAATTCATTTGAAGTTCTTGTATATAAGGATCAACTAAACTATCATCTTTAATTTTTCTAATCTTAATCGACTTGTTTAAGCTAATATTAGCCATTTCTCCGTCTTCAAGATAAACAGCATTAGAGGTGTACTCTATAAAAGGCGAAGCATCAGAAGCAATAAAATATTCCCCTTCTCCAACACCAATTGCTAATGGACTTCCCAAACGTGCGGCTACAATTTCGTCAGGATTTTTATTATCGAAAACTGCAATAGCATAAGCACCAACCACTTGATTTAATGCCAACTGAACTGCCTTTCCTATTTTTAATTTTTCTTTTTTCTGAACTTCTTCAATCAAATTTACCAATACTTCAGTATCAGTATCGGAATGAAAAACATAACCACGCTTGATTAACTCTTCTTTTAATGGAGCGTAATTTTCTATAATACCATTATGAACTATTGCTATCTCACCCGAATTTGAAAGATGAGGATGCGAATTTACATCATTAGGAACACCGTGAGTTGCCCATCTTGTATGACCTATTCCTATAGTTCCATTTGTTGCAATCTCTTTTGAAGCAAGCTCCTCAAGTCCAACTACCTTCCCTTTGGTTTTACAAACTTTAATTGTACCATCATAAATCATTACACCAGCACTATCATATCCTCGATACTCTAGTCTTTTCAATCCCTTAATGACAATAGGATATGCCTCTCTGTGACCTATATAACCAACTATTCCACACATATAATTTTATATTAATTCGGTTTTGTGTAATAAATTTCTAATTTCAATCTTTTATCTTCAGGAACATTTGCTGTTCCTCCATGGAGTACAACACCCATTGGACTCATTACTGATGCTTGAGGTGCTCTTGTCAAAGTCGTTCCCTCCTTTAATGGCAATCGCAATATATTCATTGCGCTATTATTAATATCCGCAGTGACAACAACTCCCAATTTTACATTGGTGGAATCTTTATTATTAATTAAATTTCTAATATGATTAGTAATTCTAAATTTATAGGTTTTATCATCCACTTTAGTCGCGTTCAAAACACCTCCATAAACCAACAATCCAGCTCCATCAGCTACATAATCCAATATTGGCCTATGATTCTTCAAATCATAAAGATACATTCTGTTTGGCAACTTATTTGTACCCATTACAGCTCCATCAACATGAAAAATAAGATTAGCTTCATTGATCAATAATTTTTTCTTATCTGTAGGATTTCTTAGATCGTCTAATTCATCTGGAACATTATTAGAACCAACAGTTGGTTTCCCATCCTCATCATAGCCTCTGACATCTGTTTTACCAAAAAGATTTAAAACAGCCATAGCCCCTTCGCCTCCTTTTAAATATAATTTTGTATCTCCGGAAATAGTATCAATAACACTTGGATTAGTTGCATTTGTATAATCTGTAGCATTTGTATTTGACAACAAATTTACTGTGTTTCCAGTTAAATTAAGTACTATAGATTTCTCTACTCTTTCCCCTTCCGTTGCAGAAGAATCTTCTTTGTATTTTATTGTAATAGTTCCTCCTTTAAAATTCATCATGGCCATTTGACCTATATTAGAACCTGATTTTTCTACTTTAAAATACAAACCTCTAAAAAAGTTTTTAAAAACATCATTAGTTGTTAATTTTCCTGGATCAGTACCATCAATTTTTTTAGCAGCATCAATTATTTTTGTTTTAAAATAATCTTTGTTTAAAAACAAACGCATGGCAGGTGCAAATCTTGTAACGGTTTCTTTTTCGTCAACTGTAGTAGTTTCTTTGCGCTCGTCAGGGTTAAAGAAAAAAGCATCATTTTGAGACACATCCGTATCATTATTCAAACGTGCTGATGCTATCAGATTATTAAAATCGTCAGCCTGATCGGTATAGAATTTTTGAGGCTCTAAAAAACCAGTCAAGGGATCCAAATCCCTCATAAAATATCCCGACTCATAAACACTTAATTTTATTTTTGATTTTTCAGGTCCATAAATAGAATCTAATCTATAGGTACTTTCACCACTAGTTGGATCTGTTTTAGTTACAGTACTAAAATAAGGAATATTTAAAATCACACTTTCTATTACTGGGTTTTTACCAATAACTGGATTTACTGAAACTGGGTTTGATGGAGACAAAATAACCTGAGTAGCAAAACTAGCTTCAGTTGTTCCAAAAACCGCATCTTCATAAACACCTAAGGCATTTACAGGCAAATTATTAGACTGAATAGGACCTATTTTTTGATTATAAGAAATCACATTATAGTTAGAATTTACTAAACCAAAATGTTCATTTCCAATTAAATCACCTCCAATGGTATTAAAATCCTTATCACAGGATGTAAAAAAAACGACAGTTATTGCTATTAGAATGATCTTAAAAAAAGAATTATTGCGCATATTTAATAATAAAAGTGAGGTTAAAGCATTTCTCTATAAAAATTGCTATACGCTTCTGCGAAAGCATCTTTAGCGACGAAAGGTAAAAAAGGTTTCCCTGAAGTTTCAATAAATTTTGTTAAACTTGAACTAACATTTGGAGAAGCAACAATTACAGCATCAGAATGCATTATGGTTGACTTGATAATATTCTCATAATCTGGTGTCGAAAGCATTTCAATAGCATCTTGTGGCACACCATCAAGCTTTACTTTATTCATCATTTCAACATCTAAAGTTCCATCAAAAGACTGTCCATATACCGAAGTAACTATCTTAGTTTCAGAAAACAAGGCTTCGTTTTTATAAAAATGTTTCATATACACAGGCAACATTGCTGCCATCCAGCCATGAACATGAATAATATCAGGTACCCAATTTAATTTTTTCACCGTTTCAACCACTCCTTTTGCAAAAAAGATTGCCCTTTCGTCATTATCAGGATACATTACCCCGTCTTCATCAGCAAAGGTGGCTTTTCGCTTAAAATATTCATCATTATCAATAAAATAAACCTGAATTCTTTCTTTTGGGATGGATGCTACCTTAATTATCAAAGGCATATCTAAATCATTTACTACCAAATTCATTCCAGATAGTCGAATTACTTCATGCAACTGGTGTCTTCTTTCATTGATATTTCCATATCTTGGCATAAAAATTCTAATCTGTCCTCCCTGATCATTTATCATCTTAGGAACATCGTAAGACATTAAAGAAACCTCATTTTCAGCCAAATAGGGCACCACTTCAGATGATACGTATAATATCCTCTTATCTTTCATATTATAAATTGCTTAGTTTAGTTGGTAATAAAAACCACGCAAAATTACAAAATTTTATGCAGTTATTAACTAATATATTATGTTTGCATTTAATTTTAATAAAATAATCATGCCTATTTTCCATGGAAAAGCAGCTTTAATCGAATTTTTAGATTCCTTTAAAACTCCAAATTCCACTATTGGCTTTGTTCCAACAATGGGTGCATTACACCAGGGACACCTCTCGCTAATGCAACAATCACTAGCAGAAAACAACAATACTGTAGTTAGTATTTTTGTCAATCCTACTCAATTTAACAATACTGAAGATTTAAAAAAATACCCAAGAACCTTAGAAGAAGATACTCAAAAGATTTTCAATTTAAATGCAAATATAATTATTTACGCACCCCAAGTAGATGATATTTACGAAGGAAAAGTAGTATCGCAGGATTTTGATTTTGACGGATTAGAAAATCAAATGGAAGGCAAATTCAGACCTGGACATTTTAACGGAGTAGGAACAATTGTAAAACGTCTGTTTGAAATTGTTTCGCCAACCAATGCTTATTTTGGAGAAAAAGACTTTCAACAATTGCAAATTGTAAAAAAAATGGTTTTCAAAAATCATTTGGCAGTAAATATTATTGGTTGTGAAATTTTCAGAGAATCTAACGGATTAGCCATGAGTTCTAGAAACGAACGCTTATCTGCTTCCGAAAGAGAACAAGCTTCCATCATATACCAAACCTTAGTTGAAGCGAAAGAAAAATTCAAAACCCATAATTGTAATGAAGTAAAACAATGGGTAAACGAAGTATTTAACTCCAATAGTATTTTTGATTTAGAATACTTTGAAATCGCTGATGAAGAAACCCTTACCACTTGTACCGAACAATCAAAAGATAAAAATTATCGTGCATTTATAGCCGTATTTGTTAATAATATCCGATTGATTGATACCATTTCACTAAAATAATTTACTTTTGTGCCATGCAAATTCAAGTATTAAAATCAAAAATTCATCGGGTAAAAGTAACAGGAGCCGATTTAAATTATATAGGCAGCATCACCATAGACGAAGCCTTATTAGAAGCCTCAAATATTATTGAAGGAGAAAAAGTATCTATTGTTAACATCAACAATGGAGAACGTTTTGACACTTATGCAATAAAAGGAATAAGAAATTCAGGCGAAATTACACTAAATGGTCCAGCAGCCAGAAAAGTACAAAGAGACGATATTATCATTATCATTTCTTATGCAACTATTGACTTCGAAGAAGCTAAAACCTTCCAACCGTGGATTATTTTTCCAAATGAAAATGACAATTCACTGACCTAAATTAGCCTTTAAAAAACATCAAATAATTGAAGCGTTTCCTTAAAAGAAGCGCTTCTTGTTTTTAGGCTATATCTTACTTTGGTTAAAAATTAGTATCTTGCTATTCCATTTAGAATTCAATTTTTAAAACACCCAAATCATGAAACAAACACTACTTTTATTCTTTTTTTCCATTTCATTATTTGCTCAAAAAACTACTGAATTAATCAAATCTACCAAACTGGGAGAAACACGAGAAGTAATAGTAAGCCTGCCTTCTTCTTACGAAAGCAATCCAACCAAAAGATATCCTATCTTATTATTATTAGATGGAGATTATTTATTCGAACCCTTTCAAGGCGCATTAGAATATGGCGAATATTGGGACGACTTACCAGAAACCATTATTATAGGAATCAAACAAAAAAACAGCCGAATGGACGACTGTGGTTTTGATGAAATTGAGGGCACACCAACAAAAAAATCTGCCGCGTTTTACAACTTTATTGGCGAAGAATTGATACCTTTTATCGAAAAAAAATATCGTGTGGCTCCTTTTCGAATTATTGCCGGACATGACACCACTGCAGGTTTTTTAAATTTCTTTCTTTACAAAGAAAATTCGTTTTTTAATGCCTATATTTCATTGAGTCCTGAACTCGCTCCCGGCATGGAAAACCAAATTGCTACGAGTTTAACCAATACCAAAAAAAACGTATTCTACTATCAATCCTCTGCCGATGGAGACATCAAACAATTACGAGTACCAATAGAAGAGCTGGACAGCAACATAAAATTGATAACGAATCCGTTAGTCAATTACAAATACGACAATTTCAACAATGCCTCGCATTATTCTCTAGTTCTATATTCGATTCCAAATGCTTTGTACCAAATTTTCGATAGCTATAAACCTATTTCTTCCACTGAATTTACCGAAAAAATTGTGGTTTTACCATCTGGTTATGTGGATTATTTGATTAAGAAATACGACAACACAAACGAAAAATTAGGCTTAAACATCCCTGTTCGAATCAATGATTTTAAGGCCATCGAAGCTGCTATTTTAAAAAACAAAGCCTACGATGAACTTGAAAAACTAGCTCAAATTGCCAGTAAAAATTATCCAAAATCAATGCTTGCTGATTACGAATTGGGATTAATGTATGAAAAAACAGGTGATACAAAAAAAGCCGCTAACAAATACCAACGTGCTTCACAATTAGAAGAAATTGGCGATTTGACCAAAGAAATGATGTACAATAAGTACGATGATATGAAAAGCTTAACTGTTAAATAATAATGTCAAAAGTTAAAACCTCTTTTTTCTGCCAGAGTTGCGGAACATCTTATGCCAAATGGCAAGGTCAATGCAACGCCTGCAAAGAATGGAACACCATTGCCGAAGAAATCATTCAAAAACAAGATAAAGTAGCTTGGAAAAGTGAACCAACACCAAGCAGCAGAGCTCCAAAACCTTTAAAAATAAACGAAATTGATTCGACTCAGGAAATCCGAATGGACACTACTGACAACGAATTGAATCGCGTTTTGGGAGGCGGAATTGTTCCAGGATCTCTTATACTTTTGGGCGGTGAACCAGGAATTGGAAAAAGTACACTTTTACTCCAAATTTCATTAAAACTACCCTACAAAACCTTATATGTTTCGGGCGAGGAAAGTCAGAAACAAATAAAAATGCGTGCCGAAAGAATTACGCCAAGTAGTGATAATTGCTACATTCTGACAGAAACTAAAACACAAAATATCTTTAAACAAATTGAAGCTATTAAGCCCGAAATCGTGATTATCGATTCGATTCAAACGCTGCATACTGATTATATCGAATCGACAGCGGGAAGTATTTCTCAAATTAGAGAAACTACTGCCGAGTTAATTAAGTTTGCCAAAGAAACCAATATTCCTGTGATTTTAATTGGTCACATTACCAAAGACGGAAATATTGCCGGACCAAAAATTCTGGAACACATGGTCGATACCGTTTTGCAATTTGAAGGCGACCGAAACCATGTGTATCGCATTTTACGCTCACTAAAAAACCGTTTTGGTTCTACTGCAGAAATTGGAATCTATGAAATGTTAGGCAGCGGATTAAGAGAGGTTTCTAACCCATCAGAAATATTGATTTCGCACAAAGACGAAGAATTATCTGGAACTGCCATTGCCAGCACACTTGAAGGTATGCGCCCGTTGATGATTGAAATTCAATCCTTAGTCAGCACTGCGGTTTATGGAACACCACAACGCAGCACTACAGGTTATAATGCTAAAAGACTGAATATGATTTTAGCGGTTTTGGAAAAAAGAGCGGGTTTTAGGCTGGGAGCCAAAGACGTTTTCTTGAACGTAACCGGAGGAATTTCAGTTGATGATCCCGCAATTGACTTGGCCGTAGTAGCCGCTATTTTATCTTCGAATGAAGACATTCCTGTAAATAAGGATTTTTGCTTTGCTGGCGAAGTCGGACTTTCAGGGGAAATTCGTCCAGTAAACCGTGTAGACCAACGCATTCAGGAAGCCGAAAAACTAGGATTTTCAACCATTTTTGTATCCAAATACAATAAAATAGCCTTGAAAAACACTGGAATTAAAATCGAATTAGTTGCTAAAATTGAAGATGTAGCGAGTATGCTTTTTGGGTAGAAAATCAGAACATTATATAGAAATCTGAATAATAAATTGCCTCCAGCTTCAGCTGGAGGAATAAAATAAGAGATTATTTAAAAGGCTTTAGCCAAAACAGAAACTTTCGGCTAAAGCCATCCGATATTGACTTCTTTTGTCCTCCAGCTGAAGCTGGAGACAATTCAAAATTATAAACACAATAAAACAGTAGACAATTAATTCATACTGGGTGCTTCGGGGATTTTTATTTTTATTTTCATCTTTTTCAGCACTAATAAATAAGCCGAAAGACAAGCTAAAATAATGAATAAAGCAATCTCAAATTGAGCAAAAATCTTGTTTCCATTATGCAAGGCGTTAGCTGTAGTGAATGCTGTTTTACCTTCATCAATTTGAATTTGAGCTAATATTTCTAACGTTTCTAAACTTTGCTCAATTAATTGGGTTAGTTCTTTCCAATCTTTTTTTTGATTCGCCACTTGCATCGCAACACATTGATTTTGGAAATTCTTAAATTGTTTTTTTTCTTCAGCAGTTAAAATAGTTGCTAAATACTTTTTGTCAATAGTATTGGTGTTTTCCAACCGTTTTGAAACAAAATTTTGCTTTTCAAAACCACTGGGATTAGCTTCAATTATATGTGTTTTTATTTGATGAATTGCATTAGTATACTGAAAAATATAATGACTCACCATTAATCTGTCATTATAAATGGCTTTCATATTTTCGTTGGTTTTTTTAGAATTCAAACCAATGAAATAATTGCTTATCAAAAGCAAAATAGTTACTAAAATCAATACCGCCGCCGCTTTTGTTTTACTATTAATCGTATTTATATCTCTCATAATCAGATAAATTAATTAGGAAAGATACCTCTTTCTTTTTAATTTAAAAAAGATTAATTAAACAGTGCAAAAGTAGTTTGTCACTCTACTTTCGTGCTATCAACAGCAATTTTAATGGGCTTTTTAAACCGGCTTCTAGCATTCGGTTTAGGTGTTACAACATCAACTTTAGGTTCTGGAACAACTCTAGGACTGGGTTTGATTGTTTTTTTGATTGCTACCGCATCATTCAACACAAAAGGCGTTGGCATCATCCAATCGGCTCTTTGGATCATTTTAAACAAAGGATTTTGCATCAAATCAAACGAACTTTCTAATAATTGCATATCAAAAACCGTGGCTGCATTGATGTTAAATTCTAAAACCAGCGGATCATTATCAACTACATAATAACTCAGTAGTTTTTTGCCCTCTCTTTCGAAAATTTTTCCTTTTTGTTCCAAATGAGTAACGCCATTTACCTTAATGTTGTAAAGCTGCATTTTTTCATTTGCAAAAATATCATAGCGATTGACTTTTCGATTAGGCGAAATGCGAATCTTCAAATACCTTTGATTGTCCGAAATGCTATCAGTTAAGAAATCAATTGTAGGCTGTGGAATGTTTTTTATTGGTGCTTTTGCAGCAAAAGTAAATTCGGAATCGTATTTACTGAAAAGCGGCACTGCTTCTAGACCTTTGGGAGTTGTTGGGTTTTCTCCTAAATAACTTTTCGTCCAAGAATCCAGATTTCTATCATAAGTTAACCATTGTGCAGAATTTGTATCGACATCCAAAAGATAGACTAAACTGTTTGATTTTGCTTTTCCTTTCTCGTAATCGGATTCCAAATGTGCTTTGGTAAAAAAACCGATCGAAGCCAATAAGAAGAGAATAGACCAACTTCCTTTTTGGACAAAATTTCCCAAAGTAGGCAACAGCAATCCAAAACACAAAGCAGTAAGAATAGCACTCCCAAACAATATTTTTAATCCAAGACCTATTGGAAACATTTGAATAAAAGGAGCAATAATTAACAAAGCGGGAATACTTAAAATTAAGTTTAAAATGGGGCTGTACTTTTGAGTGAGGATATAAAACCCAAATGCAAAAATCCCGAAATACACCGGAATAATTAAAAATCCAGCACCTTGCATGCTAAAAGCAATTCCAGCATTGATTAATAACCAAATGAATAATGGAGCTACAAAATGATTGGCACTAATTTTATTGGGTGTAAAAAAGCGATAAAACCCAAAACAAACAGCAAGGCTCAACAACACAAAAGCAGCTATGTAAGCGTGTCCGTTATAGGTGAAACCATTGAGCAAATCATTGTATTGCGGATAAATTGCTACTATAATTTTCCAACCTAAAAAAGTAATCAATCCTGCAGAAAATAACGAACCCAAAAACGGAATAAAACCCTGTAACATTCTCGGGACGGTTACTATTTTTTTGGCAATTCCTAAAAAGATAAAGAAAAAAAACAACGAAAAAGCAATAATCAACATTGGAACTACCCAACTAAAAGGATAGCTGATGAAACTAAAAGGAATCGAAAAATAAACATAATCCTCCATTGCTGCTGTACTATTCAAATCGGCATTGGAAAAATAATGCAACAAAGGCATCAAATAAGAACCTTGATGCGCTACCGAATTAACATCTAAATGGTGTACATCGTCCTGAGCGGTGTGGTAATTGTAATGCCCATCAATAAAAGCAAAATTAAAACCTTGAATACTGCCTTGTTCTCTAAAAACAGTCAAATCGGTATCATTAGGCAACATTTTGTAAATGCTGTACATTAACGAATTAGAAACTGTAAAAGTTGGATTTGCGGTAGCGAAATTTTTAACCATTCCTGCATTTCCATTATTGGTTTCCATCAACATATAACTTGGTCCCGATGTTCCTCGTGCTTCAAAATTAAGTGCTAAACCTATTTCTTTTGCCCATTGATGTTGGGTTACAAAAAGCGCTGCACCATTGAGTCCCAATTCTTCGGCATCAGTAAATAAAATAATGATGTCATTTTTATGCGAGGTTTTATTATGCAAAAAAGCACGTACGCCTTCTAATATGGTAGCGATTCCAGCGGCATCATCACTGGCTCCAGGAGAAGCTGAATGTGGTGCACTATCATAATGCGAAAGTAATAATAAGGCTTTTCCGTTTTGGCTTCCTTTTATTCGAGCCAAGATATTTTTAGATTTGACCAAATTTCCCCAATCGGTTAAGGTATATCCCTCTTGAAAACGGGTTTCCAATCCGAGTTTTGTTAATTCATACCTTAAATAATTAGCGACTTGACTGTGGTTTTCAGAACCTACATAATGCGGTTTTTGACTGATTGTTTTGATGTGAATCAAAGCTCTTTTGGTCGAAAATTCTGCAAGTGGTTTATCATCATCAACAGCCCATCGCGGCATCATACTGAAATAAACAAAAGTTAAAACAGCTATAAAAAACAGCACTGAAAAAATGGAAGGAAAATCTTTTTTCATCTTAGGTAAATTTGGGAGAGATTACTAATTGTCTTTTTTTACAAGGATATACAAATCGTTTTCTAATAACATATACCCTTGATCATATAGGAAGTAGTAGGTGTTTCCTGTTTTGGTTTTTAGAATATTAGTAAAAAAATCAAAATCAAATCCTTTACTTAGTAATTTTGTTTTGGTTGTTTTGGATTTTCCTTCCACATTCAATTCACAGAGAATTCGATAATTTTTGCGCAATTTGTTATTGACATTCCGCATAAAATTATTGCTGTCTTTATTGATCTTGTTATTGTAGGCGTTCCTACAACCATCACTGCAAAATTTCTTGTCTTCCCGACCTATAATTTTTTCATCACATTCTAAACAGTTTTTCATATTTAGTATATATTAATCAATTGATAAATCTTTTGTGTTTTTTTTGATTTTCGCCATTCCAGCCCTACTTGAATTACATTCTTTTTTAACAACTCGTAATGTCGCTTTCTGTTTATGATAATTTCTAAAATCTTCTTTTAGTTCTTCATTCTTAAATAGAAGAAAATTATTTGCATCTGTAAAATATTCAATTTTCTCTAAATCAATTTTGCTTACTTCTTTAAAACGATCCACAATTATTGAGAATGTATTGGGCTGTCTATGATCAACTACTAAATCTTCCCATTTCGAAAATTCATTTGTTTCCTGACATTTTACTTGTCCATTAATGGAATGGGTTTCAAAATATTTTCTTTTTACCAAATTCATATCTTTAATGATTGTATTTCTACAGGCAATATTAAAAGTTGAATCTGCTGTAATTTTTGGTCGATTAATAATGTAAGTATACGAAATCTGTTTGCTTGATGAATCTTCAAAAAGAAGTTCAAAACATTTGGTATTGAATTGAACTTTACTGATTTTAATATTTTTTATTTTAGAATATTCGATTATGTTATATGCCTTTTGCCCCTGTCTTCTGTATTTTTCTATCTCAAAAGCATAATCATATTCTAACAAACTCAATATATCATTAAAGTGTTCTTTATTTAGTAATTCTTCGAAATGGTATGAATTTAAAATACTCTTATAATAAAGTAAGGCATCTTTTTTAAATTTAAATTCTTGCTTACCTATTTTAATAATTTCTCTCATAATTTAACCTTTTTTGCATTTCTTAAAAATCAATGTTTTATGTTATCTATCGTAACTTTTAATTGTTTTAAAGTCAGATGGCTTGTTTTTCACATTTAACTTCTTCCTTTTTTAATTCGATACAAATCATGACGACGGTCTTTTAGAATTTTCACACTTCCATGTTCGTGTAATTCTTTTAATAAATCCAAATCGACATCCACAATCAAAGTCATTTCGGTATTAGGAGTAGTTTCGGCTTTGATTCCGTTACTTGGAAAAGCAAAATCAGATGGTGTAAAAACAGCCGATTGCGCATATTGGATATCCATGTTATTCACTTTTGGTAAATTCCCCACACAACCCGCAATAGCTACATAACATTCGTTTTCTATCGCTCTGGCTTGCGCACAATGTTTGACTCTGGTATAAGCATTTTGTGTATCAGTCAAAAAAGGAACAAATAAAATATTCATGCCTTCATCGGCCATTAATCTCGATAATTCAGGGAATTCAACATCATAACAAATGATAATTCCTATTTTCCCACAATCAGTATCAAAAGTTTGAATGCCATTTCCTCCTGTAATTCCCCAATGAAAAACTTCGTTTGGCGTAATGTGTATTTTTGTATAAGTTTCATAAGTACCATCTCTTTTGCATAAAAACCCTGAATTGTATAAGGTTCCGTCAATTAAATGAGGCATACTTCCCGTTATAATGTTGATATTATAAGAAATGGCTAATTCTTGAAAACGTTTCCTAATAGGTTCGGCGTATTTAGCCAATTCCCGAATGGCATCTGCTTCAGATAAATGATTATAATCAGCCATTAAAGGTGCAATAAACAATTCGGGGAAAACGGCAAAATCACTACCGTAACCAGAAACGGCATCAATAAAAAATTCCGATTGTTCAAACAAGGCTTCTAAATTTCCCAGAGGTCGCATTTGCCACTGAATCAAACCCAGTCGAATGACGCTTTTAGTAATATTGATAATTTGCGGACTTTCATCATAATAAATATTGTTCCATTCTAATAAAACCGCAAACTCTTTGGATTTTCTATCGCCTTCAAGATAGTTTTTCATGATTCGCATCACGTGAAACTCATTACTCAACTGAAACGACAAAACAGGATCGTGAATTTCTTTTCTTTTTACTTTGTCAATATAAGCTTTAGGCGTGAGTTCTTGAGCATATTGACTGTAATTCGGAATTCGTCCTGCAAACACAATGGATTTTAGATTCAATTGTTCGCAAATTTCTTTTCGTGCATCATACAAACGGCGTCCTAAACGCAAACCACGGTATTTTGGCACCACAAAAACATCTATTCCGTATAAAACTTCACCCGTAGGTGTATGTGTTGAAAAAGTATAATTACCGGTAATTTTAGCATAATCATGGTTTTTTTCGACCAAATCCTCATCTAAAATAAGTGATAAAGCCGAGCCCACCACGATGTCATCTACCAGAATAACCAGTTGTCCTTCGGGAAATATTTTGAGTAATTTTTTAATATCGGCTTCTTTCCAGTAATCGTCTACCATTTCTGGATAGGATTCGATCATCGAATTTTTTAATTCTTTGTAGTCTGCTATTTTTAGATTCCTTAGTTCAACTTTGTTGATTTCTGCTTGCATAAAACATTTTGATTTTCTGCAAGATACAAAAAAAACATTATCCGTTTACAAACGTTTACAAATATTTACAACCGAAAGTAAGTAACTATCAACCGAATAAAGCATTGCGTTGTTTGCAACTTTGTACCGTCGAAAAGCAACAATAGCAATGACAATTTCAATACAAATAACAATTTTGAAATCAATTTTATTCATTAACAATTAAATTTTATACGCCATGAATGCATTAAGAAACAAAGTACAGTTGATTGGACATTTAGGAAATGATCCAGAAATCAAAAATTTTGACGGAGGTAAAAAGTTAGCCAATTTCACATTGGCTACTAATGAAAGTTACAAGAACGATAAAGGAGAAAAAGTAGAAGAAACCCAATGGCATCGTTTAGTAGCCTGGGGAAAAACAGCCGAAATTATCGAAAAATATGCAACCAAAGGAAAAGAAATTGCCATAGAAGGCAAATTGACACACCGCAGCTATGAAGATAAAAATGGTGAAAAACGCTATGTTACTGAAGTGGTTGTCAATGAAGTGTTGCTTTTAGGAAAATAGTTTAAAACTTGAATTTAAACAGAAAACCCATTCGCCGTGGCGAATGGGTTTTTATATATAAATTTAAGCTACTTTTTTAATCAAATCATACATTGGACAACGTTTGCAACGCTTGTTTTCTGACTTTTTGAATTTTTCACAACAAGAAGATTTACAGTTTTCCACTTTTTTAATGACATTAAGAGCTTCTTTTTTCTTTTTGTCTTTCTTCTTACTTTTCTTGTCTTTTTCTTTATCTTTCTTGCTCACCTTTGTACGAGTTTAAAACTGAGACAAATATAAAAGAAAAATTATTATTTTTATATATTCTAAATAAACTTTAACTTTTTTATTTTGGATTTATAGCAACAGAGCTTGTTACTGTTAATTGCTGAATGTCGCGATCAAACAGGTACAATCCTCCTTTATCATCACCAATCAAGTTAATTTTATCCAAAATTGTTTTTGCTGTAGCTTCTTCTTCAATTTGCTCTGACACATACCATTGTAAGAAATTATGTGTAGCATAATCTTTTTCTTCAAAAGTAATATGAACTAATTCGTTAATTGAATCCGAAACAAAAATTTCATGCTCATACAAGGCTTCAAACATTTCTTTAAAAGTAGTGTAGCTAGTTTTAGGCGCTCTTAAATCGGTAATTTGTGCGTGGCCGCCACGCTCGTTTACATATTTAATTAATTTAAGCATGTGTGCACGCTCTTCATCAGATTGAGTATACATGAATTGTGAAATTCCTTCCAAGCCATTTACTTCAGCCCAACAAGCCATAGATAAATAAGTTTGAGAAGATTCAGCCTCAATGCGGATTTGTTTGTTTAATGCGGTTTCTATATTTTTAGATAACATAATCGTGAGTTTTTTGTTAAACGTGAGGTAAAGTTACTAAAAATCGTATAAAAATCTTGTATAAAACCCTATTTGATTTTTATTTAACAGTAGTTTTAATTGAATCTAAGTCTTTAAAAAAGTAAATAAATTCAGATTGGCTTACTGTAATCATGGCATGATTTCAGTGATTTTTTTGAAATCAATGAGATTTTCATCTATTATGAGAAGATTTTAAAAATAAATCATGGATTTGTGGTCTATACCCACTGTTTTTATCAATTGAATCCGTCAGTAAATTTACGCATTATATATTGTTTTGACTTTTTATCGTAATAGCCTAAAATGTAATAATCCTTATATTTTAAAACACTTGTTAGTGTTGTCTTTTTAGTAGTGTTAACAAAATAGTGAAGCTTATCAATAGCAAGAGGTGTTTCTTCACGAGCAACAAGCTCGAGATTTTGATCCAGAATACTCTCAAAATAAGCATATTTAAAATGATAAATTGGCGCAAAATCTATATCCGAAAACTCGTCATAAAGGAAACTGTTATAAGATGCATTAGCTTGAAAAAGATTTTCTTTATTTTCTGCCATTGGAATTCCTCCTATAGAAATATAAGTTTTTCTTTTAGTATTATAAACGGTCAGTCCTACATCTAAATCATTCAGATGCTGTAAAAATTGTTTTGGTTTTTTGATGTCTTTAGGTTTTCTGGAATCTTTTTGAATGAAAAGAGGAATGTTTTTAAATTCTTGATCACTTTCATTTAAAACACGAGTTTTTTTAAGTGTTTCTCCTGAATTAAAATCTTTTATGTCCAATGAAAGTTCAGATTCGCTTACATTAATCTGATACAGTTTTCCGCGGTGATAAAAGGAATTACTCTTTTTCTTTGCATCCTGAAGAACAGATTGGGGGAAGTTCTTTTCAGATAAATAACCATTTTCCAAATTAAGATCAAAGGCCTGCGTATTTTTAGGGCTGTAATCTAAGGTTAGAACAATGTGATTATTCTGGATATAAACCTTGCTTTTCTGAGCCGTTTTATCCAATAGATTATAGTCATTAACGTCCATTTTTTCAATTGGATAAGCATTTGTAAGGCTATTAAAGTTTTGCATTTTACCATTTTTATCCTGAAAAGTAAAAGAGGATAAATCAAAAACTTTCTTAGCGACTTTAGGTTCCTCAAAACTGTAGACAATCAATGTCTGCATAATGCGATGCTGTGCCAAAATATGAAAGGAATTATTCATTTGGAAAGTTGTTACAACAACCTCGGTAGGAGGTAGTTTAGTGCTGTAAAGTGTATGCGTTTTATTTTCTAAATCAAATTTTAAAGTTAAAATAAAAGCTAATGGAGCTTTATTGCCAGGTAAAATAGGCGATAGATAAAGGTTTAGCTTTCCATTTTTACTAAAACTGCATCCGGTTAATTGTACGTCTTCTAAATTTTGCAGCGGAAAGACATATTCGCTATTTAAAAATAAGGCACGATTGTATTTTAGAATCGTAATCTTCTCGCTGTCCTTGATAAAAACAAATACTTCATGGGTATTTTCATTTTCAATATTTAGAATTTGATTGTTTTCTTTCGAATTTTTAAAATCAGATGTTGCAGAGAGAAGCACTTCATCAAGTGTTCTTAATTTCTCAATATTTAGTTTCGCTTTATTTTCATTTGATTTTTTAAAATCTATAGGATGAGAAGTCAATACTGTTTGACTTAACAGTATTGATGAATAAAACACAAACAGAAACTGGAATAATTTTTTCATGTGTTTTTACGCACAATAACTATTCCAGTTTTTTAGTTTTTCTTATTATTTTAATTTTTTCAAAACCTCAGTAATTTTTTCAAAGGCACTAAAGTTTTCATGTCTTACTTCATGATCAATTTTCTCATGTGCCCAAGTAGTGTGAAATGGCACATGTGCAGCGTGTCCGCCAATGGCTAAAACAGGTAAAACATCTGATTTTAAAGAATTTCCAATCATGAAAAACTCAGAAGGTTGAATTTCCAAACGTTTAATCAAATCCAGATAATCCTGTTCCTGTTTGTCAGACATCACTTCGATATGGTGAAAATATTTCCCTAATCCTGAATTGTGTAATTTACGTCTTTGATCTAGCAAATCACCTTTGGTAGCCACAACCAATTTGTATTTTCCATGCAGAGCTTCCAAAGTTTCCTCTACTCCATCTAAAAGAACGATGGGTTTTTCTAATAATTCTTTCCCATACTGAATGATTTTTTCAATAACCTCAACTGGAATGGTATTGTTTGAAATAGTCATTGCCGCTTCAATCATCGAAAGAATATAAGCTTTGATACCGTAACCGTAAATTTTTAAATTATAGATTTCAATTCTAAAAAGCTCCTGCGCAATTCCTTTGTGCGAAAGATAATCACACATTAATTCACAAAACTTTTCTTCGGTTTCTAGAAAATAAGTTTCATTCACAAATAGCGTATCATCAGCGTCGAAAGCAATTACTTTTAGGTTCATTGTATTGTTTATTTAACTCTATCAGGGTTTAAAACCGGGATAGAGTTTTTTATCTAATTTTTAATTTATCGTCTCTCCATTCCCAACACCATCCGTATCTGGATTCACGAAAACCAATTTTCCTTCGGCGTTATTGGTCATCAAAATCATTCCTTGACTTTCTACACCGCGAAGATTTCTTGGAGCCAAATTCACTAAAACAGTCACACGTTTTCCGATGATGTCTTCTGGTTTAAAGCTTTCGGCAATTCCAGAAACAATCGTACGAACATCAATTCCGGTATCCACTTTTAAAATTAAAAGCTTGTTCGCTTTTGGCATTTTTTCGGCTTCTAAAATGGTTCCAACACGCAAATCCATTTTAGCGAAATCCTCAAACTGAATCAAATCTTTTTGTGGTTCTGCTTTTTTGTTTTCAGCAATATTGGCTGTTTTAGTCGCTTCTAGTTTTTCTATTTGTTTCTGAATTTCTTCGTCTTCAATTTTAGAAAACAACAATTCGGCTTCACCAATTTGGTGATTTGCAGGAAGCAAATCTGAAGTTTCAGCAATTGTATTCCAGTTTAATTTATCTTTGATTTTTAAGATGCGAGTCAATTTTGTAGCAGTAAAAGGTAAAAATGGTTCGCAAAGTGAACTCAAAGCAGCAGCAATTTGCAAAGCCACATACATTTGGGTTTTTACACGTTCAGAATCTGTTTTAACCATTTTCCAAGGCTCTTCGTCAGCCAAATATTTATTTCCTAAACGAGCTACATTCATCATTTCGCCTAAAGCTTCACGGAATCTGTATCTTTCCAGTGAACTCGAAATCACAGCTGGATAGGCTTTTAATTCTGCTAAAGTTTGTTCATCTACTTCTGAAAATTCGTTTGGAGCAGGAACAATTCCTTCGTAATATTTATTGGTTAAAACTACTACACGATTGATGAAGTTTCCAAAAATAGCTACTAATTCGTTGTTATTTCTAGCCTGAAAATCTTTCCAGGTAAAGTCATTATCCTTAGTTTCAGGAGCATTCGAAGTCAAAGCATATCGCAAAACATCCTGCTGATTTGGGAATTCTTCCAAATATTCGTGCAACCAAACCGCCCAGTTTTTAGAAGTCGATAATTTATTCCCTTCCAAGTTCAAGAACTCATTTGCAGGCACATTGTCAGGTAAAATATAACTTCCTTCGGCTTTTAACATTGCTGGAAAAATCACGCAATGGAAAACAATATTGTCTTTCCCGATGAAGTGAACTAATTTCGTTTTTTCATCTTTCCAATACGGTTCCCAATCTTTTCCTTCTCTCGCAGCCCATTCTTTGGTTGACGAAATGTAACCAATTGGCGCATCAAACCAAACGTATAATTTTTTTCCTTCGGCACCTTCTACAGGAACATCAATTCCCCAATCTAAATCGCGAGTTACCGCACGAGGTTCTAATCCACCATCGATCCAGGATTTTACTTGTCCGTAAACATTCGGTTTCCAGTCGTTTTTGTGTCCTTCAAGAATCCATTCTCTCAAAAATGCATCGTATCTGTCCAATGGTAAAAACCAGTGTTTTGTCGATTTCAAAATAGGAGTTTCTCCTGTAATAGTCGATTTTGGATTAATCAAATCGGTGGCATTCAAAGTCGAACCACATTTTTCGCATTGATCGCCATACGCTTCTTCGTTGCCGCATTTCGGGCAAGTTCCAACAACAAAACGGTCTGCCAAGAATTGATCTGCTTTAGCATCATACAATTGTTCGGTTACTTCTTCGATAAAATCCCCTTTTTCATATAATTTTTTAAAGAACTCTGAAGCCGTTTCGTGGTGAATCTTAGCCGAAGTTCGAGAATAATTATCAAATGCAATTCCAAAATCAGAGAACGATTTACGGATAATTCCATCGTATTTATCGATAACTTGCTGAGGAGTAATTCCTTCTTTTTTGGCTTTCATCGAAATGGCAACTCCGTGCTCATCGCTTCCGCAAACAAACAAAACGTCTCTTCCTTGCAAACGCAAATAACGCGAATAAATGTCTGCAGGAACATAAACTCCCGCCAAATGCCCAATATGTATGGGTCCGTTAGTATAAGGCAACGCCGCCGTAATGGTATATCTTTCTGGATTCTGTAGCATAATTCAAATTAATTGGCTGCAAAAATAAGGAATCCAATTTTATTTGGGGCTATTTAGCTTCGCTGAATCTTCGATGTCCCGCTATTCGTTACAATCTTTTGTGCCGAACATCGGTACAAAAGGATTTTCACAACTACCTGCGTGTCTGCAGATAGGTAGAGGCTAGGAATTTGGGTTTTAAAAATAAATTTAGTTTATTATTGTGTTATTTTTCAAGTTCTTGTCAAATCAACACAAAGTATTTGTTTATTTGTAAAAAGTTAATTCTTGTTAAAATGAAAAAAACTACTTTGATTATTTTGTTTTTTTGTATGGCGATTTTCGAAACTCATGCACAAGAAAAAACAAATCCGATTATCTATTTTGATGGAAATTTTGGTTTTGCTGGAGGTAATTCTAGTGGATTTATGATTGGGGGTTCTCTAAATTACCAAAAAAAAGAAAATTTATTTACTTTAAGAACTACACAATTTTCTAATTCAAAATTGTCATATGTCTCTCCATTTTTGCCAATACCTTATTTAGACACCAAGGAAATCATTACAGAATATGGGATTTTGGCAGGCAAAAGATATATTCATACTAATAAAGCCTGGAGCTTTTCAGTAGGCTTAGCCTCAATAAAAAGAGAAATTAAGAAAGTAGATGAAAATAATAATTACTATTTTGATAGTTCTCATGCACTTGGATTTCCTTTTCAAATAGATATCAATTGGTTTAAAAGAAATAAAGAACCCTATAGAATTTATGGAGTGATACCAGTTACAAAAAATACTAGTTTTGGGAATAGCGTGGGTTTTAAATTTATTGGCAATGTTTCCAAAACTACTTTCATTGGTTTGGGAATTTCTTTAGGAATAGGATACCATAAAGAATATTAGTTTTTATTATAGCTATGTAGTATTAAAATAGCGGTATCATGTAGAATGATTTATTCTTCATTAAAAGAAAAATTAATATAAGAAATCGATTTTCTATATCTTTACAAACAGATTTAAAGATAGTAAACCATGCCCAAAGGACCCGAAAAAAACACCAAGAACAAGGCTTTACATACCAAATTATTGAATCGGAAAAAAACGAAACTGCAAGAAAAAAAAGTAGCAAAAGCAGCACGATTGAAAGCTTTGGTTGCCAAAGTGAATCAGCAAAAGAAAAATGATGAATCTAGTGCTGAATGATTTTTGGCATTGAAAAATCCGTGTCAATTCGTGTAATTTGTGGTTAAAAACAAAACAAACTCAATTATTTCACCGAAATTTGCAAACTACTCCTTAAAAAACTCATAATGGAATTCGGCAAAATCATCATCTCAGAAAACGCAGCCAAAAGCGAAAATCCACAAGACATTATCAATTCAAACATTTCGGTAATTAATTTAATGCGTGAGGAAAAAATTGACGACGATTTGATTCATGAAGATGCTTTAATGAGTTATTATTTAGATTACTATGTCGCGCAACACATTGAAGGTAATTTTGCGCAATTTGTTTACAAATCAGGCTGGAACAAAGAATTGAATGAATTGATTGAAGAAGGTTTGCAAATTATTGGCGCCGAAAAACATTTAGAGTTATTCCAACAACAGGCTAAAAAAGTCCGTTTGATGAGCAGTGTAAAACTGAATAAATTTTTGCAAGGCAAACTAGAAGGTGTTAATCCCACTCGGGATGTATTGAACAACGATACTTTTTTTGAATTGGAAGAAAATATAATAGTACTCAATGCGGCTTTCTTAAAAAACCATCCCGACACCGAAGTCCTTTCGGTTGACGATATGTTTACTAGATTAGAAGATTTTATAGGTCGTGAAATTAAAAGAGCATGATTTTGGCTAAAGTATAATTAAATCATTTAAAACAAAGTCCTAAGAAATAAAATTTCAATTTTTTAAATAAATTAGCTCCTGATGTAAAAATAAATTCCTACTTTTTTTAAATACTATCAAAATAAATATATTTTTGTATTAATTAGATTCTTAGACAATTAGAACAAACTTGAGATAGCTTATGGAATGCCTGAATCAATTTTCAAAATTATTTGTATTGGATATTCGCAATACAATGGGATTATTATTCTGGGGTAATTTTGCTTTAGCTACTTTAGTTTTTACCTTTCGTTTTTCCCTTTTTAGCAAGGATAACAAAACTCATTTATTAATATTTGGTTTTTCTAAAATCTTTCAGTCCTTTGCGTGGTTGGCTTTTTTCCTTCGAACGGATACCGCCACATTCAACCCAATAAATATCATCATCCCCAATACATTAGTCCTTACTAGTTATTATCTGGAATCCATTGCTATGTTAATGATGGTAAAAGACAAATCTAAAAAAGCCTATCGAATACAAACCATACTACTAGCAATTGTACTTATGTGTTTTTATTGTGCTGTATGGATCAAATCTAAAGACAACATTCGTATAGCATTAGCATCGCTCTCTATTTTCATACTGTTGATTATTCCCACTTTGCGATTCTTAACAGAAACACGAAGCAGTTTATTCAAAAAAATATTGGGTTTTAATTACATCATATTATTAGCAGTATTGACTTTCAGAACTATATATCCTCTTTTCAAAACCTCAACAACGCTGTACTCGATAGATCCTGCGCAAAAAATCATCTTTTTGATTATATTTCTAATGATGATTATTAGTGGAGTGGGTTATTTGCTTTTATTACAAGAAGAAAAAGAAATACAAATCAAAAAATTACTGGATGACAAAGACAAATTCTTTTCCATCATTGCCCACGATCTAAGAAGCCCCTTCAATGGAATTATTGGACTTACAGAATTACTATTGGAAAAAAATCATCAATTAGACGCTAAAGAAACTAACGAGTTTGTCCATCTCATTCATCAATCTTCAAAAAACGCCTATTCCTTACTGGACAATCTTTTAACCTGGGCTCAATCTCAAACAGGAAACCTAGAATTTAGTCCTAAAAAAATTCAAATAAGTCCAATTATAGATAAAACAATGAGTCTCTTAGTTAATATTGCTAAAAATAAAAACATCAGTATCCAATCTGAAATCATAAACGGTGAATATGCTTTTGCCGACAAGAATATGCTAGAA
Organism: Flavobacterium zubiriense; assembly: GCF_041729725.1. Lineage (NCBI taxonomy): Bacteria > Pseudomonadati > Bacteroidota > Flavobacteriia > Flavobacteriales > Flavobacteriaceae > Flavobacterium > Flavobacterium zubiriense. Next base: position 97,004 of record NZ_JBCFQL010000011.1, on the reverse strand, counting down.
ACTGTTTTTCGAAATTTAATCTCGAATGCCATAAAATTTACTAAAACCAACGGAGAAGTCAAACTCTCTATGACAAAAGAAAACCATCAAATTGTATTTTCTGTACAAGATAACGGCATTGGTATAGCTGCTGAAACAATCACCAATCTATTTGCAATCAATCATAAAAACACAACTTCTGGAACCAATGATGAAACTGGAACAGGCTTAGGGTTGATGTTATGTAAAGATTTTATTGAAAAACATGGTGGTAAAATTTGGGTGGAAAGTGAAATTGGTAAGGGAAGTAATTTTAAGTTTACCATTCCTAATCCTATTTAATTTTTGCCTTGAAAACACCTTTTATCACACAAAGCGTCTCAACAAATTTTAATTAAACTTTGCAAGTATCAATGAAAACTTTGCGCAACTTTGCAACATTGTTTTTTTAAATTCCACAGAGATACTCAAAGAAAAAAAAACAAAGACTCACAAAGAATTTTTAAATTAAACTTTGCGAATCTCCGTGTTAACTTTGTGCGACTTTGCGAAATATTTTTTCACAAAACATTTCCTCAAAACTTTGTCTCATAAGTCTCAAACATTTCCTTAAATTTGCTACCGTTATTAGAAATTTTATAGTTATAAAAATCCAACTATGTTACAAATTGCATTTATTAGAGAAAATCAAGAAAAAGTAATCGAAGCTTTAGCCAAAAGAAATCTAGACGCTAAAACTACGGTGGAAGAAGTAGTAGAACTTGATGAGCGTCGTCGTGCTACGCAAGTAGAATTAGACAACATTTTAGCCGAATCTAATAAATTATCCAAAGACATTGGAGAAATGATGAAAGCAGGCGAAAAAGCCAAAGCCGCCATCTTAAAAGAAAAAACTGTTAGTAATAAAGAAAAAAGTAAGAGACTAGCCGAAACTGCTGAGGCAATTACTGCCGAGCTTACTGAAAAACTATACACTTTACCTAATCTTCCTGCGGATATTGTTCCCGAAGGAAAATCGGCTGACGATAACCTAAATGTTTTTGAAGCTGGCGAAGTTCCGGTTTTGCACGAAGGAGCACAACCACACTGGGAATTGGTGAAAAAATACGACATCATTGATTTCGAATTAGGAAATAAAATCACAGGAGCTGGATTTCCAGTTTACAAAGGAAAAGGAGCGCGTTTGCAACGTGCTTTAATCAATTATTTTTTAGATAAAAATACCGCTGCTGGTTACAATGAAGTGCAAGTTCCTCACATGGTAAACGAAGCTTCGGCTTATGGAACAGGACAATTGCCAGACAAAGAAGGACAAATGTACCATGATGCGACGGATAATTTATATTTGATTCCTACAGCTGAGGTTCCTGTAACCAACTTGTTTAGAGATGTAATCTTAAATGAAAATGAGTTGCCAATTCTAACAACGGCTTACACACCATGTTTCCGTCGTGAGGCAGGTTCTTACGGAGCGCACGTTCGTGGATTAAACCGTTTGCATCAATTTGACAAAGTAGAAATTGTACGTGTGGAGCATCCTGAAAAATCGTATGAAGCCTTAGACGGAATGGTAGAACACGTAAAAGAAATTTTAAACGAGTTGCAATTGCCATACCGAATTTTGCGTCTTTGTGGTGGCGATATGGGTTTCACATCGGCTTTGACTTATGACTTTGAAGTGTTTTCTACAGCGCAAGACCGTTGGTTAGAAATTTCTTCTGTATCTAACTTTGAAACTTTCCAGGCAAATCGTTTGAAATTACGTTTCAAAGATAAAGATGGTAAAAACCAATTGGCACACACCCTAAACGGAAGTTCATTGGCTTTGCCTAGAGTTTTAGCTGGAATTCTTGAAAATTACCAAACTCCAGAAGGAATTGTAATTCCGGAAGTTTTACGTCCGTACTGCGGATTTGATATTATAAACTAACTTTCGTTTGTTTTCATTTACCGCAAATTCACAAATTATTTTTAATAAGTTTAATAAAATAAAATTTGCGAATTTGCGGTTAAATAATTTTGAACTAATTGTGTTTAGCAAAAAAATGAATAATGAAAAAACTATTTCTACATATCACCTTGTTTTTTTCATTAATTTGTTTCTCTCAAAACGAACAATTAGCACAGTATTATTACGACAAAGGCGATTTTGAAAAAGCCAAAATCAGTTATGAGGAATTGTTAGAAAACGTTCCTCAAAACATGCAATATTTTCTTCGAACCATAGATTGTTACCAGCAATTACAGCAGTTTGATGTTGCCGAAAAAGCCATCCAAAACCGATTGACCAAATACAATCAGGGCAATCTTTTAGTCGAATTAGGTTATAATTACCAATTGCAAAAAAACGATGCAAAAGCTAAAAGTTATTATGACCAAGCTATAGAACGCATTCGTAAAAATCCAAATGAAGTATATGGAATTTCTAGTTCTTTTGAACGAAAAGTACAATTAGAATATGCCTTAAAAGCCTATCAAACCGCTACCGAAATTCAGCCCAATTACAATTTTAATTACCAACAAGGTTTGCTTTACGGACAGTTGGGCAATTTTGAAATGATGATTAATACTTTCTTAGACGAATCCTTTGCGAGTCCTCAAAGTTCTATAATGATTCAGAATCAATTGTCGCGTTTTATGACGGATGAAACAGATGTGAGTTTTAGCAATGCTTTGCGAAAAGCTTTAATTCTAAAAGTTCAAAAAAATCAAGATTTGTTTTGGAATCAGTATTTGAGTTGGTTTTATGTCCAACAAAAAGAATTTTCGAAAGCTTTTATTCAGGAAAAAGCCATTTACAAACGCAATCCTGAGTCACTTTCTACTATTCTGAATTTGGCAAACTTAGCCATTGAAGAAGACGATCAGGAAGTAGCTCAGGAAATTCTAGCTTTTGTAATTGAAAACTCCAAAGATTTAGGATTATTAGTTCAGGCACATTCCTATTTGATAGAACTAAAAATCAAAAAAGCTACCGAAAAAGATTTCGCAACCATCAACTCCGAAATTGAGGCTTTACTAAAAGAATATGAAATCAGTCCTTTTACCTTATCTTTGCAGCTGATTCAGGCACATTTTGTGGCTTTTAATCTAAAAAAACCAGAACAAGGCAAGGCAATTGTAAAAAAAGCTTTGGACTTGCAACTGAATAATTACGAAGTGGCTCAGGCCAAAATGGAACTGGCTGATATTTTGCTTTTCGAAGAAAAATTCAATCAGGCGTTGTTGTATTATTCGCAAATTGAAATGGATTTAAAAAATGATGTCGTGGCTCATGAAGCGAGTTTGAAAGCAGCTAAAACGAGTTATTTTAAAGGCGATTTTCCTTGGGCGTTGAAACAATTTAAGGAAATGAAATCGGCAAACACGCAGTTGATTGCTAATGATGCCTTAGAATATTTTTTATTGATTAATGACAACACCGTAGCCGATTCGACACAAACCGCTTTGAAGGCTTTTGCCAAAGGCGATTATTTATTGTATCAAAATAGAGATCAGGAAGCCATTACCCAATTTCAACTGGTTTTAAAAACATTTAAAGAGCAAGAAATTGAAGCTGTAACACAATTGCGACTGGGAAAAACCTATGAAAAAATAGGCGAATACAATTTGGCTTTAAGCCAATACCAATTAATAATGGAACAGCATAGCGACGGAATTTATATTGATGAAGCGCTGTTTTTTTCGGCAGAAATCTACAGCAAAAAATTAAGCGAGCCTGAAAAAGCAAAACCACTGTATGAGAAGATTATTTTTAATCATCAGGACAGTATTTATTTTGTCGAAGCCCGCAAGAAATATAGGGAGTTAAGGGGAGATAAAAACCTCTAAAAGATTTTTAATTGAAGATTAACGATTTTTGATTGCAGATTTCTAAGATTCAAATCTCAATTTAACTAATAAATATAATTGTAATCGGTTTGTAATTTTAATTAAATAACCGATTAACCAAATAGACAAAGAAAATGATACTATACAACGTTACCACTAACATACACGAAAGCGTTCACGATCAATGGATGATTTGGATGCAACACAAACACATTCCTGAAATGCTTGCCACGGGCAAATTTACTAACGCTAAATTAGTTCGGGTTTTAGTAAAAGAAGAAATGGGCGGTGTGACTTATTCAGCTCAATTTACTACCGATAGTTTGGCTACTTTAGAGAAATTCTATCAAGAAGAAGACGCTACATTTCAAGCGGAAGGGCAAAAACTCTTTGGCGAAAAAATGCTCACTTTTAAAACGGAACTACAAGTGATTTCGGAGCACTAGAGAATAACTGGACTAAAGTCCAGCCTTACAAAATATATCGAGCCGAAGGCTCTTTGAAATAAGTAAAGTTCCGTAGGAACGAATCATATTGTAGCAACGGATTTTAATCCGTTGGATATAGATATAATGATTCCCATTTACAAAAAGATAATTTATTGCTGTTTGGAATGTTTTTTTGGTAAATTTGTACCGACAGTACACACCACGCTACAGTTTTAGCAATAAAACAGCGTCCCAGGGTGTGTCTTTTGCTTTAAATACGTTTCTAATCTTTTATATACAAGAATGTCTAAAAAACTTCTTGATGTAAAACCAATTAAATTTTCTTGCCTTCGTGGCAAAATAAACTAAATAAAACACTCGAGATTGCTTCGTGCCTCGCAACAACAACATGGATAAAGTAAAAGCCAAAAAACACCTCGGACAGCATTTCTTAAAAGACGAAAGTATTGCAAAAGCTATTGCAGACACCTTAAGCTTAGAAGGATATGATGATATATTAGAAATAGGACCAGGAATGGGGGTTTTGACCAAATATATGTTGGACAAACCTACCACCACTTATGTAATTGAAATCGATACCGAATCGGTGACTTATTTGGAAGCCAATTATCCAAAATTACATGGTAAAATTATTTCTCAGGATTTTTTGAAATACAATATCAGTGAAGTTTTTGAAAACAAGCAATTTGCTATAATCGGGAATTTTCCATACAATATTTCAACCCAAATTGTTTTTAGAACTTTAGAATTGAGAGACCAGATTCCAGAATTCTCTGGTATGTTTCAAAAAGAAGTGGCCGAAAGAATTTGCGAGAAAAAAGGAAGTAAGGCCTACGGAATTCTATCTGTTTTGGCACAAGCATTCTATGATACCGAATATTTGTTTACCGTAGATGAACATGTTTTTAATCCACCTCCAAAGGTAAAATCGGGCGTGATGCGCATGCGTAGAAAAGAAGATTATAGTTTGCCTTGTAGTGTAAAACTATTCTTTACAGTAGTAAAAACAGCTTTTCAGCAAAGACGCAAAACGTTACGTAACAGTTTAAAAACATTGAATTTATCCGATAAGTTAAGAGAAGATACTATCTTTGACCTTCGTCCGGAGCAACTGGATGTAACACAATTTATTGAACTTACTCAAAAAATAGAAGCCGATGGAGTTTAAAATCAGCAAGGAATTTATACATGAAGTAAAGGAACTTATTCAAGAAAAAAACGACCATAAACTGGAAGTTATCCTGAATGATATTCACCATGCTGATATTGCCGAAATTCTGGACGAGCTTGATTTTGACGATGCAACCTACATCTTTAAAGTTTTAGACAGTGATAAAACAGCAGAAATTCTTCTGGAATTAGAAGATGATTTGCGTGAAAACATATTGAGTAGGCTTTCGCCAAAAGAAATCGCAGAAGAGTTAGACGAATTAGAAACTAATGATGCTGCCGATATTATTGCCGAGCTTTCGCAACAGATTAAAGCCGAAGTAATATCAGAATTGCAAGACGTTGAGCATGCCAAAGATATTGTCGACTTACTTCGTTATAAAGAAGATACGGCAGGTGGAATCATGCACAAGGAATTAGTAAAAGTCAATGAAAATTGGAATGTACTAACCTGTGTAAAAGAAATGCGTATCCAAGCTGAAAATATCTCTCGCGTACATTCTATTTATGTGGTAGATGATGAAGACCGATTGAAAGGACGATTATCACTAAAAGACTTATTGACCACTTCTACCAAAACCGCTATTAGTGATGTGTACATTCGAAAACTCAACTATGTAAATGTTGATGCCGAAGATGTTGAAGTAGCTCGTATCATGCAAAAATACGATTTAGAGGCTATTCCAGTAGTAGACGAATTAGGACGCTTAGTGGGTAGAATTACTATTGATGATATCTTAGATGTTATCAAGGATGAAGCCGATCAGGATTATCAGTTGGCTGCGGGTATCTCTCAAGACGTTGAAGCCGATGACAGTATCATGGAGCTGACCAAAGCACGTTTGCCTTGGTTGGTTTTAGCATTATTAGGTGGTTTTATAACGGTAAGAGTGTTGGGATTATTTGAAGGGGCGATGTTAGAACATGGCAATCTTTTCTTTTTTACCCCACTAATTGCTGCAATGGCAGGAAATGTTGGAGTACAATCTTCGGCAATTATTGTACAAGGTTTGGCTAATGATACTTTGAGTGGATCCTTATTCAACCGATTGATCAAAGAAGTTTCGTTGAGTTTATTAAATGGCGTTATCCTAGCCACTATTTTATTTATTGGCAGCCATTTTTTACTCAATGTTGAGGTTGTCGTTGGTCTTATAGTCACCGTTGCACTTATATCAGTAATTGTAATCGCATCATTAATTGGAACATTTATTCCGTTGTTGTTAGATAAATTTGGAATTGACCCCGCACTGGCAACCGGACCATTTATCACTACAAGCAATGACATTTGCGGAATCTTAATTTATTTTTCGATTGCCAAAATGATTTTAGGTTTTTAATAATTAGAAATAATAAAGAATATGAATATACATATTATTGGAGGAGGAAATTTAGGCGCTGCTATTGCATTAGGAATGGCTAAATTTTCAACTGAACACCAAGTTACCGTAACCAGAAGAAACACCGCAAGTATTTTATATTTAGAAAAATTAGGCGTTAGCGTTTCTTCAGACAATAAACACAACATACAACAGGCTGATATTATTATTTTAACGATTAAACCGTATCAGGTAGATACTGTTTTAGCAGAAATTCTTCCTGTTATTTCAAATAAAATAATTGCATCTGGAGTAAGCGGATTGTCTATTGAAGCCCTTCAAAGTAAAATTGGCGAAGACCACCAAGCCATTCGAATTATGCCTAATATTGCGGCGCAGTACGGCGCTTCGGCAACTTGTATTTCTTTCAATGAAAAACATGCTGAACAAGGAGAAAAACTAGTAACTATCTTTAAAGATCTAGGAACAGCTCCAGTTATTGACGAAAAATTAATGGATGCTGCTACGGTTTTAGCAGCAAGCGGAACTGCTTTTGCTTTGCGTTACATTAGAGCCTCTATGCAAGCTGGAATTGAAATAGGATTTGACTGGAAAACGGCATTGGCTATTTCTGCCCAAACGGTAAAAGGAGCTGCTGAAATGGTTATGGAAGAACAAATTCACCCAGAACAATTAATCGACAGAGTAACTACTCCTCAAGGCTGTACCATTGCCGGATTGAGCGAAATGGAATCTCACGGATTTAGTTCGTCATTAATTCGCGGAATTAAAGCTGCGGTTAAGAAAATTAAAGGGATTTAATCCTTTCTTAAAAATACAAAAAGGGCTTCTCGATAATTTGAGAAGCCCTTTTTTTTGACAAATAACCATAAATTTACTTGTCGGATAAAATTTAAAAATAAGTTTAGCCCAAACAAATCATTTGTAATATATTTTTTATATTTGTTTTTTAATTTTAAAAAAACAATACCGAATTTGAAAAATGAAAAAAATTATAATACTACTTATTTTAGGATTTAATCTAAAAGCAAGTGCTCAAGAAGCCAGTGTTGAAAAATCATTTTTTAGTTTACAAGCTGGAATTGGTTCAGGAGTTGGGATTTGGATATATAATGAAAGTAAATTATCTAATAGTATCGCTTTCAGAAGTGAGTTAGGTTTAGAAAATGATTTTACTGTTGGTGATCATTATAGCGATACAGGTTTTATTCTACAACCCGTTTTGACGATAGAGCCAAGATATTACTACAATTTAGCAAAAAGGAATTCTAGAGGAAAAAATATAGCTAAGAATAGTGGCAACTATCTTTCTATTCGAACAAGTTACCATCCAGATTGGTTTGTAGTTAATCTAAATGATAATGTAACCAAAACTGCAGATATGGCTATTATTCCAACATGGGGTATTAAACGCCAAATACGAAGTCATTTTACTTATGAAGCCGCCTTAGGATTAGGTTATAGAATAGTGTATTTGAAAGCTAACTACACTAACGGCAATATTCAAAATGTTGATGATGCCCAAAAAAGAAATCAATACATTCCTTATTTGCGTATAGGATTTGGATATACATTTTAAGAAAATAAAAAAGGTCTTCTCATTTCCTGAGAAAACCTTTTTTATATAGTAAAAACTAAGATTATTTTTTCTTCGATTTCAAAGCCATATCATTATCATCCATGTCTTGACCAAAATCAGGCATCCCATCTTTAGTCCATTTTAAAACTCTGGCGCGAGTATGACGGTTAGGGTCTGATAAAGCATCCCCTTTTATTTTTTCGTAATCACGAGCGTGGTAAATCATTACGTCTGTCTTACCATCTTCAGCAACGGTAAAGCTGTTGTGTCCTGGCCCGTAACGTTTGAATTTTTCGTTAGTAAAGAAAACCGGTTTATCTAATTTGTTCCAAGAAGCTGGATCAAGCAAATCAGCACCTTCTTTTGCCCAAAGCAAACCCAAACAATAAGTAGCATCAGTAGCACTAGCAGAGAACGTTAAAAACACCTTTCCGTTTCTAATCAATACTGCTGGTCCTTCATTGACTTTGTATGTGTGCATTTCCCAATCGTAATCGGGCTGACTAATTACCACTTGTTTTTCATCTACTGTAATTGGGCTGGTCATTTTTGCAATGTACAAACTAGTATTTACCACATTTCCTGGCCCTCTATCCACCCAAATAAGGTAACGTTGTTTGTTATGCTCGAAAGTAGTGGCGTCTAAAGCAAAAACGTCTTTTTTAGTTACAATCTGACCTTCTTCCTTCCATTCTCCTTTGGTTGGATCTTCGGATGGATTTGACAACGCATACATGCGAATTTTCCATTTGTCTTCGGCGGATCCTGCTGCAAAATAAATGTACCATTTCCCATCAATTCGATGCAATTCAGGTGCCCAAATGTGGTTTCCCATAGCACCTTTATTATGTTTACGCCATACCACAACTGACTTCGCTTCCTTAATACCATTGATGGTTTTAGAACTGCGTATTTCAATTCGATCGTATTCTGGAGCGGTGGCAATAAAATAATAAGTTCCATCTGGGGTTTTTGTCACAAATGGATCGGCCCGTTGCAATGCTAAAGGATTATTGAATTGGTTCTTTTTCAATTTTTGAGAATGAACCGTCATGGTACTGATAATGAAACTTAATAGAATACTCAGGCGTAAAAAAATCATGGTTATCGACATTTATAAATGTAATAAAATTGGCTTTAATTAAATGTGAAATACACATTTGTAAGCGAGAATGTAAATATAGTTTATTTCGTGTTTATTTTGTAAAATTTTTAAATACGAATTAAACCTACTGTTTTACATCAATTTATTTGTAAAAAAAATAATTCAATTAACTGATTATCATGCAGTTTATCCGTTAAATTAGCTTTATATCGAAAATAGGCTGAGTTGTTTTTATAAAATTAAAAATTGACGTAATTTTATAAAGAACGATTCCCCGTCTACACCTAACTTTTCTTGTTAATGGTTTAATTAGTAACTAACATTAAATAAGCATTATTATGAAAAAGTTATTCAACATGTTTTACGACAAGATTTCTCGTTTTCTATTTGGAGACGAAAAAATGGTAAGATACTAACAAAAAATGTATCGGAAAAAAATGCGTATGTAAAAAAACTACTTTAGGTTTGATTAATTCATCCAAAACCATTTCTAAGTTTATCTAAATTTAGAAATGGTTTTTTGTTATTTTTGAGGACTCAACTCAAAAATACTTATGAATATTAAAATCCTTCACCTAGACAGTAATAATCCCATTTTGATGCAGCAATTACAGGAATTAGGTTTCGAAAACCATGAGGATTTTACTTCGTCAAAAGAAACCATAGAATCAAAAATTCAGGATTATCACGGAATTGTAATTCGCAGCCGATTTAAAATCGATAAAACTTTCTTGGACAAAGCAACAAATCTTCAATTTATAGCTCGTGTGGGTGCTGGATTAGAAAGTATTGATTGCGATTATGCTTTGTCTAAAAACATTGAATTAATTGCCGCTCCAGAAGGAAACCGAAATGCGGTAGCTGAACATACTTTAGGTATGATTTTGTCGCTTTTTAATAATCTCAATCGTGCCGATAGAGAAATTCGTTCCGGACATTGGAACAGAGAAAATAATCGCGGTCATGAATTAGACGGAAAAACTATAGGTATTATTGGATACGGAAATATGGGAAAATGGTTTGCTAAAAAACTAAGAGGTTTTGATGTGGAGGTACTTTGTTATGACATTAAAGAAAATGTGGGCGATGCCAACGCAAAACAAGTTTCATTAGCTGAATTACAACTAAAAACGGATGTTTTAAGCTTACATCTTCCCTGGACTCCAGAAACGGACAAAATGGTCAATTCGGCATATATTAATGCTTTTGCCAAACCGTTTTGGATTATTAATACTTCAAGAGGAAAAAACATTGTAACTACTGATTTGGTTACGGCTTTGCAATCAGGAAAAATATTAGGTGCTGGATTAGACGTTTTAGAATATGAAAAACTTTCTTTTGAAACTTTATTTCAAGATAAAAATACACCAGGAGCTTTTCAGTATTTATTAGTAGCCGATAACGTACTATTGTCTCCTCATATTGCGGGCTGGACATTTGAAAGTCATGAACGATTAGCGCAGGTAATTGTAGATAAAATCAAAGTGCTTTACAGTCGATAATTAGAAAAAATATTACTATCACTATAAATGGATCCCAATAAAAAAGTCTCTAATTACAGAGACTTTTTGTTGTTATATAGGGTATTCGCCTTTTTCGTTAAATTTTCGCTCCAGTTCTGCCTGGAATTCTTCCATTACTGGTTTCATGGTGCTTTCTGGAATGTCAGCAATTCTAATATACATTAAACCATCAACAGCATTATTGAACAAAGGATCCACGTTAAAAGCGACCACTTTTGCGTTTTGTTTGATGTATTTTTTTATCAGTACTGGCAAACGTAAAATACCTGGTTCTAATTCGTCAATAATCTTATCAAACTTATTCAAGTCGGCTTCAGTTTCATTGAATATAAAATCTTTGTCGGCATCTTTTAGCTTTACTTTATAGGCTTTTTTAGGATGAATGTATTGCGCGATATAAGGATCGTAATAATTGGATTTCATGAATTCAATCATTAAAGATTTTGAAAAATCAGAAAACTGATTACTGATACTTACCCCGCCTAAAAGATACTTATGCTCTGGAAAACGCAATGTGGTATGGATAATTCCTTTCCATAAAAGGAACAACGGCATTGGTTTTTGTTGGTATTCTTTGATGATAAATGCACGCCCCATTTCGATGGATTGATGCATCATTTCATACAATTCTGGCTCAAAACGAAATAGTTCATTAAGATAAAATCCTTCAATACCGTGTTTTGGATAAATTTCTGAACCCAATCCCATTCGATAGGCGCCTGCAATTTTTTTGGCTTCATCATCCCATAAAAAAAGATGGTGGTAATATTTGTCAAATTTGTCTAAATCAATAGATTCATTGGTTCCCTCGCCTACTTCTCTAAAGGTAATTTCACGCAAACGACCGATTTCATGTAAGACACTCGGAATTTTATCTGCTTCAGCAAAAAAAACTTCGTAGTTCTTGCTTTGCAAAAGTCGGCAATCAGTATTTCTTAAGGCATTGACTTCCGAAATAATTTTTTCTACATTCGCTGGAGTTGCAATTTCTTTAGGATTTCTTGTGATTTTTAGATTCGAAGGTGTTAATAATTTACTTTCTTTTTCAAAAGGATTAGCGAGCATATACGTTTTCTTTCTCAAGAATTCAGAATAAGCTTCTATCGTTTCGTATTCATTTTGCTCAGCAACTGAAATTGGTTTTCCAATTCTCACTCTAATCACACGGTTTTTTTGACTAAAAAGTTCCGATGGCAATTTGGCCGTGCGCAAAGTTCCACTGATTTTAGAAAGCATATAAAACAAACGACTGTTTTTAGCATGAAAATAAATAGGTACAACTGGTACCTGAGCTTTTCTAATAACCTTGATTGCTCCTTCTTCCCATGGTTTATCTACAATAAGCTGACCGTCTTTATAACTAGAAACCTCACCTGCTGGGAACATTCCTAATGGTTTTCCATCACTTAAATGGCGTAAAGTTTCTTTTATTCCTAAAACACTCGATTTTTTATCCTTATGATTTTCAAAAGGATTCACTGGCATAATATATTGCTTTAATGGAACTATTCGATGCAAAAGAAAGTTAGCAATAATCTTAAAATTAGGCTCTCTTTCTAGCATTAATTTCAACAATAAAATACCATCAATTCCTCCAAGGGGATGATTTGAAATAGTAATATAAGCTCCATCTTTAGGTAAGCGTTTGTAATCTTCTTCGGGAATATCAAACTTTATTTGTAAGTCATTGACTATTCCATTTAAAAAATCAATTTCTTTTAAATTTTTATTGCGATTGTAGACTTTATTTAGGGTAGAGATCTTGAGTACCTTCATTAATAACCAACCGGAAAAAGTCCCTAAGACCCCGTACTTCTGAACATTAATTGCTTTTGCAACTTCTTTGGCGGTAACTAAACCCATCTATTTTTTATTTTTTGAGCGAAAAACAAAGATAGAAAAAAACTCGATTATCCTGCTATGAGCCTTATTTGATTTTAGAATTTTATGGCTTATCCGTTTTATTTTTTAGTATTTTTGAAAATCAAAAAAAAAGAAACAAATGAGAATTGTATCCTATAATGTTAATGGAATTCGTGCTGCAATTTCAAAAGGATTTATTAATTGGTTAGAACAAGCAAAACCCGATGTGGTTTGTCTTCAGGAAATTAAAGCTACGCCAGATCAACTTCCGTTGATGGACTTTGAGTTAGCTGGATACCCCTACCATTATTGGTTTCCAGCCACAAAAAAAGGCTATAGCGGAGTTGCTATTTTATCCAAGATTAAACCAAATAATATAGTTTATGGCACAGGAATTGAGTACATGGACTTTGAAGGACGAACACTACGTGTAGATTTTGATGATTTTTCAGTTATGAGTCTATATTTACCTTCTGGTACAAATATTGAAAGATTGAGTCATAAATTTATGTTTATGGATGATTTCCAAAGCTACATTACTAATTTGAAGCAGGAAATCCCGAATCTTATTATTTGTGGAGATTACAATATTTGTCACGAAGCTATCGACATCCATGATCCTATTAGAAACGCTAAAGTTTCTGGTTTTCTTCCGGCAGAACGTTCCTGGCTGGATGCTTTTTTGAAAAATGGATTTATTGATAGTTTTCGTCATTTAAACAAAGAACCTGGAAATTATACTTGGTGGACCGTACGCGTAAAAACAGCAAGAGCAGACAACAAAGGGTGGCGAATTGATTATTGTTTAGTGAGTCAACCTATGAAAGACCGTATCAAAAGAGCACTTATTTTGCCCGAAGCAAAACATTCTGATCATTGTCCCGTTCTTGTAGACATAGAATAGAGTAATATCAATGACAATGTCAAAAAACAGTTATATTCAAATAAAATTAAAGAAAAATGATAAAGAAAATCTCCTTAGGCTTGTTAGTCATAGCACTTTCGACTTCCTGTGTTTCGAAAAAAATATATACCGATTTAGAAAACAAGTATACTGATTTAAAGAAAGAGAATAGAAGTCTATCCGACGAAAACGCCGATCTTTTAAAAGCAAAAAATCAATTAGAACTAGACAGAGATGCTCTAAAAAACGATTTGAGCAAACTAAAATCAGAACGTGATAAATTGACTGCTGACCAAAAAGCGTTGCATGAAAAAATGGCTCTTTTGCAAGATTCATACAAAGCGTTGGAAAAAAACAGCAACGAATCTTTGCAAGCCAACCTAAAAAAGAATCGCGATTTATTAGCTGAACTAGAAGCAAAACAAAAAGCATTGTCAATCGAACAAGAACGTTTGAATAAAAACGCACAACGTTTAAACGAACTAGAAGACATGATTGCTGCTAAAGAAGCGACAATGCTAAAACTGAAAGAAACTTTATCAAAAGCCTTAAATGGATTTGAAGGAAAAGGACTGACCGTAGAACAAAAAAACGGAAAAGTTTACGTTTCTATGGAAAACAAATTGCTGTTTAATTCTGGAAGCTGGTCAGTAGGTCCTGAAGGAAAAAAAGCAGTAGTAGAATTAGGAAAAGTTTTAGGTGACAATCCAGATATATCAGTACTTATTGAAGGACACACCGATAATGATCCTTATGGAGGTTCAGGTCCAATTGCTGATAACTGGGATTTATCAACTAAAAGAGCAACAGCTATTGTATCCATTTTGAGTGAGAATAAAGCGATTAATAAAAAGAGTTTGACTGCAGCCGGAAGAGGAGAATTTTCGCCTTTAGCTACTAATGAAACTGCCGAAGGAAAAGCAAAAAACCGTAGAATCGAAATTATATTAACGCCAAGATTAGACGAAATTGCTGACATGTTAAACGAAATAAATTAATTTTTTTTGTCCAAAGTCAAAAGTCATAAAGGAATTCGACTTTATGACTTTCGACTTTATTATAACTTTTACTCTTTATGAAATACACTACTTTACCCGATACTGATATAAAAGTGAGTAAAATATGCCTAGGTACCATGACCTTTGGGCAACAAAACACCGAAGCAGATGGACACGCCCAGATGGATTATGCAATTGAAAATGGCGTAAACTTTTTTGATACTGCCGAAATGTATTCGGTACCAGCACGTGAGGAAACTTACGGAAGTACCGAGAAAATCCTAGGAAGCTGGTTTAAAAAATCAGGCAAAAGAGAAGCAATTGTTTTGGCTTCAAAAATTGCAGGACCCAATCCTAATTTTGGCTACATGCGCGACAAACTTGATTTTTCACCAGCAAGTTTAAAATATGCTTTGGACAAAAGTTTGCAACGTTTACATACCGATTATATTGATTTGTACCAATTGCACTGGCCAGAACGAAAAACCAATTTCTTTGGACAAAGAGGATTTGTGGTTCAAGAAGACGCTTGGGAAGATAATATCCAATTGATATTAGAAACCTTAGACGGTTTTATCAAAGAAGGAAAAATAAAACACATCGGACTTTCGAATGAAACACCATGGGGAATGATGCGTTTTCTGGAAGAAAGCAAGTATAATAATTTGCCGAAAATTAAAACGGTTCAAAATCCGTATTCATTACTAAATCGTCAATTTGAAGTGGGCTCTGCTGAAATTTGTAAACGAGAAAATATTGGCTTGTTTGCTTATTCTCCAATGGCTTTTGGCGTACTTTCGGGTAAATTTTTAACTGGTGAAAGTCATCCAAAAGCCAGAATAAAATTATTTCCACAATTTTCCAGATACAACAGCGCACAAAGCACGGAAGCCACCAAACAATACGTTGAAATTGCTGAAAAGCACGGTTTGTCTTTAGCCCAAATGGCTTTGGCTTTTGTAAACCAACAAGCTTTTGTAACTAGTAATATTATTGGAGCAACAACTTTAGAACAACTAAAAGAAAATATTGCTTCTATTGATGTTGTTTTATCCGATGAAACCATCAAAGAAATTAATGCGGTTCATGCGGTGATTCCTGATCCTGCTCCTTAATTAAAAGAGTAATCAGTATCCAGTTTTTAGTATTCAGTTTATTTTGCTTAACCGCAAAAAACACAAAGGAATACTCAAAAAAATTACCGCAAATTCGCAGATTTAAATTGTAATCTGTGAATCTGCGGTTTTTTTTGAACTTTTTAAAAATAGCGCTTAATGAAATTTAATTTCTCCTATGTTTTTATTAAAAAAATCCTGGCGGGTTTGCGGTTAACTAAAATTTTAAAACTCAAATTCCTCTTTTACCAATAAAGAATCAACAACAGTAGTATCTTTTACTTTTATACGAAGTAACGATTTTGCTGGTCCGGTTAAAACAGTAGGCTGACTTTTAAAAACAGTATCATCTGGAGTCAACAATCCTCTTCGAATCATTAAATCGGTTAAAAAAGAAACCTGTTGCACTGCCGATTCTCTTAGATTTCCTTCCTCATTAAATTGATACATGAATTTTTTCGGACTGGGAATAATTCGAGCCAGATACAAGCATTCGTTAAAAGTCAAATCGGATGGGATTTTCTGGAAATAAAACTGACTTGCTTCTCCAATTCCATACACGTTTGGCCCCCATTCGATAATATTAAAATAGACTTCTAGCATGCGTTCTTTACTCGCAATTCGGTTGTTTTCTAAAATGTAAACCAAAAGAATTTCTTCAAGTTTTCGGGATAAAGTTTTTTCTCTGGTTAGAAAAACGTTTTTGATTAATTGCATACTAATGGTACTAGCACCACGAGCAAATTTCTTAGTTTTAATGTTTTTTATAATGGATTGCTTAAAAGCTTCATTGATAAAACCACGATGCGAAAAGAACGAAGGATCTTCGGTAGTCAAGACACATTTTTGTAAATAAGGCGAAATTTGGTCTAGCGGTGTATAATTTGGGTTAGCTGCTCCAACAAAAACCGGTCGTTGCAGCACATTGTTTATAATAGCGCGATAAATAAATTCGCCATTGAGTTTGTTGAGATTGGCTTCGCCGTATTTGGTAATTTTCAAGTTTTCTTTCTTAAGATTACTATCAAAAACCAAGTCTTTTGGTTTGTTTTTATTGTATTCGAAATTTAAATTATAATCGAAAGTGCCTTCGGCTTCCATACCTTGAAAATTGGTAAACAAACCATCCGGAAGAGAAGATATAAAATCCTGGGCTTTCATTTTTGGAATGTTGACTTTCAGTTTGTAAATGGTATCTTCTTCGGTTTCGTAAGCCAAATAGGGATGGAATTTTACTTTGTTGAATTGCATGGTTGAACTGCTATCGACCGCAACAAAAACAGAACCTAAAAGCAATCGATAGTCAAAACGGGCGTTTTTAATTAGCACAACTTTCCGAGCAATTCTAGTATGATTAATTTTTAAATTGGCTATCGAAGTAAAGCCGTCAATATGTAATTCGTCACCACTTTTATCAATGTTTTCTATATTTAATCGAATGGAGTCAAAACTAGAAATAAACTTGTAGCGTTCATCAAAATAAGGCACTTTGATAGCTCCTGTATCAATATTAAAAAATCGAATATCGGCTTTTTTATTTCGAGGATCGGCAAAACCTTTTATTTTCCAGCGTTGGGCAAACGTATTGGTTTTTACATGAATCGAAGTTTCGAGTTCCTTGTTGGCTAACACTAATTTTTTAATATCGATTGTGGCTTTTTTTCCGTTGTCATCGAGTTTGAATTTCAGGTTTTCGACATCCATATCCGTCGGAATTAAATTCAGCACCCTGGAAATAATTCGGTACGCAAAAGCGGCATAGTCTCTTTTGTTAGTTGAATTTTCCTCGTCCTTATTTCTTTTTAAAAAAGCAGCAAAATTCTTTACTTTTCCTTTTTTAGTCAGTTGAACATAACCATTTTTGATTTCTAAAGTTCCTAATTGT
This sequence comes from Flavobacterium zubiriense, assembly GCF_041729725.1. Taxonomy (NCBI): domain Bacteria; kingdom Pseudomonadati; phylum Bacteroidota; class Flavobacteriia; order Flavobacteriales; family Flavobacteriaceae; genus Flavobacterium; species Flavobacterium zubiriense. The sequence goes on along the minus strand of NZ_JBCFQL010000011.1, from coordinate 79,263 downwards.
ATATCGCCGACCAACAACCGCCAGATGTTAACACTCGTTCTTATTTTTTGAATCTTGAAAAGGGTATCTGCATTTTTGGGAACCAAAGTTACATCGGTAAGATAAACACCTGAAAGTCCTTCGAAACTGGCTTTTTTTACTAAAAACCGACTGCTGTAGTCTACTTCCATTTTGGTCGTTGTTTTGGCAATAATTTGCTTCAAAAGCGCTTCTCTAAAACTAAAAATCCCAATAATAGCAATGACGATAAAGGCAACTACTATTTTAGTAACTAAGAATATTTTTTGTTTTCTGGTCTTCATGGATCATTAGAGTATATAGAATGTAGGCAGTGGTGCTAAAATAACAACTTTTTCTAATTCGATTGAGAATCTTAACTTAAAACTTTAGTAAAACACTTCGCTTCTAAAACAACTTTTAACCCAAAACCCTACAAGCTTTTTTTATAGTCTTGTTAATTGTTTCCTATTTATATGTAGTAAAACACTGTACCTTAGACAACTACACAAAAATGCTTGAAACGCTTGTAAACACTGGGTTTTATGGATTTTTTTTACTTAATTTTGCATTGTCAAAAAAAAAAAAACATGAAAAAATTTATTTTATCGTTAGCAGCAGTTTTTGCATTTGGATTTGCAAATGCTCAAGAAGCAAAAGAAAGTGTAAAATTAGGTATTAAAGCCGGTGCTAATTACGATTGGTTATCAACTGGTGCAGTTTCAGTTTATGATTTACGTCCAGAGGTAGGTTACCACGCTGGTTTAGTCGCAGAATTCAAAATGTGTGATGAATTTTCGTTTCAAGCGGAAGCTTTGTATTCATTCTCAAGCTTTAAATTTGATGGAAACGGAAACACAAGCGGTAGCGATTTAGAAATTAGCGAAATAGCTGTACCTGTTTTAGCTAAATTCTATCTTGTTAAAGGTTTGTCAATTGAAGTGGGACCTCAAGCAAGTGCTATTATAGATTCTAAAGCAAATGGAGTATATGCTAACACCAACTTGAGAAAATATAATGTTGCCTCAGTTTCAGGATTGGCTTATGATTTTAACTCAGGAGCATTTATTCAAGCAAGATATATTTATAACTTCTTAGATTTAGCTTATGGGCAATCAGGAAACAATCGTTTTGGAGTTCAAGCTTCTGTAGGATATAAATTCTAATATTCTTCTAGAAATACTTATAGAGAACCACGCAAATTGCGTGGTTTTTTTATACACAAAAATGTTTTCCATCAGGAATTTAATTGACTAACATCCGAGCGATTGTGCATTTAGCATAAATATAGATCTTTAGTTTTAACTCAAGTCCTATACAAAAAGATTAATCTGTTCGAATTGAGTTATAATTTGCGATATAAAATTGTAACGAAGCATCGAAAAGCCTGCTATCTTTAGGACTGCTCGATGCCATTTTATACACTGTAACCATCGCATTCATGTATAAAATAATTCGAAGCAGCGAATAAAACGGCTTCACTTAATAACATTGTTTGCGATGCTTCGGGGGCTCCTTTACATACGTTAATGCATCCTAAGATTTAGATTTTGTTTAACCAGTGTACCTACAAAAAAACACTATATTTGAGAAAATTTAGAACTCTTGATTAACTTCACTATACACCAAAATTCAGCCACTACTCAATGGGTCACTTTCGTTCATGGAGCAGGAGGAAGTTCGTCTATCTGGTTCAAACAAGTACGGGAATTTCAAAAGCATTTCAATGTTTTATTGCTCGACTTGCGGGGACATGGAAGCTCTAAAAATCCACTAAAAAATGCTATCCAAAAAAAATATACCTTCAAAACCATAGCAGAAGATATTCACCAAGTTTTGGCCCATTTACAAATTGAAAAATCCCATTTTATAGGTATTTCGTTGGGTTCTATTGTAATTCGTCAATTGGCAGAAATGTATCCCGATCGAGTACAAACAATGATTTTAGGTGGCGCTATTTTAAAAATGAATTTTCGTTCCCAAATTTTAATGAAATTAGGAAATACATTTAAATATGTCTTGCCCTACTTGATTTTGTATCGTTTTTTTGCTTTTGTCATTATGCCAAAAAAGAATCACAAACAGTCCCGTTTGCTGTTTATCAACGAAGCCAAGAAGTTGTACCAAAAAGAATTTATCAAATGGTTCAAATTGACTGCCGAAATCAATCCTGTTTTAAAATGGTTCCGACAAGTAGAACTAAATATCCCAACATTATACGTTATGGGCGAAGAAGATTATATGTTTTTGCCTTCGGTAAAGCAAGTGGTAGCCAAGCATGTGAAAACGGCCCAACTTTTTATCATTCAAAACTGTGGTCATGTAGTGAATGTGGAGCAAGCCGCGATTTTTAATAAAACAGTGATTGCTTATTTGAAGGAGAGAGACTGAGTTGTACTGTTTTTTTATTGTTAAATCTTCTAATTTTATGGATGCTTTTAGGCTTAAGTTGGCTTAGAGAGTGAGTTTTCACCACCATCGTTAGACAGCTAATTTAGCTTTGTCCACAAAGATTGTCAAAACAAAACTAACAAAAATCACTTCCAAAGTTGTTACATTCTGAACGCATTGTTATAAGAACCAATAGTCATTTAAAATAAACAAAAAAGCTGTAGCGTTTATAGGACTACAACTTTTTTGCTGTATTTGCTCCTCTTTGTGGTCACAGGCAAATTCCTGCACTATCGGATTTTTAATAAACTATCATTAAATCAATTAAACAACATTCTTTCTCATTATTATATTTGCGGATTTTGAGCTATAAATAATTGAATTTTAAGTGTTTTTAATTCATATTTTTTGTAACTTGTTCTTACTATAACCTAATAATTATAAAATTATGAAAAAATCTAAACTATTTATTTTTGGAGTTGTTCTAATGACAGTATTAATGGTGTCCTGTAATAACAAGCGAAATAATTTGGTCGACTCCTGGAAAATTACTGAAGTAGAAGCCAAAACACCTCATGTAGATTCTGTAAAAAATGACATCTTAGCTAATGGAAAATTAACATTCACTAAAGATGGACATGTTACAGGACATATAGAAAACGATATAAATGATGGCACTTTTGCTTTGACAAAAAAAGGAAAAAGCCTTGTAATTAAAGACGATAATGGCACACCATTCCCTTTTGAAAGTACTATTACAGACGATCAAATAATATTAGACAGTGAGGAAATGAAACTCACACTAACAAAAAATTAAATAACACATCACTCATTACCATAACCACTCTACAACTAAAGGAGTGGTTTTTTTTTATGTTACATACTGAATTCTCCTCTAACACTGTATCTTAAAAAAAAGAACCTTCTGTTACCCTAAAATTCGAATAATTATGGGAAATTTGCAACTTGAAATAACTCATTATAGAAATGAAACAAATTAGCATTCTAGGTTGCGGATGGCTTGGACTTCCTTTGGCGAAAGCACTGTTAAAAGACGGTTTTTCGGTAAAAGGTTCTACAACATCAGTAGAAAAATTGACAAATTTGGAAAGTATCGGAATTCAAAGTTTTGTTTTGGCTTTAGAAACTAACGCAGTTCCAGATACTTTGAGTGATTTTTTGGATGGAAGTCAAATACTTATTATTGCCATTCCGCCTAAACTGAGAGGGAAAAACAAGGATTACTCAGATGCTGCAAATAATTCGTTTGTCAAGAAAATAGAAAACATTTTGCCACTTATCCAAAAATCAACAGTAGAAAATGTACTGTTTATCAGTTCAACTGCCGTTTATGGCGAAGCCAATACTGTAGTGGACGAGATAACCATTGCTGTTCCTGTTACCGAAAGTGGAAAGCAATTACTCGAAATCGAAAACTTATTATTAGCCAATACTGATTTTAAAACTACTATTTTACGTTTTGGTGGATTAATTGGCGAAGACCGAAATCCCGCGCGATTTTTAGCTGGAAAGGAAAATGTTCCCAATCCTGAAGCACCCATCAATTTAATTCATTTGGAAGATTGTATTGGAATTATCCAAAAAATTATAGCTACAAATTGTTGGAATACCACGTTAAATGCCGTGACGCCTTTTCATCCGAGTAGAGAAAACTATTATACAGAAAAAGCTTTAGCATCCAATCTGATTCCGCCAACATTCAACAACGAAATTCCTTCTATTGGAAAAACGATTTCGAGTGATTATTTGATTGAAAAATTAAACTATACTTTTACTAAAACCGATTTGTAGTGATTAACAAACTCAAAACTGCTGCTTCGACCAGAATAAATGCTATTGGATTGCCTGTTTTAGCACTTATTTGGGTTGGCTTTTTCTGGGGAACTACCTGGATTGCTTCTAAGGAAGGCGTGCGTTATATTCCTGGAATCCAAATGGCAGCCATACGACAATTTGCAGCAGGATTACTTTATATTCTTTTTTTCTTGTTTACCAAAGCACCGTGGCCTAAAGGCAAGCAATGGAAAACCATTGTTATTTTGGCTATTCTTAATTTTTCGCTGAGTAATGGTTTGAGTACCGCTGGCGTAAAATATATTAGTAGCGGACTTGGGGCTATTATTGCTGCTATTTTCCCTATTTGGATAGTTATTATTTCGTATTTTAGAGGAGAACGAATTGCTCAATTGGCAGTAATTGGTGTTTTTGTTAGCTTCGGTGGAGTTTGTGTCATCTTTTACGAATACTTGTCTGATTTCCTGATTCCCGATTTTAGATTCGGAATTTTCCTGTCGGTTGTAGCGACTATTACCTGGGCATTTGGTACTTTGTACACTAAGAAAAAAGCAGCATCATACAATCCATATTACAGTTTAGGATTCCAAATGTTTATTTCGAGTATTCTTTTATTTGCTTATAATGGAGCAACAGGGATTTCGGTGAGTTTGAGCGAAATCCCATTAAATACTTGGCTTGCCATAGCCTATTTGGTAGTAGTGGGTTCACTGATTACTTTTACCATTTTCATCTATTCATTGCAACACCTTCCGCCCGAAGTTAGTAGTATTTATGCTTACATGAATCCAGTAGTTGCTGTGCTTTTAGGCTCAATTATTTTTGGCGAAGCACTAAGCATTTCAATTGCAATAGGAGGATTTGTCACTTTATTTGGTTTGTATTTAGTCAATCGATCTTTGAGAAAAAGCCGTAAAAAAACAAACATTTTAATTAAGTAATGCTTCCTGATTTCCAATACAGTTTTTGTATTTTTGCAAAAAAAAATCATGAAATCTGTTTTATACAAATACCGAATTTTCATTGGTATCTTTCTTATTTTTTCGGCAATTACGCTTAGTCTTTTTTATAATGCTTTGAAACCTGAAAAAATGCTTCCTATATACAATCCTGCCGATGTAAATCCGGAATTAGTAGATAGCACCATTCAATATGTGAGCAAATACCACACGATTGCTGATTTTTCGTTTACCAATCAAAACGGAAAAACCATCACTCAAAAAGACTACGAAGGAAAAATTTATGTAGCTGATTTTTTCTTTACCACCTGCGGAACTATTTGCCCAAAAATGACAACAAATTTAGTGGAAGTTCAAAAAGCTATTATCAATAATCCTAAAGTAATGCTGCTTTCACATACTGTTTTCCCCGAAGTAGACAATGTAGAAGTATTAAAAGCTTATGCTGAAGAACATGGCGTTGTAGACAGTAAATGGAACTTAGTTACAGGAAATAAAAAAGAAATTTATGCTATGGCAAGGAAATCCTATTTAGCTGTGAAAATGGGAAAACCAAGCGAATTATACGATATGGTTCACACTGAAAATTTTGTTTTAGTGGATGCTAAAAGAAGAGTTCGTGGTTTTTATGATGGAACTAAAAAAGAAGAAGTTCAAAAACTAATTGAAGATATTGAGTTTTTGAGCAACGAAAAATAATCTATTCAAAAAAACACATCAATCAAAAATAGTCTGTTTTATACTTTAATTAACGTTGTTTAAAAGCATAAAACTGGCAATTATAATTTAAATTAGCAATTTAATATGTATTTTTGTAATATTAATTCAATCTAAATAAGTCTTGCGAACCACTATACATTCTTTAAAAAAAAACGAAAAAGCAATTATCAAAGATTTTGATATTGACATCATTCCGTTAAAGTTACTCGAAATGGGTTGCTTGCCTGGAAATATTGTCGAATTACTTCAAATTGCTCCTTTTGGAGATCCATTGTACTTAGATGTCAATGGTTCTCATGTAGCCATTCGTGTAGAAACCGCTAAAGAAATTGAAGTAGAACGTATCAAAACTGCGCTTTAATGATTCATCAAAATATTAACGTAGCTTTAATTGGAAATCCCAATGTAGGGAAAACATCGGTTTTTAACCAGTTGACGGGTTTAAACCAACAAGTGGGGAACTATCCTGGAATTACGGTTGAGAAAAAGATAGGTTTTTGCAAACTACCTCATAATATCAAAGCGAATATTCTGGATTTACCAGGAACGTATAGTTTAAATGCCAGTTCGATGGACGAAAGTGTAGTCATCGAATTGTTGCTAAACAAAAATGACAAATTATATCCAGACGTAGCTATTGTAGTTACCGATGTGGAAAATTTGAAACGAAATTTACTGCTTTATACCCAAATAAAAGACCTTGAAATCCCAACGATTTTAGTCATTAATATGGCGGATCGTATGGAAACCAAAGGAATTACACTTGATATTCCGTTTCTTGAAGAGCAATTGAAAACTAAAATTGCCTTAGTAAGTTCCAGAAAAGGATTAGGAATTGAAGAATTAAAAGAATTAATTGTTTCTTATAAAACCATTCCGCACGAACCGTGTTTGAATGCTTCTGTAATTGACACGGAATATTTTCAAAGTTTGCAGGAAGCTTTTCCAAATCAGTTGTTGTACAAATTATGGTTGGTCATTACACAAGATGTCAATTTTTTGAATTTAGAGCGAAATGAAATCCGAAGTACATTTACCAAATCGCATTCGGAACTAAAACGTTTACAACAAAAAGAAACCATCAAAAGATATCAATTTATCAATGATGTTTTAAAAGCAGGTTTGAAAATTGACGCTTCAACCGCAACCGATTTTAGAGCCAAACTTGACAATGTTTTGACGCACAAATTTTGGGGTTATTTCATTTTCTTAGCTATTTTATTTGTCATTTTCCAATCGATATTTAGTTGGTCGACCATTCCAATGGATTTTATTGACGGAACTTTTGCGGCTTTAAGCAGTTGGACTGCAACAACATTACCAAGTGGTATTCTAACCGATTTGCTTTCGCAGGGAATTATTCCTGGAATCGGCGGAATCTTGATTTTTATTCCACAAATTGCCTTTTTATTTCTGTTTATTTCTATTCTGGAAGAAAGCGGTTATATGAGTCGTGTGGTGTTTTTGATGGATAAAATCATGCGCCGTTTTGGGCTTTCGGGAAAGAGCGTCGTTCCATTGATTTCAGGAACAGCTTGTGCTATTCCAGCGATTATGGCTACTCGAAATATCGAAAACTGGAAAGAACGTTTGATTACAATTCTGGTAACACCATTCACTACTTGTTCGGCAAGATTGCCTGTTTATGCTATAATAATTGCTTTGGTAATTCCTAATGAACGTGTTTTTGGGATTTTAAATATGCAGGGATTATCGTTAATGTTACTGTATCTTTTAGGATTTGGAACAGCCATTTTATCGGCTCATATTTTGAATAAAATATTAAAACTAGAGAGCAAAACCTATTTTGTGGTTGAAATGCCAAGTTATAAATTACCGCTTTTCAAAAACGTGGGGATCAATGTGGTCGAAAAAACAAAAGCGTTTGTTGTTGGTGCTGGTAAAATCATTTTGGCAATATCCATTATTTTATGGTTTTTAGCATCTTACGGACCTGGGAAAAACTTTAACGAAGCCGAAAGCATCGTAAAAGAAAGATTTGCTAACACCACTTTAGACAAAACCCAGTTTGAAAATGAAGTTGCTTCTCAAAAACTAGAAAATTCATACATCGGATTAATGGGAAGAGCCATCGAGCCAGCCATAAAACCCTTAGGTTACGACTGGAAAATAGGAATTGCTATTATCAGTTCGTTTGCGGCGAGAGAAGTTTTCGTAGGTACTTTAGCCACGATTTACAGTGTAGGAAGCAGCGATAATGAAGATACTATAAAAAATAAAATGGCAGCCGAAGTACATCCTGAAACAGGTGAAAAAATATTCAATTTTGCTTCAGGAATATCCTTGATGCTTTTTTATGCTTTTGCCATGCAATGTGCCAGTACACTGGCTATCACTAAAAAAGAAACCAACAGCTGGAAATGGCCTGCAATGCAACTCGTTCTTATGAGCGGACTGGCTTATTTTGTGGCTTTAATTGCTTATCAAATTTTAAAATAAAACCGTATCTTTCGTTTAATTACACTTTCGAGTAAATTCAGATTTAAAAACAAACCGTTGTATTATGAGAAATTACGAAAATGCTTGTGCACGATATTACAGCAAACTTAAATTGAAGTCGCTACCACCGACGTTATGGGAATTTAGAAAAACCTATTTTTCGGACGCCTTTTTGTTTAAAAAAATGCAGTCCAATTGGAGCAATAAAAAGGATTTTTTGAAACTGTCTCAACAAGATAACAGAGAAATCATTATTACCGATGTTAATTTTAAAATTGTATTTGTCTCTAAAACTATTTCAAAAATTAGTGGCTATGAACCCGATGAAATAATTGGAAAATCACCGTCAATGTTTCAAGGTAAAGCAACTTCTAAAGCAACTAGAGAAAAGATTAAAACAGCAATAACCCATTTAAAACCATTCAAAGAAGTTATTTTAAACTACCGAAAAAATGGAGATTCTTATTGGTGTGAAATCGAAGCTTATCCAATGTTTGACCAAAAAGGAAAATTCCAAAACTACATTGCTTTAGAAAAAATAGCCTCTTAAAAATATGAGTTTTCAAGAAATTATAGCTTTTAGTATCCTTGGAATTGCCATTGGATACCTTATTAAAAAATACTTTTTCAAAAAGAAAAAATCAGATACTAATTGTGGTAGTGGCGATTGTGGTTGTAACTAAACCACTTTTACAAAAATATTACTCGCAATTTTATTCGAAATGGTTAATTCCTGATTGTTCAATTTGATTTTTAGAGACAAATCAAAGCTTTCTTTTCCGATAATTTCAATTTTAGAACCCAACGAGATTTCCTGTTTATCTAAATATTTTAGAAATTCAGATGAAGTATCTTTCACACCAACACAAATCCCTTTTTGATTTTCCAATAATTCAGAAAGCAAGTGTTTTTCGGTATTGATAATTTTTCCTTGCGCATCTGGGATGGGATCACCATGAGGATCTTCGGTTGGATTACCTAGAAAATCATCCAGTTTATTAATCAACTTTTCTGATTTTATATGTTCCAATTGTTCGGCAATATCATGTACCTCATCCCAGGAGAAATCTAATTTTTCGACCAGAAAAACTTCCCATAAACGGTGCTTTCTCACAATCATTTTGGCCGCCAATTTTCCATTTGCAGTAAGGGAAACACCTTGGTATTTTTTGTAATGGACTAAATCTTTTTCTGCCAATTTTTTAAGCATATCCGTAACAGAAGATGCTTTGGTTTCCATCATTTCGGCAATAGCATTGGTACTCACTCCTGCATCAGACGATGAAGTTAAATGGTATATTGATTTTAGATAATTTTCTTCTGAAAAAGTCATTTGATTTAGGATTGCAGATTAACGATTTTAGATTGCAGATTTTCACAGAATATTGTGAACTTTGTGCCCTCTTTATGAGCTTTGTGTTTAAACTTATTTTTTTACAATCAACAAAGGTATTGAAATTTTGTGACGCAATTTATCAACGGTAGTTCCAAAAATCAAATCTTTAAAGCCCGTATGACCGTGAGTTCCCATCACTAAAACATCAAAATCACCTTTGTTAACAACAGCAGGAATCACTTTGTTAGGCGCACCAAATCCAAGCTCTGTTACTACATGGAATCCTTTTTCCGAAAGTATTTGCTTGTATTCTAACAGTAATTTTTCGTCAATACTGGTTTCATGATCGTCAATATTTTCTCCATAAACCATGGCTCCAACCGTTTCTACCACATGAATTAGAGTGTATTTTGCATCCATTCCTCCCAATTCAAAAGCACTATTTAAAGCAATTTCATCGGCATCTGAAAAATCAACCGAAACAGCAATATTCTTTTTGATATAACTTTCTGATTTAGAAAATTGCAGTTTTAAATTGTGTGGCGAATGGTTTTGAATGTCCTGCTTTGCCTTGGTAATAAAAGGCTTGAAAACAATATACAGTAACAATCCTAGGAAAAAAAATGCTAGTGGAACTACCGTTAACCACAAAATAATCGGGTTTTCAGAAATTTCTAGCCAACCGGTTATTTCGTTATACACCAATTTAGCATTCAATGAAACGATAATTGTAGCAATAATCCAAGCGGCAACCTGAGTGGTTTTCGAAACATGAAATCCTTTCATTTTCGATTTATCACTCACAAAATGAATCAACGGAATAATAGCAAAACCGAGTTGTAAACTCAAAATTACCTGGCTTAAAATCAATAATTTTCCAGTGACACTTTCTCCATAAATTAAAATCACAATTACAGCAGGAGTAATGGCAATTAAGCGTGTGATAATTCGTCTTACCCAAGGTTGGATTCGTAAATTCAAATAGCCTTCCATTACAATTTGTCCTGCTAAAGTTCCCGTAATTGTCGAACTCTGTCCTGCTGCAATTAAGGCAACGGCAAATAAAATAGGAGCCCATTTGTTTCCTAAAAGTGGTTCTAAAAACTGATGTGCGTCTTGAATTTCGGCCACTTCAAACATGCCATTTTTATAGAATGTGGCTGCTGCCAAAATTAGAATAGCTGCATTTACTAGAAAAGCTAAATTCAGAGCAATAGTCGAATCGATAAAATTGTATTTCAAAGCCTGCTTGATTCCTGCTCGAGATCGGTCAAATTTTCGGGTTTGTACCAATGACGAATGAAGGTATAAATTATGCGGCATTACCGTTGCACCAATGATTCCGATAGCAATGTATAAAGCAGTTTCAGTAGGTATCGAAGGAATCAAACCGTAAATTACTTTATCCAGTTCTGGCTGGGCAAAAATCATTTCGAAAATAAAAGAAAAACCAATAATAGCGACCAATACGATAATAAAAGCTTCCATTTTCCGGATGCCTTTGTTGATTAAAAAAAGCAGTAAAAAAGTATCTAAAACCGTAATTAGAACTCCTTCGATTAATGGAATATCAAATAGTAAATTAATCCCGATTGCCATTCCTAATACTTCTGCAAGATCGCAGGCTGCAATAGCAATTTCGGCTAAAAAGTATAATATATAATTAATTCCTTTGGAGTACGTTTCTCTTGAAGCTTGAGCCAAATCCCGTTGAGTAACGATTCCAAGTCGCGCACTTAAACTTTGCAACAACAACGCCATTAAATTACTCATTAACAAAACCCACAGTAAAGAATACCCAAACTGGCTTCCTCCCGCAATATCCGTCGCCCAGTTTCCTGGATCCATGTAACCCACACTTACCAAATATGCAGGACCAAAAAAAGCAAGTATCTTTCTAAAAACAGATTTTTTATTCTGTGTCGAAACCGACTGATGAACTTCTTCAAGTGATTTTCCCATTGTAATTCTAAACTAATTACGCAAATATATAAAAATTATATTAATCAAATCTTTTTTTTAGTCAAGTCTAAAATTGAAATAACATGTCAAATACATTCTGGACACAAACCAGATAATGTAAAATTCACTTCCTTAACCAAATAATTTTCAGGAACGTTGAAAGAAGGTTCAACGGAATCTAAACAAGTAACCGAATGGCATTTTTCGCAACTAAAATGGACATGATTGTGTGTGTGTTGATGATTGTCATGATGATGATGACAGGCAGCATATTTAATCGTTCCGTCAGGAGTGGCAATTTTATGAATCACATCTTCGGCAACCAAACGATCTAAAATTCGATAAATAGTTACTCTATCGCACAAATCCTGATTCAGTTTTTGAATTTCAGCATGCGACAACGCTACTTCAGAATTTTTTATCAATTCTAGAATAGCTGATTTAGCAGTAGTATTTCGAGTGTTTTTCATTTTTCACAAAATAAATCGCAACATTGTTGCGTTTAAGAATAAGATCTCTATATTTGCAACAGAATTGCATTAAGCAAATATACAAGAAAAGACAATAATTGATCTTTTTTTTAGTCGATTAAAAAATTATCCGTTTTTCGGGAATGAAAAAAAAATATATCATAATCAATGTTCTTCTGTCAATAGCAGTATTGTTCTCAATACTGTTTCAGTCAGTACATGCTTATAATCATCATTCTGAACAAATGGGTGCAAAACATTCGCATCAACATTCTAAAAACAAAGCTGATATTAGCAATAATCACAGCATTTCTGAAAAATGTTTCACTTGCGATTTTAGTTTTAGTTCTTTCACTACCACTGATTTTTACGTATTCCCTTTCAATAAAAATAATGTAGTAGGGACTTCCATTTCAAACTTTACTCCACAACCTTCCTCTTTTTTTAAAGGCAGTCTTTTCTCGCTTCGGGGACCACCCATATTTTAAAATAGCTAAAGAACAAATCATTTTATACCAAAATGATATTGCTTTTATATATTTTAAACTATAATAATGTCGAAGAAAATTATCGTTTTTTTCTCGCTTATTCTGTTTGCCAATAGTATTTATTCGCAAAACACAATAAGTGGAAAAATAACATGCAACGAACCCATAAACTTCTCGGGGATTCATATTCATATTGGTCAAAAAATTAGTAGTAGTGATGCTGCAGGGAATTATAGTGTCAATAACTTGCCTAATGGCGCAACAAAAATATTTATTTCACACCTTGGATACCAATCCATAGATACCATTATTGACCTAAAAAGCGATTTGAAAATTGATTTTAAATTGAAGCTCCACACAACCAAACTACATGAAGTCATAATACAGCAAAAAAACAATAACAGTACTAAATCGGTCGTAGAACAGCAAATAAAATTAGCAACTATTGAAAAATACAGCAATCAATCCTTAGGTGATGTATTGAAAGAAGTAGCTGGAATTTCGAGTTTAAAAACAGGGAATACGGTTGTAAAACCCATCATCAATGGCTTATACGGAAGCAGAGTTCCTGTAATTAATAACAATGTGAAACTAGAAGATCAACAATGGGGAACAGAACATGCACCCAACTTTGATGTTAACTCGGCGAGCAAAATTACCGTGATAAAAGGCGCTTCGGGCTTGCAATACAGCGGCGATGCCATTGGTGGTTTAGTAATTATTGAACCTGTAAGTGTGAAAAAAGACACGCTTTTTGGAAAAACAATTTTAAACTATGATTCTAATGGCAAAGGCGGTTCGGTTAGTTCTAGCATTCACAAAGGAAACAATCAAGGTTTTAGCTGGAATGCTTTGACCACTCTCAAATACATGGGCGACAAGCAAGCTGTAGATTATGTTTTATCTAATACAGGCAATCGAGAAGCCAACTTTTCGGGCGATATTAAATACACAGCAAAAAAATACAATGCAACAGCTTTTTATAGCTATTACAAATCGGTAATTGGAATTTTGAGTGCTTCGCATACTGGAAATGTGAATGACTTGTACCAATCGATTAACAATAAAGTGCCATCAGTTATCAATGATTTTACGTTTAACATCAAAAATCCCAAACAAGATGTCGAACATCAAATTACCAAATTCAATTTCAATTATTCCTTCAATGAATCGGCATTTGTATCATTTCAATATGCTTTTCAATTCAACAAAAGATTAGAATATGATGTAAGAAGAGGCGATTATAAAAATACTGCTGCTTTAGATTTGGACTTAAAAACTCATTCGTTAAATATTGACTATAAGAAAACGGAACACGATTGGGATTTAAAATCAGGAATTAGTGCCAGTTCACAAAATAATTATGCGAATCCGGCAACAGGAATTCGCCCGTTGATTCCTAATTATGACAAAATTGATTTTGGCGCGTACGGAATTGTAAATTATAATTTTTCGGACAGTTTTTCTTTCGATGGTGGATTGCGGTATGATTTTTCGAAAATTGATGCGACTAAATTTTACCAAAAATCAAGATGGGACGAACGAGGCTTCAATGAGGAATTTTCAAAATTTATAGTTGGCGATTTTGGCACACAATGGCTTACCAAACCGAGTTTTACTTTTCACAATGCTTCGGCAAGTGCAGGTTTTCATAAAAAATGGAGAAACAACTGGCAATTGTACACGAATCTAAGTTTTGCTTCTAGAAATCCCAATCCTTCAGAGTTTTTTAGTGACGGTTTGCATCATTCTACTGGCGTGATTGAGTTGGGTGATTTGAATTTAAACAAAGAACAATCGACCAAATTATCAGTAAACATCCAAAAAAAAATCAATACATTTTCTTTTGAAATCAACCCTTATATCAATCAGATTCAGGACTATATCTTTTTGAAACCTGTTGGTTTTGAAACTACCATTCGTGGTGCTTTCCCTGTTTGGGAATACCAGCAAACTAATGCCCGACTTTTAGGAATCGATGTTCAAACGCATTGGGATATTAGCAACCAATGGCAACACTCGTTTTCGATGGGGTATGTAAACGGAAAAGACATTCGCCAAAACGAACCTCTAATTGATATGCCTCCATTGAATTGGAACAATAAAATTCGTTTTTCTAAAAAAGAATGGAACGCAATTATTTTGGAACTAAAAAGCGAAGTGGTTTTTCAACAAAACCAATACCCTGACAATAATTTTTTTACCAATATTATCAAAGACAACGAATTTGAATCGGTTTTGGTCGATATCAGCACGCCTCCTCCAGCCTATCATTTATTGCATTTTTATTCGGAGATGAAATTCAAAACGTTCAAGAATACAACCACAACATTAGCTTTTTCTGTTCAAAATATTTTCAATGTTTCGTACCGGGATTATTTAAACCGTCAACGCTTTTTTGCGGATGAAATCGGGCGAAGCATTCAAATTCAACTCAAATTCAATTATTAAACTTTTATACCTTTAATTTAAATTCAAACAAAATGAAAACAATTCAAAATTTCAAACTTTATGCTCTTACACTTGTAACTGCCTTAACATTCTCTTCTTGTAGCAACGATGATGACACACCAAAGCCAGTAAATGAAGAAGAATTAATTACTACGGTTACGGCAATTTACACTCCAGTAGGCGGCGGAACGGCTATTACTTTGCAATACAAAGATTTGGATGGCGAAGGTGCAAATGCTCCTGTAATTACAGTTTCAGGTCCATTTGCAAAAAACAAAACCTACAATGGCACTGTCACTTTTAAAAACGATCTAGCAAATCCTGCTGAAGACATCACACCTGAAATTCTTGAAGAAGGACTAGATCACCAACTTTTTTATCAAACAACAGGAACATTAAATGCTTTTACTTATGGTACTGCGGCTAGTAATTTTGACACCAATGGAAAACCAATTGGTTTACAATCCGTTTTTGTAACTACCGAAGCTGCTTCGGGAACTTTGACCATCACTTTAAGACACGAGCCGAATAAATCAGCTGCAAATGTGGCTTCTGGAGACATCACTAATGCAGGCGGTTCAACCGATGCCGAAGTTACTTTCTCTATTTCAGTTTTATAAAAAAATAACTGATTTTGATTGTTTCCTACAAGACCTTTTTTGAGGTCTTGAGGATATCTAATGCCTAATTTTTAACATCTAAAAAAGATAAAAAACATTGATAATCAACAACATAAACATTTAATTTAAACCATTACTTATGAAAAACAAATTTCACAAACTATTATTTTTATTCGCTTTATCTGCTTTTGCAGTCTCTTGTAGTACTGATGACGATCACGATGAGCATTCGCAAGAAACCAATCAAGAACACACCTACCTGAGAATATTAGTCTCTGATGAAAAAACGACTGAACTTTCATTGGTTAATCCAGTCGATGGAACAGCAACATTCTTTAATGCTAAATTTCCAAAATCGGCATTATATACTACTGAATCAGGCAGATTTGCTGGAATCATCCACAGAGCCGATAACACGGTTGAAACTTTTGACAGCGGATTTGAATTCCATGGCGACCACGTAGATACCAAAGGAACTCCAAAATTTGGATTCTTGACAGGGAGTTCACTTTTACCCACTCATTTCAAAAGTAAATTAGGAGAAATATTGACTTTTAATGATGGTGATGGCACTTTAGCTGTAGCCAAAGAATCTGATGTACATACTCTAGGTGCTAAGTTTACAACTATTAACGCAGGTCTTTTGGCGCATCACGGTGCAATGGCCACTTTTTCAAATGGAACTTACGCCATTACTGAAAAAGACAATTCTATTGCAGGAACACTTCCTGAAAAAGTAAAAATTATTGATAACACCGGGAAAACACTTCATGCTGCAAAATTAGTAACCAAAGGAATCCACGGAAATGCAACCGATGGAACCTATGCGGTTTTTGGTTCATCAAGTGGCATTCTTGTGGTAGAAAGCAACGGCGATCAAAAATACATTGCTCACCCTACTGATTTTGGGACGGCTTGGTTTGGTACAATTTTAGAAACGGCTTACCCAGGAAAATTTGTAGGTTTTACTGCTGCCAAAGGAGCTTTCTTGATTGATGTTGTAGCAAATAGCGTGACTCCAATTTTTGAAAATACTACAATCATGCAAGGTAAAGTAAGCTATAATCAAAAGAAACTTGGTGTTTTGTTGCATTCAGGTGAATTTAAACTATTTGATTTAAACAGTTTGTCATTGGACAAAAGCGCGACTATAATTGCCGAAACTGATACAAAATCAACCCAAAAACCGCAATTGGAATTGACAGAACGATTTGCTTACATCACTTTACCAACTGCTGGAGAATTGCTTCAAGTGAACCTTTCAACTTTGGCTGTGAAGAAAATAAAAACATCTGCTACACCTTACCGAATCACCATTTTTGGTCATGAAAATAGCGTGGCACATTAATGTTGTAAAGGATAAACATTTTAAAGGCATGCAGTTTTTGTATGCCTTTTTCATATATTAAAACACTATTATCTTACTTAAACCATTGGTTTTCTGAATTATTTTAAATATATGTTTTGTTAATCAAATATTATTTTTAGATTTGTCTAAAATTTAATTTACTTCAATGAAATATTTATTTTCAGCATTATTATTGGGCAATATAATGTTTTCGCAAAGCGAAATTCCAAATCTAGAAAAGGATTCGATTGCTAAAAAAGACAGTCAAAATGAATTGAATGAAGTGGTGATTTCTGGAACTTTAAAACCTGTTAGAAGGCTCGAAAGTACCGTTCCTGTTGAAGTCTATACACCAGTGTTTTTTAAGAAAAATCCAACAGCTAGTATTTATGAAGCTTTGCAAAATGTAAACGGTGTAAGACCGCAACTCAACTGTGGCATTTGCAACACAGGTGACATTCACATCAACGGACTCGAAGGTCCTTATACTTCCGTATTGATTGACGGAATGCCGATTGTTAGTAGTTTATCGACCGTATATGGATTGTCTGGAATCCCGAATTCATTGGTAGAACGCATCGAAATTGTGAAAGGCCCCGCTTCTTCTTTGTACGGAAGTGAAGCTGTGGGAGGCTTAATCAACATTATTACCAAAAACCCAAGCAATGCTCCTCTATTTTCTGCCGATGTATTTACCACTTCTTGGCTGGAAACGAATGCGGATTTGGGCGTGAAATTCAATGTAAAAAAAACAACTTCCCTATTAGGAATCAATTATTACAATTACGACCAAACCATTGATAATGATAATGATGGATTTACCGATGTAACGGCACAAAATAGAATTTCGGTTTTTAATAAATGGAATTTTTCTCGCAATCAAAACCGATTATTTACGGTTGCGGTTCGCGGAATGTATGAAGATCGTTGGGGTGGCGATGTTCGTTGGGAGAAAAAATACCGAGGTGGTGATGCAATTTATGGCGAAAGTATTTACACAAAACGGGGCGAACTAATCGGAAGTTATCAATTACCCACCACCGAAAAACTAATGCTTTCCTTCTCGGGAACAGCTCATTTTCAAGACAGTCGCTACGGAACAACTTCTTATATTGCGAATCAAAAAATTGGATTTCTACAACTGACTTGGGACAAGAAAATAGGTAAAAATGATTTGCTGGCTGGTCTTGCTTCACGATATACCTATTATGACGACAATACGCCAGCAACGGCAATTTTAAACGAAAATAATCCTGAAAAAACCTGGCTTCCTGGAATATTTCTCCAAGATGAAATCACTTTTAACGATAAACATAAACTGCTTTTAGGCATTCGATACGATTACAATTCGATTCACGGAAACATTGTTACACCCAGATTTGCCTATAAAGTAAAATTCAATGACAATAATATTCTTCGATTGAATGCAGGAACTGGATTTAGGGTGGTTAATCTCTTTACCGAAGATCACGCTGCTTTGACAGGCTCACGCAAAGTGGAAATTGCTGAAAATCTAGACCCCGAAAAATCCATCAATGCTAATTTGAACTACATCAAGAAAATTTATTTGGACAATAGTACTTTTATTGGAATTGAAACTACAGCTTTCTACACCCGATTCAGCAACAAAATTGTATCGGATTATGAAACCGACCCCAATAAAATCATTTACAACAACATTGATGGTTATGCTTTAAGTCAGGGAATCAGCTGTAATACGGACATTAATTTTACCAATGGTTTAAAATTCATTTTGGGTGCTACTTATATGGATGTTTCCAATGTTGAAAACGGGATTAAAACAAGACCTCTTCTAACCGAAAACTTTACTGGAACTTGGACGGTTTCGTATAAAATAACCCCCATTAATGTAGCCATTGATTACACCGGAAATGTTTACAGTCCGATGAAACTTCCATTATTAAGCGAAACCGATCCAAGAAATCCAAATTCGCCTTGGTACAGTTTACAAAACATTCAATGCACTTATTCAGGCTGGAAAAATTTTGAGTTGTATGCTGGCATCAAAAATCTGCTTAATTTTACTCCAAAACGAAATAATCCTTTCTTGATTTCCAGAGCACAAGATCCTTTTGATAAAAATGTACAATATGACAACAACGGAAAAGTAGTAGCAACAGCTGATAATCCTTATGGATTAACATTTGACACAGCTTATGTTTACGGCCCAAACCAAGGAATTAGAGGTTTCTTTGGATTGCGTTATAATTTTTATTAGTGAGTAAATTTTAAGATTAACATCTGCGTAAATCTGCAAAATCTGCGTGAGAAAAATTGGCACGCAGATTTTGCAGATTTACACAGAATTTTAAAAATTATTTAAATCCATAGCAAAAAACTAAAAAGGTTAAATGAAAAAAGCGATTTACATCCTATTGATTTTCTTTTGGACAATTCCATCTGGTTTTGCTCAACTGAAAACCTATACTTTCGAGGAAGCCGAAATATTATCCAAGGAAAATCCAAAACCATTTGTAGTTTTTACACATACAGACTGGTGCAAATACTGTAAGATGATGGAAAATTCCACTTTCAAAAACCCTAAAATTATTAGTCTTTTAAATTCAAATTTTTACTTCATTTCATTGGATGCAGAAACTAAAGAAGACATTCAATTTAATAATCATAAGTTTCAATTCAAACCAAAAGGACAAAATATTGGAATTCACGAACTCGCCACAGCATTAGCCACCATTAATTCGCAAGTGGTTTATCCAACAGTTACCATTTTGCAAACTGATTTTTCGATTGTGTTTCAAAAGCATTCGCTGCTAAATGCTAAGGACTTAATTGTTATTCTAGAAAAAATAAAATAATTGGTTACTTTTGAGAAGAATTCGCTTCCAATACTATGAAACACTTCGATTATATTTTTACTGGTTCTGGTTTAGCCGCTTTATTGACGGTCTATAAAATGGCACAATCTGGAAAATATAATGATAAAAGCATACTTTTATTGGATGAATCTCCAAAGAAAAGCAATGACAGGACTTGGTGTTTTTGGGAAAAAGAAAATTCAATCTGGAATTCTATTGTTTCAAAAAAATGGGATTATGCCCTGTTTGCCAATGAAAATTTTAATCGAAAATTAGACTTACAACCGTATCAATACTATAAAATTCAAGGATTGGATTTTTATAATTTTGTTTTCGAATGGCTTTCGAAACAAAAAAACATCACTTTTTTCACCGAAAAAGTAACTGATATTAATGAATTGGAAAACCACGTTTTTGTGGCTACTGAAAACAATTCGTTTACTTGCAACCAAGTTTTTAATAGTATTTACAACAAAACAACTGTTGTCCAGCAAACTAAATTCCCAGTATTGCAACAGCATTTTATTGGTTGGAGTATACAATCAACCGAAGCCGTTTTCAATCCGGAACAAGCTACTTTTATGGATTTTTCGGTTGCCCAAAAAGGCAATACTAGATTCATGTATGTGTTACCCGTTTCCAAAAACGAAGCGCTGATTGAATACACGCTTTTCTCGGCTGACCTTTTAAAACAAGAGGAGTACGAAATCGAAATTGAAAATTACATTCAGAAACTTGGCATTCAAAATTTCGAAATAACCGAAAAAGAACAAGGCAGTATCCCTATGACCTGTTATCCTTTTTGGCAAAAAAACAGCAAACGCGTACTCAACATTGGCACAGCGGGCGGATGGACAAAAGCCAGTACGGGTTATACTTTTAAAAACGCTGATAAAAAATCATCACAATTAATTGCCTTTCTTCAACAAGAAACGGATCTTAGAAAATTTCACCTCAAAAATAGATTCTGGTTTTACGACTTGCTTTTACTGGATATTCTACACCGACAAAACGAATTGGGTTCTCGTATTTTTTCTTCGATGTTCAAAAATGGAAACCCAGCTTTGATTTTTAAATTTCTGGACGAAGAAACTTCATTGTTTGAAGATATCAAAGTCATTCTAAAATGCCCTAAAATGCTTTTTATAAAAGCATTATTAAAATCAGGACGTTATTTTAGATTTGTTTAAAATTCATCAAAATTAATTTCCCCAACCCTAAAGGGTGTAATTTTGATGAATTTTTTAAGAAATTTTTCTCCCTTTAGGGAAGGGGAAAAAGAAAATTTCTTTTTTTCAAGAAATTTATATAGGCTTTTATCGTTTCGAAAATGACTATCAAACTATAACAAAACTTTATAATCCAAACCAAAGAGTTCGACAGATTCTTTGTAACTTTGCCTATTCAAAAATTACAAATTAAAATACAAAAGATATGTATCCACAAGAAATGGTAACTCCAATGCAAGCTGAATTAACTACAGCTGGTTTTCAAGATTTACATAGTGCTCAAGACGTAGAAAATGCTATCAAAGCCGAAGGAACAACATTAGTTGTTGTAAACTCTGTTTGTGGTTGTGCTGCAAGAAATGCACGTCCGGGAGCAAAATTGAGCTTAGAAGGTGCTAAAAAACCAGATCATTTAATCACTGTTTTTGCAGGAGTTGATAAAGAAGCAGTAGATGCTGCAAGACAACACATGTTTCCTTTTCCTCCATCATCGCCATCTATGGCTTTGTTCAAAAACGGAGAATTGGTTCACATGTTAGAGCGTCACCACATTGAAGGTCGTCCAGCTGAAATGATTGCTGAGAACTTGCAAGATGCTTACAACGAATATTGTTAATACTTAACCGCTAAGAGCACTAAGTTTTACGCAAAGTTCGCAAAGATTTTAACCGCAGATTCACAGATTTTTTAATGTGAATTTGCGGTTTGTTTTTTTACCATTAAGGCATTAAGTAAATTTAGTATTTAGTCTCTAACCGCTAAGTTTTGCGCAAAGAATACTGAAAAAATAAAACATAAAAGAACTCTTCTTAACTAAACTTAATGCCTTAATGGTTTATTTAAAAAACCTTGCGAACTTTGCGTAAAACTTTGCGAACCTTGCGGTTTAAAAAAATGGAAAAGAAACTCAAAACCATCACATTCACTGTTATTGAAAACGGAATTCAAACTCCGATTGCAACGCGTCGTGGCAGCTATCCTAATCTCATGTATTTGCTTAAGGAAGAATTACAATTGGAAAGTTTTGGCGAATGTGGCGGCGTAGGCCGATGTGCAACCTGTGTAGTAAAAACAAGCGGAATTACAGGAAATTCAACGCTAAAAGAACGCAATGAACCCGCCACTTTATCCAAATTAGGTTTTGAAGAAGCAAACATCCGCCTTTCGTGCCAAATCTATATCACCGCTGATTTGAATGATGCAGAGATTAGTATTTTAGAAGTGTAATTACTCACAGACTAAGAAAAAATAACCGCAAATTCGCAAATTATTTTCAAGCCTTACTTAGTCTTTAAAAAAGAAATTTGCGAATTTGCGGTAAAATATAATAGTAATATTATCTTCTTTTCACATAATCCAATTGCTCGTCTTGGTCGATGATTTCAAATTCGGCATCTTTTTCCCAAATTTCCATCTCACACGGTTTGCAGTTGAATTTCAGTTTGTATTCCGTTTCGCCGTGTTTTAACGTTAGCGGTTCTTTTACTTTTTCTCCCATAGTATCACGCTGAAAACGGGCACATTTACCCAACTCGTATTTCACGCAATATTTAGTTGTCATCACACGGGCTTTTCCAGGATCCCATTGCAATTCGAATGCTTTTTCAATCTCGGTTACACCGTGTCTTTTATAGAATGCTCTCGCTAATTTATTCGAAACATTGAAAGTAAAATCTAATTTTCCGGTTGGATAAGGAATATCCGATTTTGCAATTTGGAATTCTTCTCTGTGGTATTCGTTGATTCGAATATCAATCAATTGTTCCAAAGCAATTCTTCGAACTTCATTCACTTTCGAAATAGGCAAGAACCAATTCTTAGAAAATTCTACTTCAATATTGTCAACTACAAAAGGCGTATTTCCTGTTTTAGCTAAGTTTTTTGTGATATTCGGGATTACCGAATCTTCGCTTTTTGCCAGTTCTTTTTCAGTAACCAAATTTGATACACTTTGGTGTCCGTCTTCATCTACAACTGTTAATTGGAAACCTTCCTCCGTTTCAGAAAAACGCAGACTTACGCCAATTTTTCGAACCGCAGCGTTTTCTTTTTCTACAATTCGATTAAATTCTGCATCCGAATTTCGATAAATAACCGTTCCTACAGCAATATTTTTGAAGGTATTAGGCACCACAATATCATTCACAATAATATTGATTTGGACTCCATCGGCAATGCCTTCTTCATTGATAAAAAATAAACCATCACCGTTGTTTAGCTTATCATGATTTTCAATCACATAACCATTGGCTTTGATTTCGGTGATTTTACCTATAAACTGTCCTTGCGATTTTGGACTTTCCCAGTTTCCTATTTTTTCTTTACGTTGGTTTACAAAATAATCGGTATACCCTCTATTGAAACTTCTGTCCATTTCTGGTTCGAAATTATAGAAAGTTCTACCCGAAGAAGCTTTTTGGAAACTCTCATTATTTTCTAAAAAAGCATCTAATTTCTTTCTTAAAAACGAAGTATTATTTTTTACGTAAACAATGTCTTTTAAACGACCTTCGATTTTAAACGAAGTAATTCCCGCCTCAATCAAATTCGGCAATTGGTCACTTAAATCCAAATCTTTTATCGAAAGCAAATGACTTTCGGTCAATAAAGTCGTTCCATTTCCATCAATCAAGTTGTACGGCAAACGGCAGTTTTGCGCACAAGAACCACGATTAGCGCTGCGTTCTCCACCAGCGATACTCATGTAGCAGTTTCCGCTAAAAGACACGCAAAGTGCCCCGGAAACGAAGAATTCCAATTCCACATCAGTTGCTGCGGCAATGTCTCTCACCTGGTCTAAATTCAATTCTCTGGCTAGAACCACGCGTTGCATTCCAACATCTTTCAGGAATTTTACGTGTTTTGGTTCGCGATTATTGGCTTGAGTACTCGCGTGAATAACTATTGGAGGCAAATCCATTTCCATAATCGCCATGTCCTGCACAATCAGTGCATCGACACCAATATCGTATAATTGATAGATTAATTTTTTACAAGCATCTAGTTCGTTGTCGTACAAAATGGTATTGATCACCACAAAAACCTGCGCCTTAAACAAGTGAGCATATTTGACCATTTCGGCAATATCCTCCACTGAATTGGTGGCATTGGTACGCGCTCCAAAAAGCGGAGCACCAATATATACAGCATCTGCACCCGCATTGATAGCCGCAATTCCCTGAACCAAATTTTTAGCCGGAGCAAGAATTTCTACTTTCTTTTTCATTTGAAGATTTTTATTCCTTTTTATAGGTCAAATGTAATTCGCATAATAATTTTCGCTGTAGCGACCAATTAACGTAATGCTCATTTCATATAATCATTGCTATAATTCCAAATTTTCTGGAATCAAAGTGCAAAAGTATAAAATACTTCTCAAAAAAGCAGGGTTTTAGTGGGATTAAGATTTAAATAGATTGAAAAACAGCTATTTATAAAACTCATAAACACTTAGTATGTCATTCGCTCTAAAAACAAAAAACCTATTCTGTTACGAATAGGCTTTTAAATTATAGTGATTCCACCAGCAACCAGGCTTCTGGATTTTCTGATTCCCGAACTTCATTTTTGACTTTTTGAGCTTCGGCATAAGTAGCAAAACTTCCGTATAGCACAGGATAAAGACCGTGTTTATTGACCTCTAACCTTCTAGCTTTATAACCCATTTTAGATAATTTTTTTAAAACTTCTTCTGCATTATTCTCATCTCTAAAAGCACCAGCTACCACATGATACGGTAATTTTTGCTCTTTATTCGTTTTTACCGAAAGCGTTACCGGAGGCATTGGACTTTTAATAAAAAAAGTAGCTTCCTGAATTTTACTCTCTACTTGTTTTTGTACCGCTTGCTCAACCAAAACTCTTTCTGTAGCCATTTGGTTTTGATAAACCGGATAACCTACAGTGCCTAATAATCCTAATCCAATAACAAAAACAGCAGCATATTTCAAATAAGAGCGACCGTTTCTTTCTTCGGTAACCAAAGAGATCACTGGAGTTTCTTCGATAATTTCTTCTTTTTCTTCAAAAGATTCTCTTTTAACAACTGGAGCAATAAAAGAATTCAAACCAAAAGAGGAAGTCAAATAATTTTTTTGTTCGGATGGTGTAAAGATTAAATTATCAGTAGCATTCAATGAAAAACTACCTACATTTTTAATTGTCAACGTTCTGTTTTTTTCCAATTCTTTTTTCCAGTTCAGAACTTCATATTGAATCGCACTAATGGCGTATTCATAAGAAGTTTTTTCTGTTCTGGCAATATGATTGGCTAATAAACCATCATTATTTTTAATATTGGTATTAAAAGAAATTTGTTTTTTAGGTGGAAAAAAAGAATTTGCGTTTTCAACCCATTGAGCCGATTGAATTTCAGTCAAAAAAGCACCGAAACCAGGAACGGTAACACATTGATAACGATACAAAAGTTGGCCTATGTAGTGTTCTATATTCATGTTTACAAAGTTATACAATGAAAATAGTTATCAAAATTTTATTCACAATTTTTATTAACAATCTGCCCGAAAATTTATACTTTTCAGTCTCAAATATATAGCATGACAACATCCGATTTATTTTACATACTCGCTTTGCAAAAAGTCGAAGGTGTAGGCGACATAATGGCAAAAAAATTAATCAGCCATTGCGGCTCGGCAGAGGCTGTATTTAAAACCAAAACCAACCAACTGGCAGCCATTGACGGCGTAGGCAGCATGTTGCTGAAAAACCTAAAAGACCAAAGCGTATTTGACAAAGCCAATAAAGAATTGGAATTTATCCAAAACAATAACATAAACGTTTCTTATTTTCAAGAAGAAAATTATCCCGACAAACTCAAACATTGTTTTGATGCTCCTGTATTGCTATTTACAGCTGGAAATATCGATTTAAAAAACAGAAAGATAATTAGTATTGTGGGAACGCGTCAAATTACTTCGTACGGAACTGAATTTTGCAAAAAATTAATCGAAGACTTAGCTCCGCTCGACCCAATAATTGTTAGCGGTTTTGCTTATGGAGTAGATATTGTAGCACATCAATTGGCTATGGAAAATAATTTGCAAACTATTGGGGTGCTGGCTCATGGTTTAAACCAAATTTACCCTAAAAACCACAAGAAATACATGGCTAAGATGGAAACCAATGGTGGTTTTATGACCGAGTTTTGGAGTTCGACTAATCCTGATAAAGAAAATTTTGTAAAAAGAAATCGCATTGTGGCGGGAATTGCCGAAGCCACTATTGTTATAGAATCGGCTGATAGAGGTGGTTCCTTAATTACTGCTAATATGGCGAATGATTACAACCGCGATGTTTTTGCTGTTCCCGGTCGCACGACTGACAAATACAGCGCGGGCTGCAACAACCTTATCAAAACTCAAAAAGCAAACGTACTCACTAGCGCCGCCGATTTGATTTATATGCTCAATTGGGACATTAAAGAAGGAACTAAAGCAATACAAAAACAATTGTTCGTTACCCTTGATCCCGACGAACAAAAAATTTACGACTACCTCTTAAAAACAGGAAAAGAATTAATGGATATTATTGCGCTGGAATGCGAATTCCCTATTTACCGAATCTCTGCCTTATTATTAAACATGGAACTCAAAGGGGTAATTAGACCTTTGCCAGGAAAATTGTTTGAGGCGATTTAATTTGACAAATTTTCAAAAGTTGTCAAATTTTAAAAAAACCGCAAATTCGCAAATTAATTATGTTTAAATAATCTGCGAATCTGCGGTCTATTTTTCTATAAAATTATTTTACTCCAAACCCCAATTTAGCTCTCACTCTTGCCAAAACATCATTAGCTACAGTCGAAGCTTTTTCAGCGCCTATTTTCAACAAAGCATCTACTTCTTCTAAATTGTTAATGTAATAGTGGTATTTCTCTCTTTCGGTTTTGAATGTTTCACAAATCAATTCAAACAAAGCTTGTTTGGCGTGACCATAACCATAATTTCCACCTAAATAATTGGCTCTCATGATTGCAATTTGCTCTTCATTGGCTAACAACGAATAAATAGCAAAAGCATTACAAGTATCTGGATTTTTTGGATCTTCTAGTGGTGTACTATCCGTTTCAATGCTCATTACTTGCTTGCGCAACGCTTTATCATCCAAGAAAATATTAATGATGTTATTAGCCGATTTACTCATTTTTCCGCCATTAGTTCCCGGAATTAACATGCTATCATCCTGAATTATAGCTTCTGGAAGCACAAAGGTTTCTCCCAACTGATAATTGAAACGAGAAGCAACATCGCGAGTAATCTCCAAATGCTGCAATTGGTCTTTACCTACAGGAACAAATTCGGCATCATACAATAAAATATCAGCTGCCATCAACATTGGATACGAAAACAAACCTGCATTTACATCGTCTAATCTATCGGCTTTATCTTTGAAAGAATGCGCCAAAGTCAATCTTTGGAACGGAAAAAAACAACTCAAATACCAAGATAATTCCGCTGTTTGCGGCACATCCGACTGTCTATAGAAAACGACTTTGTTTACATCTAATCCAAACGCAAGCCAAGCAGCCGCAACACTATACGTATTATTTCTTAAGGTTTCTCCGTTTTTTATTTGGGTAACCGAATGTAAATCGGCAATAAAAAGAAAAGATTCGTTTTCAGAATTATTAGATAATTGTATCGCTGGAATAATTGCTCCAAGTAAGTTTCCTAAATGTGGAGTTCCTGTACTTTGAACTCCGGTAAGTATTTTTGCCATTATGATTTATTTCTATCGATGTAGTTTTGTTATACCGCAAAGGTTACAAAGTTTTCGCAAAGTTCACAAAGTTTGTTTTGTTTTTTCTACCGCAAAGGTTGCAAAGTTTTTTCGCAAAGTCGACACTTTTCCTTCTTTTTATAAATTATTTATAACTCTTCTGATTCCGTTTCTCAACAGAACTTCATTGAAATTAATCAATAATCCGAGTTTATAATTTCCTAATTTTAAATAAGTCAACGTTTGAGCAAGATGAATCACACTCAAAGACTCCACACTTTTAAGT
This sequence comes from Flavobacterium zubiriense, assembly GCF_041729725.1. Lineage (NCBI taxonomy): Bacteria > Pseudomonadati > Bacteroidota > Flavobacteriia > Flavobacteriales > Flavobacteriaceae > Flavobacterium > Flavobacterium zubiriense. Next base: position 51,156 of record NZ_JBCFQL010000011.1, on the reverse strand, counting down.
TCTATTATTAACTTTTTCTCAACCAATAAATCAACTCTATAACCACAATCTAGCTTTATTTCTTCAAAAATTACTGGCATCGGTTTCTCTTTTTCAACAAAAAGGCCATGTTTATTTATTTTGTAAAACAAACATTCTTTATAAGTACTTTCTAACAAACCTGGACCAAGTGCTTTATGAACTTCAATGGCTAAACCAATTACAACTCTGGAAATATCATTTTCTGTCATCCTTAATTTTTTACTTTGCGAAAAAACTTTGAGCTCTTTGCGGTTAATTCTTACCAAATTTAATAGTTTTTACTAAAACTTACTTTAGGATTCCTTATTTTTGAACACATGAAAGGCATCAAAATAATTTTTTGGACACTTTGGCGCATTTGGTTTTACATCCTAATGGCGATACCAATTTTAATTATGTTTCCGTTTTTAGTACTTTCGATTCTTTCCGAAAAAGGCTATCCTTACTTTTTTATTATGGCTCGAATATGGGCCAAATTCATTCTATTCGGAATGGGTTTTTATTATAAAGTAGAGAGCGAACAAACTGTTGAAGAAGATAAAAGTTATATGATTGTGGCAAACCACACTTCGATGATGGATATTATGCTAATGCTTGCCGTCATTAAAAATCCTTTTGTATTTGTAGGTAAACAAGAACTGTCCAAAATTCCAGTTTTTGGATTTTTCTATAAAAGAACCTGCATTTTAGTGGATCGAAGCAATTCTAAAAGCCGAATGGCTGTTTTTACAAAAGCTCAAAAAAGAATTCAATGTGGTCTTAGTGTTTGTATTTTTCCCGAAGGTGGCGTTCCAGGCGACGAATCAATCCTTTTAGATCATTTTAAAGAAGGTGCTTTTAAATTAGCCATTCAACACCAAATTCCTATTTTACCCATCAGTTTTGCAGATAATAAAGAGCGTTTTCCTTATACTTTTTTTGCTGGAAGCCCCGGAATTATGCGTGTAAAAATTCACAAACAGGTGGAAACTTTTGGTAAAAACGAATCGAATCGGAAAGAAATTCGGGAGGAAGTAAGAAATACTATTTTCACTCAATTGGTAGCTTTTGAAGCTAAAAAAAACGTTAAAACCGCTTAAAACAAAAAAATCACCCCAATAAAGGTGATTATTTTATACTCTAAAACTTATAGATTCTTATTCAGCTACAACAATTTCTACTTCTTCAAAAATATCTATCTCTTTGCTTGCATCATCTGGATCTGGACCTTTACCTTTATAGAACTTAAAAGTATAGGTACCTGCTGTTTGCGGAACAAAATTAAAAGAAGCATCAGACAAGGGTGGTACTACTTCTGCACAAACTTCTCCTACCTTTGTATTGGCATAAATCCCTATTGTTCTTGTAAAAGATTCTGTACCAGTTCCATAATCATAATACACTCCTCCATAATTATAGCATACAGTAGGCTTTTGATACTTCAACTCTATTTTATGAGATGCTCCTACAGAGAAAGTTGATGGCAAAACATAACTTTCAATTGGTAAAACATAATTAGTGTAACGATCTGGCTCATCTACACTACAACTTAACAATGTGGTCATCAAGACTAAAAACAGGGCTATTTTTTTCATTTTTTTTGAATTTATAAATTAACAATTTTTCATTGGTTCTTTTATAAAGACAGCGAAGAATAAAAAAGGTTGCTTTTGGAAGCTATTTTTTTTTACAAAAAATCCATTCTGATTCTACTTCGAACAAAAAAAATGCCCGACAATTGCCGAGCATTTCTAGTATTACAAAAACTTAATCAATTAGTTTTCAGCTAATTCTTTAATTCTCGCTTTGATTTTTTCTTCTAATTCGTCAGCTAATTCTGGATTGTCTTTGATCAACGATTTTACAGCATCACGACCCTGACCTAATTTGGTTTCACCATAACTAAACCATGATCCTGATTTTTTTACAATTTCGAATTCTACTGCTAAATCCAGAATTTCTCCTGTTTTAGAAACTCCTTCGCCATACATAATATCAAACTCAGCCACTTTAAATGGTGGAGCAACTTTATTTTTAACGATTTTAACTTTGGTTCTGTTTCCAATAACATTCTCCCCGTCTTTAATTTGAGTTGAACGACGAATATCTAAACGTACCGAAGCATAAAATTTCAAGGCATTACCCCCTGTTGTAGTTTCTGGATTTCCAAACATCACTCCAATTTTCTCTCTCAACTGGTTGATGAAGAAAACCGTACAATTGGTTTTGCTAATTGTTCCTGTTAATTTTCTCAATGCTTGTGACATCAAACGTGCGTGAAGACCCATTTTAGAATCTCCCATTTCGCCTTCAATCTCACTTTTTGGAGTCAAAGCCGCAACCGAGTCAATTACCACAATATCAATTGCTCCTGAACGAATCAGGTTTTCAGCAATTTCTAAAGCTTGCTCTCCATTATCTGGTTGTGAAATAATTAAGTTTTCGATATCTACACCTAATTTTTCAGCATAATTTCTATCAAATGCATGCTCTGCATCAATAAAAGCAGCAATTCCACCCGCTTTCTGTGCTTCGGCAATAGCGTGAAGCGTTAAAGTAGTTTTTCCAGAAGATTCTGGTCCGTAGATTTCTATAATTCTTCCTTTTGGATATCCACCTACTCCTAATGCTAAATCAACACCTAAAGAACCTGAAGAAATAGTTTCTACTTCTACAATGGCCTTATCTCCCATTTTCATAACTGTCCCTTTTCCGTAGGTTTTATCCAGTTTATCAAGGGTAAGTTGTAACGCTTTTAATTTGGCTTCTTTCTCTGTACTCATCTTTTCTTTCATTTATTTTAGGTGCTTATCTTTGGTAAAAATACTTCTTTTTTTGGAAGTTGCAAGGGGAACGTTTGAATGTATAAATATCTAAAAAAACATTTTACCTCTGTTTATAATATTTATTATATTTTGCAATTATTATATAAATCAACTATTTCAAAAATATTTTCAAGTTGCAATTGTTCATTCTCAATTTTTGAAATTAATCCCGGACAATCACTGAAATTTTCAACAGCGTATTCATTCAATTTTTTATTCGAATAAACAAAATTCAACTTTTCGGAATCTTTTCTAGACAATAAATGTTTTATGTTTTTGGCTTTAGCTAAATTTTCTTTTATCACTGAAACACTGCTCCGTCCTATCCAAATTGCATTACTACCATTAAATACTACTCCCCCAACAAGAAAATCGTTAACATTACTTCTATCAACTCCACTATAAAACAAACTAAGATTATCTGGAGAATAAACATATACCTCCAAATTATTAGAATAGATTAATTCAACGAATTTATAAAACTTGTCTGCGTCTGTTTTTTTATAATAAAACTCCCTTCTGCCTGACAGCTCAGAGTTTATAACAATTTTATTAATGCTTTTATAATCAATTTTATCTGGTTTTCTTTGATCTTCGTTTTCCTTAAACTCTACACTAAATGCCGAACCATTAAGTTTTACAAAACCATTTTTTACATTGCCATCTATTAAGATTATTTCCCCCTTTAAATATGGATTATTCCTTAATTCTAACTGAGCAAAACAAGATGTTGTTATCAATAAAAAAATAATTATTATCTTACTCATTTTAAATATTTTACAATAAACAAATTTACAAAAACAACGCTTTCAACTCCGTAGCTTTTTCTGATTACTACTCTCATAATAGAACTTCAACTTCTTGTTGTAAAACAGGCAGGTTTTTAATTACAATTCCCCAAATCACATCATCTGAAACAGAATCATAACCATGAATTATTCGATTTCGAACGTCAACAATCTTTCTGGAATTTGAAATTTGAATATCTTTATCTTCTTTAAGAATTTGGCTCATTGCTTCACCAATAATTTCGATATTCCTTTCTACTGCTCTTTTCGTTCTTAAATCATTTTGATACACTTCAAACAATTTAGGAGTATCTAGAAAATAGCTTTCTATTTCATTTATAGAATTTAAAATATCAAAAAGCCAAGTTTTAATACTGTTATCCATAAATCAATTTTTTATTTTGATTTAATGTTTTTCTGAAATAGGGATTTTTTATGGCTTTTTCTTCTAATAAGTCAACGTTTCTTTTTAGAATATTTTCAAGAGAAAATTTAAGATTATAATAATTGTCTCCATATTCTAAAACGTCTATGGGTTCAAAATCGACTATTAAATCTACATCACTTTCAGGGGTAAATTTATCTGTTAAAACAGAACCAAAAGCATACAAAGATTTGACTTTATGCCTTTTGCACAAAGCCAATATTTCTTTATTTAATCTTTCTATTAGGTTCATTTTTGTAAAATTATAGTATCAAAATTACATAAAATAAATTAGATTCTATTTTAATAAACTTATGATTTTAAACAAACAACGCTTTCAACTCTGTAGCTTCTTCGGGTTTCATTTTTCCGGCTAATACTAAACTCAGCTGTTTGCGTCTTAAAGCATCATCATACCTGTGAATTTCAAGTTTCGTTTCGGGAATTATTTGAGGAACCTCAACTGGTTTTCCTGTTGCATCTACTGCCACAAAAGTATAAATGGCTTCATTGGCTTTTGTCCTTTCGCCAGATTCACGATCTTCCACCCAAACATCAATATAAATTTCCATTGAGGTTTTGAATGCTCGAGACACTTTTGCTTCAATAATAACAACACTTCCCAAAGCAATAGCTTTATTAAAAGCAACGTGGTTTACCGATGCCGTTACCGAAACTTGTCGCGAATGTCTTCCTGCCGAAATACTGGCTGCACGATCCATTCGGGCTAATAATTCCCCTCCAAAAAGATTATGCAAAGCATTTGTCTCACTTGGCAAAACCATATCGGTTAATATCGTTAAGGATTCTGAAGGATGTTTTGGTGTCATCTGATTTTAGATTGAAGATTGAAGATTTCAGATTTAATCAGAATTGTTTTTTGACATTGAAATTGTCATTGACATTGCCCTTGGTTTTTTCTAGTTCAGCCAATACACCGCCATTACCGCTGGAATAAAATAAATAACAATGGTTCTGGCGCCATCATAATCTTTGGCTAATCGTTGACCAAAAAGCATCATCAGCAAAGTAATTGCCGAGAATACTGCTCCGTAAAACCCAAATATTCTTCCATTACTAACCATTAATTCGATACAACCTACAAAACACAAAACAGTCGAAATCAATTCCATTACAACGAGATTAGCTAAGGCTAATTTTACATGATTTTTCAATTTTGTATTAGCAAAATGTCCTTTTAACCAGTTTACATTGTCTTCCCAATAAAACAATTTTTCATAACTGGATTGCAAATAAGTAATCCCAAAAAATACTAAAATTAAAATAGAAGCTACATTGTTCATAGGCATTATTTTTTATGGATAAGACGGGTTAGTTTGATGGACAAATCGGTTAAAATTATTTTAGCATTTCCGTTGCGTTCAATATGATACATCGCATCCGAAAGTTCTTTAAAAATATCTTGAATATTATTGCCGTTTACAAATGGCGCAAAATTTTCTAATTTGAATTTATCCACTTTTGGTTCGAAATAAACTAAACCTGGCGTTTCATAATTGATTAGTAAAGCCTGACGAAACATTTCCATACAAAACTGCAAAAACTTCTTTTGGGCTTCTCTTCCTAAAGTAGCAATTTTTTCGCTCCAAAGAATCAAATCCTGAATGGCAGCCGCATCTTTTTTAGCTTTAAAAGCAGCACGAACCCAAGTCACAAACCATTGTTCAAACGGATGTTCCTCGTCTTTATCTCTTAACAAATGCAAAGCGGCATTGTAATTTCCTTGTGCCTGATGCGCTAATTTTGTGGCTAATTTAGAGTCAATTTCTTCACGGGAAACCAAAGCTTCGGCAATAACCGCTTCGCTCAATCCATTAAAGTGTAAAATTTGACAACGGGAACGAATGGTTTGCAGAATATCTTCTTCGTGTTCAGAAATTAGAATAAATACCGTTTTTTCAGGTGGTTCTTCAAGCAATTTCAAAAGTTTGTTAGACGCAGCAATATTCAATTTGTCCGCCATCCAGACAATCATGATTTTATAACCGCCTTCGTAGGCTTTTAAAGAAAGTGATTTCAGAATTTCCTGAGCATCATCAACTCTAATTTCTCCTTGTTTGTTTTGAACGCCTAACACAGCGTACCAATCAAACAATCCGCCATACGGATTTTGGGTTACAAACTCCCTCCAATCAACAATAAAGTCAATGCTTTTAGGACTTTTCTTTACCTCATCGGTAGTAACGGTAGGATAAGCAAAATGCAAATCGGGATGTGATAATTTTTGGAATTTTATATTACAAGCATGATTTTCTCCATCATTTTCTCCATTTTCATTGCCACACAAAATGTATTGTGCATAAGCAATTGCCATGGCTAAAGTTCCGCTCCCTTCTGGCCCAACAAACAGTTGTGCATGCGGAATTCTGCCCAAATTAGCACTTCTAGTGAGATGGTTTTTAATGTGTTCTTGCCCTAAAATTTCAGAAAATTGCATAAAGCAAAGATAGCAGAAAATGGATAAGTCTAAAAGTTTAGCCTATAAAGTTTAGCCTACTAAAACTTTACAAAAATCTTTCTGTTTTTTGCCCCAAAAAACCTTTTTGCCAAAAAAAAGCCTTTTCACATTTGGATTTAAAATTCAAAAAAATTGTATTCGCTTTTAAAATCCTAAAATTTAGCTTTTCTGTCATTTTTAAAAAAATACCAGTCCAACAATACCAATCGGACTAAATAAAAAACAGGACATTGATGCCAATGATGGAACCGATAGAACGGATTTTTTTAAGCTCTTAGTAAATCACGGTCTGCTAAAATCCGTTACAAACCGTTTCATCTGTGAGTCATTTTCAACGATTGGCAAAAGAAACGGATAGTCCTAAATTTTTAAAAAATAGGTTAGAAATAAAATTATTTGTGAGTTTACATCGTTTTCGTTGCTAAAAATTGATTTTTTTGAAATTTTGAAATTTAATAGTACTAGAAAATTTCTATATTTGTTTCAGTTCAAAAAAATAAACTAAAATTATACTAATGAAGACTTTAAACGATTTTAACTTTGCAAATAAAAAAGCAATAATACGTGTTGATTTTAACGTGCCTCTTGACGAAAATTTTAATGTAACAGATGTTACTCGTATCGAAGCTGCAAAACCGACTATTGATAAAATCCTTGCCGATGGTGGAAGTGTACTATTAATGTCACATTTAGGTCGACCAAAAGGAGTTGAAGAAAAATATTCATTACAACATATCTTAAAAACAGCAACTGACATTCTTGGAGTTCCTGTAAAATTTGCTTCAAACTGTGTAGGTGAAATTGCAAAACAAGCTTCGAATGACTTAAAAGCAGGTGAAGTTTTATTATTAGAAAATTTACGTTTTCATGCAGAAGAAGAAGCTGGAGATATTGCTTTTGCAAAAGAATTGGCTTCATTAGGAGACATTTATGTAAACGACGCATTTGGAACGGCTCACAGAGCACACGCTTCTACCACAATTATAGCTCAATTTTTCCCAACATCTAAGTGTTTTGGTTATTTGTTAGCTAAAGAAATTGAAAGCATCGACAAAGTATTAAAGGATAGCGAAAAACCTGTAATTGCAATTCTTGGTGGTTCTAAAGTATCTTCTAAAATTACAGTTATCGAAAATATTTTAGACAAAGTAGACCACATGATTCTTGGTGGAGGAATGACTTTTACATTTGTGAAAGCCTTAGGTGGAAAAATTGGTAATTCTATTTGTGAAGACGACAAACAAGAATTAGCACTTGAAATTTTAAGATTAGCTAAAGAAAAAGGAGTTCAAATTCACATTCCAGTAGACGTTATCGCAGGAGATGATTTTTCAAACTCAGCAAATACTCAAGTAGTTGATGTTACAAATATACCTGATGGTTGGGAAGGTATGGATGCAGGACCTAAATCATTAGAAAACTTCAAAAAAGTAATTTTAGATTGTAAAACTATTCTTTGGAATGGTCCATTAGGAGTATTCGAAATGGAAACATTTGCTAAAGGAACAATTGCTCTTGGCGATTACATTGCTGAGGCAACTGCCAATGGAGCTTTTTCACTTGTGGGTGGTGGAGACTCAGTTGCAGCGGTAAAACAATTTGGTTTTGAACATAAAGTAAGTTATGTTTCTACAGGTGGCGGAGCAATGCTTGAAATGCTAGAAGGAAGAACTTTGCCTGGAATTGCTGCCATTCTAGAATAACTATCGCAATTTTAACAATATTTATTGATTTTTTTAGTTGTAACCTATTAAGTTTGCATAAACAATTCTGTAATTGTTTAAAATTAAGCACGTTGACAATAAAAAATATGAATATAAAGAAAATCACCTTATCCTTTTTTCTACTACTAACAGTTCCCCTGTTTTCGCAAGAAATTGCCGAAAACAAGGGAATTTCTGTATTAGAAACTAAGCTTTCTTATTTAGATTCTGTAAAACACAGCTTTGTTCATGACGACATAGCGAGTTGTGTGGATAGTTTGTGGACTAAAGAACTAACAAATCTTGATTTATACAATGACATCTCAAAGGATATTGCAAATATCAATACGGATGAAAAAGTAGATTATGAACTACCTACTGAATTACTAAAATCCAGATTAGAAGCCATGAATGCTAAATCTCCATTTAACATTCAATACAATCAAGGACTGGAAAACATCATTAAATCATTTCTAAAAAATAGAAAAAAGTCATTTGAACGTATTATGGCGATTTCGGAATATTACTTCCCGATGTTTGAAGAAACATTTGCCAAGCAAAATGTTCCTTTAGAAATAAAATATTTAGCCATTGTAGAGTCGGCATTAAACCCAAAAGCGGTTTCTAAAATGGGTGCCACTGGACTTTGGCAATTTATGTATCATACAGGAAAACAATACAATTTAAAAATCGATTCTTATATTGACGAACGCAGCGATCCATTAAAAGCTACTGAGGCAGCTGCGCAATATATGTCGAATATGTTTGCCATTTTTGGCGACTGGGAACTGGTTTTAGCGTCTTATAATTCAGGGCCAGGAAATGTTTCAAAAGCCATCAGAAGATCAGGCGGACAACAAAATTTTTGGAGTATTAAAAATCATCTTCCAAAAGAAACACAAGGTTATGTTCCTGCTTTCTTAGCTACAATGTATTTGTACGAATACCATAACGAACACGGAATTAAACCCAACAGAGCAATTGTAAAACATTTTGCTACCGACACTGTGATGATTAAAAAGCAGATGACATTTAATCAAATATCTGATTTGCTGGACGTTCCGATATCGCAATTGCAATTACTCAATCCTTCGTACAAACTCAATGTAATTCCGCATTATAATAATGAAAATCATTATTTGCGATTACCAAAAGAGAAAATAGGAGTATTTGTTTCTAATGAAGAAAAGATTTACGCTTACATCCAACACGAATCAGAAGTTAAAAATACCAGTCCTTTTAAAAATAACACTACTACAGTAGCCACTGTCCAAAAACCAAGTTATCCTGTTGGAAGTGTTACTCAATATTACAAAGTAAAACAAGGCGATAACTTAGGCAGTATTGCCCGCCAATATAATGTTGATATTAACGACTTGAAAAAATGGAATAAATTAAGCAGCAATTCTATTTCCTACGGGAAAGTCCTAACAATAATAGCCACTGAAAACAATACTGCAGTTGCTTCGGTAGAAACCAAAATAAACAAGACCGAAAAAATTAAAAAAGAAATTAAAGCGGATACTTTAATTGCTAATAAAAATTCGAATTACATTGTTCAAAAAGGTGATAACCTTAACACTATTGCCGAAGAAAATGGCGTAACTGTTGCTCAAATTAAAGAATGGAATAAACTTACTGGAAACACCATCCAAGCGGGAATTTCATTGCAAATTACTGAGAAAGAAATAGAAGCTATTGCTACAACTCATGCAACTGAATTGAAAAATATTGAATACACGGTTCAAAAAGGAGACAACCTTGGTACTATTTCAAAAAAATTCGGTACTGCTGTTGCCGAGTTAAAGGAATGGAATCATCTTTCAGACAACAATATTGCATTTGGAAAAAAACTTATTGTGGCTAAGAATGAAGTTGCCATACATACTTCTAAAAGTTCGGTTGCTTCTTTTAAGAAAAACAACAAGACTTTGCAGCAAGACTATCTTGTACAAAAAGGAGATTCCTTATTTAGTATTGCAAAAAAATCTGGAGTAACCGTTTCAGATATAAAAAAATGGAATGATATCAACAATGAAGACATCAAACCAGGAATGAAATTAAAAATAGGAGGTTAATTTTAAATCTCAAAAAACACAAGAAGGGCTTTATTTGGTAACAGAATAAAGCCCTTTTTTACTTATAATTGCTAGTTATACCTTATTTTTATCCTAATTCTACAAAAATGGAACGATATTAGCAGCGTATAACATAAGAAACCTAATCAATTACTCAAACAACAATTCCAATCTAAAGATTGAATTGCGGTTACAATCGATACAAAATGAACAGATTCCATTTTATATTGTTTTTCATTACCATTTTTTTCTTTTCTTGCAAAGAGGAAACAACTAATGCTAGAAAAGCAACTGGAAAAATCAATAATATCTCGGTAATTATCGATGATTTATTGTGGAATGGCGAAATTGGCGATAGCATCCGAAATAAATTTGCTTCACCAGTAATTGGATTACCTCAGGAAGAACCTCTTTTTAATATCAATCAATATCCTGTAAAACTAATGGAAGGCTTTATGACTGATAGCCGAAACATTATTGTTATAAAAAAAGATACTAAAGAAAATTTTAAAATTGTGAAAAACCAGTATGCTTCACCTCAAAATGTGTTTCATATTTCAGGAAAAGCAGCTAATGATATTTTGTGTCTCATTCAAAAAAACGCAGCAGAAATTATTAAAACCATTCATCAAACAGAGATTGAAGAATTCCAACGCATCAACAAAAAGTCACTTTTGGGTCAGAAATTTTTTAAAGAAAACTTTAATCTGAATCTTGATGTTCCATCGAACTATCAATTAATGCTTCAAAAAGATGGATTTGCATGGTTTAAAAAAGAAATTATCAGTGGAAACACCAGTCTTTTATTGTATCAGGTCCCTATGAGTAGTATCGAAAACAGCAATAGTAAAGTTTCAAACATTATAAAAATGAGAGATTCCATAGGAAAACTATACATTCATGGCAAAGAATTAAATACCAATATGATCACCGAAGAAGCTTATGCGCCTTATTTTTTTAATATTGTTCTGAACTATAAAAAAGCCTATGAAACGAAGGGAACCTGGGAATTAAAAAACGATTTTATGTCTGGTCCTTTTATCAATTACGCCATTGTTGACAAAGAAAACGATCGCATACTTGTTTTAGAGGGTTTTTGCTACTCTCCTTCAAAAGAAAAAAGAGATTTGATGCTTGAGTTAGAAGCAATCATAAAATCGGTTAAAATCAATAAAAAACCGCTTACAAAGGAAAAATCAAAGATTATGGCCATGTTTGAAAACAGAGATTAATTTGAAATTAATTCTTGGTAATCAAAAACTCTACTCTTCTATCGTACTCATCACCTTTGCCTAAAGGAAATTGATTTCCTAGACCCTTATAAATCATCCTTAAACTATTGACATTTTTAGAAATCAAATACCTAAAAACACTTTTGGCACGATTCAAAGAAAGTTTTCTTTCCTTAGTTGCACGATCAATAGCATCTTTGTAATGGTTAGGCGTGCAACACACATGACCGCGAATTTCAAATTCTATTGCTTTATTTTTTTGAAGTATCGCGGCTATTTTATCCAATTCTTTTTGAGAGGCCAGCGTAAGATTGCTGCTTCCTAACTCAAAAAAAATGTTTTCAAGATAAATGCGATCCCCTACTTCATGATGTTCTTGAAGTGAATTATAAATTCCTTTTCCAAAACTATTTTTCTTTACAATTAATAAGTCAACACGTCTATTTTTTGAACGAAGATCAGCTAGGCTTTCGCCCGAAAAATCATCAATAAGCACGCGTCCTTTGCCTTCAATAACTACCATTTTGTTCTTTTTGAATCCATTGGCAATTAAAATATTTTTGACTGCATTTACTCTATTTTCGGATAATTTTAAATTATAATCGTTATTGCCTCTATCATCGCAATAGCCATAAATTTGTATGGATTCTAATTGTGTCGTGTCTATTTCTCTAATAAAATCTGCAACAATTTGTTTCTGGACAGCATCAATATCGTATTTGTCAAAGTCAAAATACACCGTTCCAATTTTTTTTTCTTGGGCACACAATCCACTCAAAGCAAAAAAAGAAATTAATAGTGTAGATTTTATCATTAGATTTTTAAGATATTCTTATAGGTTGCAGTATCGTTCAAAAGATTCACCGCTTTTTTAATTTCCGAATTGGATTTCATGTAATATTGATAAAAACCTTCCTGATATTGGAATCGTTTTATAATTTCTTCTAAAATCAAATTCTTGATTTCTTCTTGATTTTTATCTAATTGCGTGGCTTCGCTTTTTTGAACCACAGCTAGCAATTGATTGTATTCGTTACTAATCTCACCATCAATGGCTTCTTTTTTGGCAATAGCCAAAGTGTTTTTCAATGCCACTTCAGTTTCAGTGTCAAATGAAATTTTTTGATTTTTTAAGTATTGTTTGAAATCCTGAAAATCAGCATTGGTGAAATTTGGAATTTGGTTGCCTAAGTTTGGATTTTTGTAATAATAAACTGTAGCATAATTAAAAATACCATCGTTTTTAAGCAAAGCATTGGCAATGACACTTGTTTTTGATTCTTCCATTTGGATGTCTGGCAAAATTCCGCCTCCATCATAAACAGTTCTTCCTTTGCGGGTTTTGAACGAATTATAACTAGTTTCTTTAGTTCGAACTGCCACTCCATTTTCTTTATGAGCATAATCCATCGCTTGAATACATCTTCCAGAAGGCGTAAAATATCTGGAAATTGTTACTTTTAACTGTGTATTATAAGTCAAATCGACTGGTTTTTGAACCAACCCTTTTCCGAAACTTCGGCTTCCAATGATTACTGCACGGTCTAAATCCTGTAAAGCACCTGAAACAATTTCGGATGCCGAAGCACTTTTATCGTTTACAATAATTACCAATGGAATTTCTAAATCTACAGGATCAGCAGCAGTTTTATAAATATTGTTGTGTTTCGCGTTGATGGATTTTGTGGTTACAATCACTTCGTTTTTTGGAACAAACAAGTTGCAAATATTAATGGCTTCGCCTAAAAGTCCGCCAGGATTATTTCTTAAGTCTAAAACAATACGTTCAGCACCTTGTTTTTTGAGTTCCAATAAAGCTTCTTTGGTTTCATTCGAAGCCTTTTTATTAAAACGACTCAAAACAATGTAACCCGTTTTATCATCAATCTTTGAATAAAAAGGAACCGATTTAATTTCGACCTCATCGAGTGAAATTTGGGTGGTATTGGTTTTTCCCTGACGAAGGAATCGAATGTCAATTTTAGTATTTTTTGCTCCTTTTAGCAATTGAGAAGCATCGTCTTTAAAATCAGCAATTAGCACATCGCCTATTTGAATAATTTCATCTCCAGGTTTAAATCCTGCTTTATCGGCGGGGAAATTTTTATAAACTTCACGCAGCATTAATTTCCCTGATTTTTGGGTAATCAAAGCACCAATTCCAGTATATTCTCCTGTATTGTTGATTTTAAATTTCAACACATCTTGCTCGTTAAAATACACTGTGTACGGATCTAAACTCGCCAGCATTCCTTTGATGGCGCTGTCCATCAATTCGCCTGGATTCGTTTCATCAACATAATTGGTATTCAATTCTTTGAAAAGTGTCGTAAAAATTTCGATTTGCTTGGCAATTTCAAAAAAGTTGTCTTTAAAACTAGAACCAATAAACAAGAAAGCCGAAGCGACTACAGGAATGATGTATTTTTTTTTAATAGAGAAGTTCATAATGTTAAAATTACAGACCACTAAAGTAGCAATAAATCAGCAATAATAAAATTGACAACAAACGTACTCTTAATAGATTATTTACCCGATTCATCTTCCTTGTCAGAAAGTTCTTTTTTTATATTTTGAGCTACAAACTTTTCAAACAGTTGAATGGTTTTGGTATTAATTTCTTCGTAAGACAAACGCTCTTTGGTTTGATAAAAAAACATAAAGGCATACGGTTTGTCTAAATTATCCAAAAGAATGTGTTTGTTGAGGCGATACGTTTCCCGAAGAATGCGCTTGAAACGATTTCTGTCAACGGCTTTTTTAAAATTCTTTTTAGAAACAGAAACACCCATTTTTATTTTTTCGCCTTCGTTTAAAGAACCCGAATGATACACCAATCGCAAGGGATATTTAGAAACCGAATTGCCTTCGGAGAACAACAATCCAATGCTGATTTTACTTTTTAGTTTTTCGTTTTTTGGATAGTTAAAGCTCATTTGTATCAGTAAAAGACATTTTTTGTAAAGTACAAAGGTACAATTTAACACTAGACCTATTATTGTTTAGGAATTAAATAGCACTAAAAAATTATTTCATACTTTTGCAGCTAATTTTTTTAAAATGCAAAAACTTATTTCCTATCCTATATCGGTTATTTATTATTTGTGTTTTGGACTTACGTTGGTTATTTTTCATCCCATTCAATGGATTTGCTTGAATATTTTTGGGTATCAAGCGCACAAAAAAAGTGTGGACTATTTGAACTTTTTTTTGCTAAAATGTACTAACTTAGTAGGAACAACGTATCAATTCGAAAATAGAGATAGTATTCCTCAAGGAGTACCTTTGATTTTTGTAGCCAATCATCAAAGTATGTACGATATTATTGCTATGATTTGGTATTTGCGACGTTTTCATTGTAAATTTGTAAGTAAAAAAGAATTAGGTAAAGGAATCCCAAGCGTTTCTTTTAATTTAAGGCATGGCGGAGGAGCCTTAATTGATAGAAAAGACCCGAAACAAGCCATTCCTGAACTAAAAAAATTATCCGAATACATTGAAAACAACAAACGTTCGGCAGTCATTTTCCCAGAAGGAACCCGAAGCAAAACAGGTAAACCCAAAGAATTTGCTCCAACAGGATTAAAAATATTATGCAAAAGCGCACCTTCAGCTTACATTGTACCGCTGAGTATTAACAATTCTTGGAAAATGGTAAAATATGGTTTTTTTCCAGTAGGTTTAGGAAATCATCTTACCTTTGTAATTCATAAGCCTTTAAAGGTAAGTGATTATAATTTTCCTGAATTAATGGAGAAGACTGAAAGTGCAGTAATAAAAGGAATACAATTTTAATAAATAATAAAATGTCTATAAAAAACATTCGATTAGAAGTTATGCAGTTTTTGGAAAAAAACGTGACGGGCTACATGGATCAGTATTTGATTCCCGTGGAACAAATATGGCAGCCGTCTGATTTTTTACCCAATTCTGAAGGCGATAATTTCTTAGAAGAAGTAAAAGAATTACGCGAAATTTCAAAAGATTTACCTTATGATTTTTGGGTAGCCATGGTGGGTGATATGATTACCGAAGAAGCACTTCCAACTTATGAAAACTGGTTGATGGAAGTAGAAGGAGTGGATAATGAAGGAAGAAACGGATGGTCTGCCTGGGTACGTCAATGGACAGGAGAAGAAAATCGTCATGGTGATTTATTGAACAAATACCTGTATTTATCTGGTCGTGTGAACATGCGTGAAGTAGAAATGACAACACAACACCTTATCAATGACGGATTCGACATTGGAACTGGTAGAGATCCGTATAAAAACTTTGTTTACACGAGTTTTCAAGAGTTAGCAACCTATGTTTCGCACAATAGAGTTTCGCAATTAGCTAAAAACTATGGCGATAAAAAACTTTCTAAAATGTGTAAAATGATAGCTGGAGACGAAATGCGTCACCACCATGCGTATAGCCATTTTGTGAGCGAAATTTTCAAAGTTGACCCTAGCGAAATGATGCTTGCTTTTCAATACATGATGAAAGCAAAAATTGTAATGCCAGCCCATTTTTTAAGAGAATCAGGACAAAAAATAAGTTCTGCCTTCGAATTATTTTCGGATTCAGCACAACGTATTGGAGTTTACACAGCACAAGATTATGTTGAAATCATGCAAAAATTAATCGAAAAATGGGAAATTGAAAAAATTGGAGGCTTAACTGACGAAGCAGAAAAAGCACGTGATTATTTGATGAAATTACCTGCTCGAATGGCTAGAGTTTCTGAAAGATTAGTGATCCCTAAAGAATCTCATATTTTTAAATGGGTAGAACCAGCAAGATTGTAGATTTCAGATTGAAGATTAACGATTTTTGATTTCAGATGGATTGAAATGGGAAAATGATTTCAAATTGAATATTATTTGATTTTTGCTATTGAAATTGCCATTGCCATTATTAATTTATATTGCTGATTTTTGAGGCCTAGACTTTAAAAATCAGCTTTTTTTATACCCTTTTTTAAATGAATACTACAGATTTAATAAACACTACCATCCTTTTTGTAAAACAAAAATTAGAAAACGCCGAAGGCGGACACGACTGGTTTCATATTGAAAGAGTGTATAAAAATGCTTTATTGATTGCTAAAGAAGAAAATTGCAATTTGCAAATAGTTCAACTGGGTGCTTTACTTCACGATATTGCTGATAGTAAATTTCACGATGGCGACGAGTCAGTGGGGCCTAAAGTTGCCCGTACTTTTCTGGAATCTCAAAATGTTAGTGAAGACGTAATCCATGCCGTTATAAACATCATTGAGAACATTTCGTTCAAAGGTGGCCATTTCGAAAAAAAATTCAATTCCATAGAATTAGACATTGTTCAAGATGCAGACCGTTTAGACGCCATTGGAGCGATCGGAATTGCCCGAACGTTCAATTATGGCGGTTTTAAAAACAGAACGCTCTACGATCCTAAAATTGCGCCAAACACTAAAATGACTGTAGACGAATACAAAAATAGTCAGGCGCCAACAATTAATCATTTTTACGAGAAGTTATTGTTACTGAAAGACAAAATGAACACCCAAACGGGAAAACAAATTGCCCAGCAAAGACACCGTTTTATGGAAGGATTTTTGGCACAATTTTATGCTGAATGGGAAGGAGAGAAATAGTTAGCAGTATTCAGCTTTTTAGTATTCAGTTAATCAACAACTTTTTATTTATTCCAACAACTGATCACTAAAAACCTGAACACTGAACACTTTTTCAAATTCCTTTTTCTTTCATTTCCAGAATCACATCAGAAGCGCTTTTAAAAGTTGGAGCTTGTTCTGTAATGCTTCCCACTCTTTTTTTATTGAGTTTAAAAACAACATCGTTTTCTGTGGTGAATAATAAGGCACTTAAAAAAGGTTGGTTCATATAAGATGCTAATATTGGATAAGCTTCGTCCAAACTATGAAAACTTTCAACTTCTTCGGTTTTATATCTTGCAATTAACGAAAGACTAAAAACATCATTTTCCAGCAAAACTGGACGAACATAAATGTTTTTTAATTCAGTATCACCAATGGTTTTTGCCAAGGTTAATTTAGCAAAAGTTTTATCTTCAATACTTTGTTTTACTCTTTCCCAAAAAAGGGCAAATATAGGCTCGTATGACATTTTGTTTTTTAAATTTTTAATTTGCTGCTTTCTGCTACTGCGCACTGAATTACTTGCTTACTCTCCCGTAAAAACCGCTTTTCTTTTTTCTAAAAATGCTTGAGTTCCTTCTTTGAAATCTATAGTTCCAAAACATTTTCCAAAGGATTTTATTTCGGTTTCAAAACCGTTCTCGCCTTCTTTGTAATTGGCATTAACGGCATGAATAGCCATACCAATTGCTACAGGCGAATTTTTAATGATTTTTTGAGCTATTTCATTACAATAGGATAATAATTCCTCTTGAGCCACTACATGATTCACTAAACCCGTTCTATAGGCTTCCTCAGCTGTTACCATTTTAGCAGAAAGTATCATTTCTAAGGCGCGACCTTTACCAATTAATTGTGGCAAACGCTGCGTTCCTCCATAACCCGGAATTACGCCTAACGAAACTTCTGGAAGTCCCATTTTAGCATTTTCTGATGCCACACGAATATGACAAGCCATAGCTAATTCTAATCCGCCACCAAGGGCAAATCCGTTAATGGCTGCAATAACAGGTACTCTCAAGTTTTCGACAAAATTAAACAAAATATCTTGTCCTTGAGCGGCTAACTGGATGCCTTCCTCGACTGAAAAATCAGCAAATTCAGCAATATCAGCACCTGCCACGAATGCTTTCTCACCACTACCCGTTAAAATAATAGCTCTAATCTCTTTAATTGGTTCCAATGCAGAAAACGCATGATGCAATTCTTGAATGGTAACTCTGTTTAAAGCATTCAATTTTTCTGGACGATTAATGGTAATAGTTACAATAGTATCCTCTTGAGCAATCAAAATATTTTTGTAGTTCATGGTATTGATTTAAGAGTTAATAATAGGGAGAGAAACGGTAAAACGAGTTCCTTTTCCGTATTCGGTTTCAAAGCTAATAGTGCCTTTATAATTTTCAATAATGTTCTTTATAATTCCTAATCCTAATCCCATACCACTGTTTTTTGTGGTAAACTTAGGTTCGAATATACGATTTATATCTTCGGTTTTTATCCCAATTCCGTTGTCCTGAACAATAATTAATACATTATTATTCTCCTTTTTTACCCAAACCAAAACCGTTTTGTTTTCCTGTTGTTCCGGAATGGATTGAATAGCATTTTTGACTAAGTTAGTAATAATCCGGATTAATTGGGTACGATCGACTTTTGAAATAATCTCAGGAGCATCACATTCAAAAACAATATTATTTTCATTGAAAATATCCAAAGCTAATTCGACAACATCCACCACATTTAAGGTTTCATTTTGTTGTGCTGGCATGGAAGCAAAATTAGAAAAAGCCGAAGCAACAGCACTCATGGTGTCAATTTGCTGAATCAATGTTTCGGAGTAGTCGTTCATTTTTTGTTTGATTTCAGGATCTTCAGGATTAAATCTTCGCTGAAAACTCTGAACAGTCAATCGCATTGGTGTTAATGGATTTTTGATTTCGTGGGCTACCTGCTTGGCCATTTCGCGCCAGGCTTCTTCCCTTTCGCTTTGCGCTAATTTGATAGCACTTTTTTCTAATTCATCGACCATTTGGTTGTAACCATTAATCAACAAATTGATTTCTTTACTATTAGCTGAAAGTAAAATCTTTTCATTTTTTTTATTCAATCGGGTTTCGTTTAGCTTATCCGAAATGGTTTTCAATGACTTAGTAATATAGGACGAAAGAAAGTAAGCCAAAGCAAATGCTACAATCAACATAAAGGAATACACCTGTCCTAAACGAATAAGAAAACTATTTAATTCCTTGTCATAAAAGCCATCGTCTTCTTGATACGGTAAATTCAAAACCCCCAAAGGCTTGAATTTGTCATCTTTGATTTGAGTAAAAGAGGATCTGTTTTTAATTCCGTTTATTGTTTTAATGTCTTCATAACGTTTTTCGATAGAAGAACGAACGAGTTTAAGAATGTATTTTGGAATTGCAGGTGCTACTTTATCTATAGAAAAAGATTCTTTAGACGACTTTAACAACTTCCCATTAAGGTCATAGATATTAATTTCGGTGTTATGAATATGAGCCAGCTCATGAATTTTATCCTTGAAAATTAAATCTAAATTATCCGTTGTAAGCGGATAAGTTGTGGTAGAAAGCAAAAAATTGATGTGTTCTCTCACCGCGTTTTCCTTACGCTCTAGACGTTCTCGATGGTACTCTTTAGCTTCATTTTTAAATTGAATTATCGAAATAGAAGCTAACAAAACCGAAGCTACAATTATCACCACGATCATCGAAAGAAAGATTCGAACTCGTAATGAAAGCATGGATAATTTGAAGACTCTAAACATGTTTTAAAGTTATGAGTTATGGGTTATGAGTTATGCGTCATAAACTTACAACTCATAACCCATAACTCACAACTATTTTTTCTCTCTAATTCTTTTGTAAAATTTAAAACCCAGCATAATTAAAACCGAAAACAATACAATCCCAATTACACCATAAATCCAATTTACAGCATTTTTTAAAATCACTAGAAACACTACGGCAAACAAGATAATTGTAGCACCTTCGTTCCACAAACGCATGAAATTAGTAGTATATTTTACCTGATCGTTTTGTAATTCTTTGAATATTTTATGGCATTTATAATGGTACAAATACAATACAAAAACAAAGCCAAGTTTAACATGCATCCAGGGCATTTGCAACCAAGCGTTTCCTATTTCGGTAAAAAACAACATCCAAAAAGCAAAAAAACTAGCCAAAACTGCCGAAGGCCAAGTAATAATATACCACAAACGATACGTCATAATTTTGAACTGCTTTTGCAAAATTTCCTTCTCTGGCGATGGTTTTTCGTTGGCTTCAATTTGGTACACAAACAAACGAACAATATAAAACAAACCTGCAAACCAAGTAATTACAAAGATGAGGTGTAGGGATTTTAGGTAGTTGTAGTATTCCATAAATTATTTAATCAATTAGAATTGGTTTAGTTTTTTCAGGAATATCAAGATTATAATTAAAATCAGGAAAAATCTTTTTTAGAATGTCCGGTGTGAACTTATGAGTTTCTATAAAATACCATTTGTTTCCGTTATCTCTGCTAGTTGCCAATAAATAATAAGTTGCCTGAATTTTCCCTTTATTTGTTTTTATTATTAGTGTTTCTGGAACAATGCAATGTAATTCTTTTCCAGCAACATAAATCTTTTGGGGCTCTCCAAAAGTAATTTTATCAAATTCAAAACCACCATCAATTTTTTTAAATGAGGATTCCAATGCTTTTAGTAGAGATGTTTTCCCACCTCCCATTTCAACTATTTTTGGATATGTGTAATCGATAATTGTTGAATAGTTTTTTTGAAGCATAGCATCTGCCATTATTTTACATTCAGATTTAATTTTTTCTGAAAAACTATTTTGACCAAAAGAAAAATTGCAGAAAATTAAAAAGGGAATGATTATGTAAAACTTTTTAATCATAAAAATGTTTTTACTTCGCCCAATCCTCAATCCAATTGGCCACCACACCACACCACTCGTCCTCATCATTCATACAAGGAACAGCCATAAATTCTTCGCCACCATGGTGTAAAAATTGCTCGTTGGCTTCCATAGCAATTTCTTCTAAAGTTTCTAAACAATCGGCTACGAAAGCTGGAGTTACTACAGCCAATTTCTTGATACCTTGCTCGGGCATTTTGTTTATTTCCACATCGGTGTAAGGCGTTAACCATTTGTCTCCCGCTAATCGAGATTGAAACGTTTGGCTGTATTTCCCTTCTGGAATTCCCAATAATTTTACCACTTGTTTAGTCGTTTCATAACATTGATGACGGTAGCAAAACTCATGTGCTGGCGATGGCGTATTACAACAAGAACCATCAATTTTGCAATGCGATTTCGTTACATCTGTTTTACGAATGTGACGTTTCGGAATTCCGTGATACGAAAACAACAAATGATCGTACTCAAAGCCTTCCAAATGTTTTTTTATCGAATTGGCCAATGCCTGAATATAATCGGGTTTATTATAAAATGCAGGAACATTGGTAAAAGTCATTTCTGGAAAAAATTCCTGACGCAATTCTTCGGCCAAAACCACAATAGTGGTTGTCGAAGCCATTGCGTGCTGCGGATACAATGGCATCAACATTACTTCGGTTACGCCTTTGTCTTTTAGTTCTTGCAATCCTTTTTTGATGGTCATGGTTCCATAACGCATCGCTAAAGCAACAGGAATATCTACCAATTTCTGAACTTTTTCATGCATTTTTTTCGAAAGCACAATTAAAGGCGAACCTTCGTCAGTCCAAATTCGAGCATAAGCTTCTGCCGATTTTTTGGGTCTGGTTTGTAAAATAATACCTCGAACTAATAAAGCACGTAATAAAAACGGAACGTCAATAACGTATTTATCCATTAAAAATTCGTCTAAATACGGTTTTACATCCTTTGGCGTTGGACTTTCTGGCGAACCCAGATTGACTAATAATACTCCTTTCATGTGTAGATTTTTGTTGTTTTTTGATTTTTTCAAAAGTAATTTAAAGCACTTTTAAAGTATATGATAAATGTTATTTTTTACTTATGTTTTGATATATAAAACTAATGGCGTTTACATATTGGTATTAATCGACATCAAATATTTTTTGGGTGTTGTTCCAAATTTCTTTTTGAATGCGGCAATAAAATGACTTCCGGTGCTGTAACCTATTTTCAAACCAACTTCGTTGACGTTATACGAACCGCTGTCGAGTAATTTTCGAGCAAAATCCATTTTGTAATCAAACAGAAAACCATAAACGGTGTCGCCATAAATTTGTTTAAAACCCATTTTGAGTTTTTTTAAATTCAGTCCCACTTGATCGGCTAATTCCTGTAATCCAGGTGGTTCAGACATATTGGCGATAATAATTTCTTTGGCTTTCTTGATTTTTAGCACATTTTCTTCATCGACTAAAAACGGACATTGCTCAGCATTTGGATCTTCATTTCGATTAAAAAACAAACTCAACAATTCGTATCCTTTTCCTTTATAGTACAGGTTTTTTATAGATGGATTCAAGTTGTAATGAAACATTTGGTTCAAGACAATAGCCATCGATGGACTAATATCGCTTTCGTTATAGTATTTTTTATCCTGATTTTCTTTACTTAAAAACGGAATATGCTCCGCATCATTAGTGAATAATCCGTGGAATTTTCGAATGGAAACAAATATAGAAATCAACCAGGTTTTTGGCGCAATTGCTACGTTTAATGGCAATTCTTTTTCGGTATTATAAAACAACAATGCTTTCTCTTCTTTTAGGTTCAAGACATAATTGCCTTGATTAAAAATATAATTAGCACTTCCTTTTAACCCAAAATGAAACTGAATTAATCCCAATTGCACAGGGCGCTGAAAAGTTACAACCTCATCAGTATTATTTTGAAAACGAATTAAAATAAAATCATCGTCAATTTTTATTTCTTCCTCCATTTTTTTGATTTATTTCATTTCTCTAAATATCAATGTTTGTAGTTAAACAATACTTTGGTCTTTCAAAATTAAATCTTTTTGATGGTTTATTAACACTTCCTACTCATTTTATAGCATCTTTATTTTTTTAGTACGATTAATTCAAAACCGCATCCAGCTGAATATTGATTTTATTCGACACTTTATTCTTAACCACTGATGGAATTGAAATATCAAAATCACTAGCATTAACGATAAATTTAGATACTAGATGTATTCCAGAACCAGACTTTCTTATCTTAGCAGGAACATTGAGCATTACTGTTTTTCCATGAAGTTCTAATTTTCCATTGATTATAAATTCTTTTGGGTTTTCAGTTAAAGCATTAGCATCAAAATTTACAATTTTTCCTTTAAATAAGGCTTTCGGATATTTGTGACTCTCCACATAATTTTCATTAAAATGCTCTTCCATCAATGCCACTTTAAACCGAAAGCCTTTCATTAAGGCTAAACTGGCTATTTCGCCTGTTTTAGAATTTAAAACCATGGTAGTGTTTTTGTTAGTTGCTTTTACCTCTTCAAAAGAAGGTACTGAAGCTTCAAAAACAATCACTGCCGACTTACTCATTTTTTTTTCTTGTGCAATTGCCCAATTCGAGAGAATTAAAATTGCTATAAGTATGCTGTTTTTCATTTTTTAGTTTGTTTTAAATTACTCTAATAATCCGTCTTGTTGCCATTTTGCTACTACATCAATAGTTGTTTGCGGTAATCTCGGCCCCCCTTGAGGCATCAAAGCACTATTGCCATTATTCAACGAAATTCGATTCAACAAACCGCGGTTTTCCATAGCGTTCTTAACCTGGGCATAAGTTGATAAAGACAACGAAGTGCCGTTTCTAGGCGTTGCTCCGTGACAAGAAATACAATTATTATCAATAATGGATTTTACATTTTGACGATACGTTATTGTGGTTCCACCAGTAGGAGGCGTAGGCGTGTCTTCCATTAAAGTATCTGGATTATCAGTAGAACAAGCCATTAAAAAACTAGTGCACACTAGAAGTTGAAAAAGGTTTTTTGGTTTCATAATAAATTGGTTTTTAGATTAAAATAAAATTACATCTCATCGACATTTACACTTACGTTAAAATTGATACTCTAGTTTTCAATTTGTAATTCTTTTTATAAACAAAAACCAATCTTTCTCTTTTTCCGTACATAGCATTAGACTTAAAAATCAATACGATGAAGAAAAAAATAACCTATAGCATTTTAATTTTATTTATAGTAGCATTTGCCATTTATAGTTACACCTATCAAAAGCACCGGGATATAAGCAGCGAAAAAGCCCAATACTTAGTCACTATTCCTGCATTAGTAAAAGAATTTGCAGCAAATGATAGTTTGGCTTTTGCCAAATACCAAGATCAAACCATTGCAATAGAAGCAAAAATTACAGCTGTAGATATAGAAAACAAAGCCATTATTTTAGACCAGAAAATGTTTGCAATATTTAATGACAGCTTCTCTAAAGACATCATTTCGGGCAAAAAAATTCGAATCAAAGGAAGATTTCTAGGCTACGACGAATTGCTCCAAGAGTTCAAAATGGATCAAAGTTCACTTATTCGATAAAAAAACCACTTCACTAACAAACCTAAATTTATATTTTATGAAAAAGTTACTATTACTATTATTATTTCCTGTTTTTGCCTTCGCACAAGAAGATTTATTAAAAGGTATCGATACCATTTCGGATAAAGAAAAAGTTACTTCTGCCTTCAAAGGCTTAAAAATTGTCAATCTGGAATCGACCAAACTGGCCGCAAAAGGCGATTTGTATTTTATTGTTGCCCATCGATTTGGCTCTGTAAAAGAAGGATTTGAGGGTTTCTTTGGTTTAGACAATGCCAATACCCAACTTAAATTTGTTTATGGTTTGACTGATTGGTTGACCATAAGTGGAGCGAGAAGCGAATTAGCCTATGATTTTTCTACAAAATATACTTTGCTTCATCAAATAACCGATGGTTTTCCTGTAACCATTGCAGGTTTTTCCAGTTTAGCCATCAATAATACGCTAAAACAAAGTTTGTACCCAAACCTTACTTTTAACGATCGGTTCACTTATGTACAACAATTATTGATTTCCAGAAAATTTTCAGAAAATTTATCGCTGCAATTGGCACCGACTGTTTTCCACGAAAACTTTGTAGACAATGCACAACAGGATAATATGCAATATGCCATCGGTTTTGGTGGTCGTTACAAATTGTCAAAACGTTGGTCTCTTAATGTGGATTATGCAGCCCATTTAAATAGAGCAACTAATTCTATCTACAAAAACCCTCTTTCTATTGGTTTTGATTTAGAAACAGGCGGACACGTTTTCCAAATGCACTTTACCAGTTCTCAAGGTATTCACGAAGCGGGATATTTAGGCCAAACCACCGGAGACTGGACAAAAGGGGATGTGTTTTTCGGATTCAATTTACTTAGAGTTTTTTAAAAAAAGCCAGAGAATAACTGTATTTAGCACTATGTGTATTTAAACCAATTCTAAATTAATTTTTTTTCCTCAATTTTAAAACCATGGTTCAAAAAGCCTCGTAAATGAACTTGAAAACTTAAAATTTATAGAAAATGAATAAAACAGTCAAGAAAGTAGTAATCGCAGCAGTAAGCATAGGAGTGTTGTTTATTGCCATTTTGTTGTTTCATATTATCACGGCTAAACCAGCCGTTTATGACAGCCCCAATTTGCAAGTAAGTCGAATTGATTTTAAATCCAATATCGATTCGGTACAAGCCAAACAAATTTGTGCCGACCTAAGAACTATCAAAGGCCTAACTACCGATTCTATTATTGTCAAAAGAAATGTAGTTGTGTATTTCCACAATAATAAAATTACCAATTCAGAAATTGTTTTCAACGAACTGATGACCAAAAGACCTTATGAAGCCGAGCGCTATATTCTTCCAGAAGGAATGGCAAACAAAGAGGTTTGTCCTGTGGATCAAAATAGCATGAGCTATAAAGTATCAAAATCAATAAATCAATTTTTTAATTAATCCTTAAATTCAATAATTATGAGAAATTTTTCTAAACTTACACTAAGTGTATTAGTAGCTGCTTCGGCAACATTTACCTCTTGCAACAATGACGATGATCCAGCGCCAGAACCAGTAAAAGCATCAATTTACACCCGTTTAGGTGGAACAAAAATGGTTGCCGATCCTGATAATTCTGGACAAATGATTGAAGCTGGTAGATTATCTTTCCGTAAGGTGGTAAACTCTACCGTAGGACTTATTGTTGCTGATGTACAAAACAATGCTTCTGGAAACCTTGGAGCACATTTTGCACCAGTTTTAGCAGAAGTTGGAGCTAACAACACTACTAATTTAGCTATATTAGTAGATAATCTAACTGATTTCTTTTCTTTTAATACAGGAGGAACAAATCCAGTAAATACGTATTCAGGATTGAATATGGTTGACGCTCATGATCCGGCAAAAAATCCTCGTATGGGAACAAAATCATCTGATGCGGACTATACTAAATTTGTTGGTTATGTAGGTGCTGCTGCAAATACAAATGGTGTTGCTTCAAACACAGAATTATATGCTGACATTGTTGTTGTTTTACAATCACTAAGAACACCTATTGTTCAAAAGTAATTTTTTTAAGAATTAAAAACGCTACCGAATCATTTCTGGTAGCGTTTTTATTTCATTATCCAATTGAAAATAAAAACTCAAATACACAAAATACAATGAGTTTGAAAGTAGTGTTTTTTTAACCTGATAAAAAATATACTTTTTTTACATTTTCATAGAACCCTAAGCGATATTTTTTCGTAAATAATATAGAAATCAGACAGCGGTCTTATTTAGAATAAATCTACATAAAACACTAAAAAACACCTGATTTTGCTATATTTTTAAATATAATCGATTTTGTAATTACTATTTTGAATCAAATATTCTCGAAGCGATACAAAAAGAACTTACAGCGTTGTTTTTATAAAATAGTTAATAATAATTTTGTTGAACTTTTTAAGGAAAGTATAATTATGGAAAATTTTAACATGTCCAGAAACAGCACTTTTTACGCTTTAGGTCTAAGTTACAAAAAAGCAGATGCCACCATTAGAGGAAAATTTAGCTTAGACGCCAAAGCTCAATCTATTTTATTAATGCAGGCTGAAGCCGAAGGTATCGAGTCGTTAATAGTAACTTCCACTTGTAACAGAACCGAAATTTATGGTTTTGCCAATCACCCTTACGAATTAATTAAATTACTTTGCGAAAACAGCAACGGATCCGTTCAGGAATTCCAGGAAGTAGCTTATATCTATAAAAACCAAGACGCTATCAACCACATGTTTCGAGTAGGAACAGGATTAGACAGTCAAATTTTAGGTGATTTTGAAATCATCAGCCAAATCAAAAACGCTTTCAACCAAAGTAAATCCAATGGTTTAATAAACACTTTCATGGAGCGTTTAGTCAACTCGGTGATTCAGGCGAGTAAAAAAATAAAAACAGATACTGAAATTTCTTCGGGTGCAACCTCTGTATCCTTTGCATCCGTTCAATATATTATCAAAAACGTAGAAGATATTACTAATAAAAATATCTTGCTTTTTGGAACAGGAAAAATTGGTAGAAATACCTGTGAAAACCTGGTAAAACACACCAAACACGAGCAAATTACTTTAATCAACAGAACCAAAGACAAGGCCGAAAGATTAGCTGAAAAATTGGATTTAGTGGTTAAAGATTATTCGGATTTACAGTTAGAATTACAAAAAGCTGACGTTTTAATTGTTGCAACTGGTGCACAAAATCCAACAGTTGATAAAGCCATTTTAAATCTTAAAAAACCTTTGTTGATTTTAGATTTATCGATTCCTAAAAACGTAAATGAAAATGTTACCGAGATAGAAGGTGTAACACTTATTCACATGGATTATTTGTCCCAAATGACAGATGAAACTCTAGAAAACAGAAAAAGACACATTCCTGCTGCCGAGGCTATTATAGAGGAAATAAAAGACGAATTTAAAACTTGGACTAAAGGTCGAAAATTTGCACCAACTATTAATGCGCTAAAAGCCAAACTGAACGATATAAAAAATTCAGAATTGGATTTTCAAAGTAAAAAAATAGTCGATTTTAACGAAGAACAAGCCGAAATCATCAGCAACAGAATCATTCAAAAAATCACTACTCATTTTGCCAATCACCTCAAAGATGAAAACACCATGGTAGATGAAAGTATCGAATGGATTGAAAAAGTCTTTAAAATTGAGGCATTGGTTAAATAATTCTACTATTTTTGACTATTAAAATTGTAATGCTTCCCAAGCTTTAATCATCAACAAAGTACAACAAACCTTAGTGAAACTTAATTTCTTAATGGTTAATAAAATAAATAATGGTAACATTATTTAATAGTTTAAAACAAAAATGGCAGAAAAAATAATACGTATAGGTACAAGAGATAGCGAACTCGCTTTATGGCAAGCACATACTGTTCAAAAAAAGTTAAACGATTTAGGGTACAAAACAGAAATTGTAGCCGTAAAATCTCAGGGCGACATTATTCTTGATAAGCCTTTATACGAATTAGGAATTACTGGAATTTTCACCAAAACATTAGATATCGCCATGATTAACGGCGATGTGGATATTGCAGTACATTCGATGAAAGATGTACCTACCGCCCTACCTCTCGGAATTGTTCAGGCTGCTGTTTTAGAAAGAGCCAATACCTTAGATATTTTAGTTCATAAAGGCAATCTAGATTTCTTGGAAACCAATGGAACTATCGCCACTGGAAGCTTGCGTCGTCAGGCACAATGGTTGAACAAATACCCCAATCATAACGTAGTCGATTTACGTGGAAACGTAAATAGCAGAATGCGAAAATTACAGGAAAGCGACTGGAACGGAGCCGTTTTTGCCGCTGCAGGACTGGAAAGAATCAACTTAAAACCGAGCGATTATATTGATTTGGATTGGATGATTCCTGCGCCAGCTCAAGGCGCCATGCTTGTAGTTGCTATGGGAAATGACAATTACACTCTGGATGCACTTTCGCATCTTAATGATATTGAAACCGAAGTTTGTACTTATATCGAACGTCAGTTTTTAAGAACCTTAGAAGGTGGTTGCACCGCTCCTATTGGTGCTTTGGCAAAATACAATGAAGACGAAGATACCATTCATTTTGATGGCGTTTTATTTTCATTGGACGGAAAAGAAAAAATCGAAATCAACAAAGTGGTACCTATCGAAGAATGGAAAAAATTAGGATTTTATTCTGCTAAAGAAATTTTAGAGAACGGCGGAACGAAATTGATGGCGAATATAAAAACAACTTTGAAAAAATAATTCTGTTTTCCAATTCCAAAACATGAAAATACTCGCTACCAAAATACTTACTGAATCTCAAAAAAAACCACTGATTGAAGCTGGTTTAGAACTCATCGAAAATGATTTTATCAGTACACAAATCAAGCCTTTTGACTTAAAAAACACAAACGAAAGTTTGATTTTTACGAGTCAAAATTCCGTTGAATGTATTTTAAAACATCCTGAATTAGAAACGCTAAAAGCCAAAAAAATATATTGTGTTGGTATAAAAACCAAAAATTTACTAACCGAAAATGGTTTTGAAGTAATTGCTTATACGGGTTATGCGGCTGATTTAGCTGAAATAATTACGTTGATTTACAAATCGGAAAGCTATACTTTTTTTAGTGGGAACAAACGTAGAGATACTTTACCAGATGCTTTAAAAGAAGCTGGAGTGATTTTTAACGAAATTGAAGTTTACGAAACGACACTGACTCCTCAAAAAATTAAGGGAACTGTTGATGCAGTCTTGTTTTTTAGTCCTTCGGGAGTGGAGAGTTATTTAGCAGATAATAAATTAAAAAACGAAATTTGCTTTTGCATTGGTGAAACCACCGCATCAGCATTGGAAAATAAAACAAAAAACATCGTCATCGCTGATCAGCCTACAATTGAAGATGTGATCGAAGTTGTAATCGAAGAATATAAATAGAGCAATACGCTTTAGGCAATATGCCGTAAGCAAAATAACCTAAAACAATGATAAAGAACGACCTATTTTTAAGAGCACTAAAAGGAGAAACTGTTGAACGTCCACCGGTGTGGATGATGCGTCAAGCAGGAAGGTATTTACCAGAATTCCGAGCTTTGCGAGACAAATATGACTTTTTCACTCGTTGCGAAACTCCAGAATTAGCTGCCGAAATTACAGTTCAACCTATTCGCAGAATTGCTCCAGATGCGGCGATTTTGTTCTCTGATATTCTTGTGGTGCCAAGAGCTATGGGAATTCATGTAGAATTGAAAGACAATTTAGGACCAATTATCCCGAATCCCATTCGTACGATGGAGCAAGTAAACCAAGTGTTCGTTCCGGATGTCAATGAAACTTTAGGTTACGTTTTTGATGCGGTTAAGTTGACGAAAGAAATGTTGAACGATGAGGTGCCTTTAATAGGTTTTGCAGGTTCGCCATGGACTATTTTTTGTTATGCGGTTGAGGGCAAGGGGTCTAAAAGTTTTGATACTGCCAAAGGATTCTGTTTCTCAGATCCAGTAGCGGCGCACACTTTATTACAAAAAATTACCGACACCACTATTTTGTATTTGTTAGAAAAAGTAAAATCAGGTGTGAATGCGGTACAAATATTTGATTCTTGGGGCGGTATGTTATCGCCAGTTGATTACCAAGAATTCTCATGGAAATACATCAACCAAATCATCGATGCCTTAGCTGAGGTAACTCCAGTTATTGTTTTTGGTAAAGGATGTTGGTTTGCTTTGAACGAAATGGGTAAAAGTAAAGCCTCTGCACTAGGTGTAGATTGGACCTGCTCACCTAGAAATGCACGTTATTTGTCAGGCGGAAATATCACACTACAAGGTAATTTTGATCCCTCTCGATTATTTTCTCCAATTCCAGTAATTAAGAAAATGGTTCATGAAATGATTGACGAATTCGGAAAAGACAAATACATCGTAAATTTAGGCCACGGTATTTTACCTAATATTCCTGTGGATCACGCCAAAGCGTTTATTGATGCGGTGAAGGAGTATCAAAAGTAAACAGTCTCGGTCTCAGTTTTTAGAAAAACTGCGACTGATAACTGCGACTGATAACTGATAAATATGAAAAACAAATTTTACCAATACATACAAAACCTGCAAGACCAAATTGTTACTGGCTTAGAATCCGTTGAAGGTCAAGCCAAATTCAAGGAAGACCTTTGGGATCGTCCTGAAGGTGGTGGCGGTAGAACTCGTGTTATCGAAAACGGAAACGTAATCGAAAAAGGCGGTGTAAACATTTCTGCTGTTCATGGAAAATTACCCGATTCGATGCAAAAATTATTTAACGTAGGCGAAGCTGATTTTTTTGCCTGCGGATTGAGTTTGGTTATCCATCCTAAGAACCCAATGGCACCTACGGTTCATGCCAATTGGCGCTATTTCGAAATGTATGACGATAACGGAAATGTTATCAATAGTTGGTTTGGTGGCGGACAGGATTTAACACCCTATTACTTATTTGAAGAAGATGCGATTCATTTTCATCAAACGTGTAAAACCGCTTGTGATAAACACAATTTAGATTTTTATCCAAAATATAAAAAACAATGCGATGCGTATTTTTGGAATGCACATCGTAATGAAGCTCGTGGACTAGGTGGATTATTCTTTGATTATTGCAAGGAAACAGAACAAATGTCAATGGAAAATTGGTTTAACTTTGTAACTGAAGTTGGAAATTCATTTCTTACCGCTTATGTTCCAATATTAGAACGACGAAAAAATTTACCATTTACCGCAGAACAAAGAACCTGGCAAGAAATTCGTAGAGGTCGTTATGTTGAGTTTAATTTAGTTCATGACAAGGGCACTTTATTTGGACTAAAAACTAACGGAAGAATCGAGTCAATATTGATGTCATTACCACCACATGTTCAGTGGGTTTACGATCATCATCCAAAATCAGGAAGTGAAGAAGAAAAGTTATTGAAAGTGTTAGAGAATCCTGTTGAGTGGATGGTTTAGCTCCGTAGGAGTGCTATATGTAAAGCAAATAATATTGTTTTTATTCATTTTAGCTCCGTAGGAGCGACATATTTATAGCAACCGCGTTATATTTGAATAAATAGCATTGTTTTGATTTAGCTCCGTAGGAGCACTATATTTATAGCGCCGTGTTATATTTGAATTAATAATATTGTTTTGATCTAGCTCCGTAGGAGCGTTATATTTATAGAATTAAATCAATTCATTGTAGCTCCGTAGGAGCGCCATATTTATAGCAAATAATTTATGTAATTGAAATTGAATCCCGTAAGTATGATATATTTAACCAACATCAATTTATAATGGCAAACACCTATTCTCAAATATACATCCAAATTGTTTTTGCTGTAAAAGGAAGACAAAATCTAATTTCTAGTAAATGGAAAGATGAATTATTCAAATATATCACTGGTATTGTTACAAATGAAGGTCAAAAACTGATTGCGATTAATGGAATGCCAGACCATGTTCATATTTTAATTGGCTTAAAGCCAAATAAAGCCTTATCAGATTTGGTCAGAGATATAAAAGCCAATTCATCAAGATTCATTAATGAAAAAGCTTGGATAAAAGGTAAATTTGAATGGCAAACTGGATTTGGTGCATTCACCTATAGTCATTCACAATTGACAAATGTTATCAATTACATACAAAATCAAGAAGAACATCATAAAATAAAAACATTCAGAGAGGAATATGTAGAATTTTTAAAAATGTTTAATGTTGATTTTAAAAATGAATATCTTTTTGATGATGTTTAATTAGAGATAAATATGTCGCCCTTACTGGGCTTAAATAGATCACGATAAAACAAATTACTATAAATATTATGCTCCTCTGGAGCTTGAAAAACTAAAAATATGTTCCCATTACAAAGAGGTCGTCGGTTAAGAGTTAACGAATCCATTCGTTCGTTAGTTAGAGAAACTACATTAAGTCCAAGTGATTTTATGTTTCCAATGTTTATTGCCGAGGGCGAAAACGTACAAGTAGAAATTCCATCTATGCCAGGAATTTTTCGCCGTTCTATTGATTTAACTGTAAAGGAAGTGCAAGAATTATTCGATTTAGGAATTCGAGCAGTAAACATCTACGTAAAAGTCGATGAAAATCTAAAAGACAACGCAGGTACTGAAGCTTGGAACCCCAACGGACTCATGCAAAATGCCATTCGTGCCATCAAAGCCGCTTGTCCAGAAATGATTGTCATGCCTGATGTGGCTTTGGATCCTTATTCTATTTATGGTCATGACGGAATCATAGCAAATGGCGATGTCGAAAATGATAGTACCAACGATGCTTTGGTAAAAATGGCTGTTTCTCATGCTCAAGCCGGTGCTGATTTTGTAGCGCCAAGCGATATGATGGACGGACGTGTACTACGCTTGCGCCAAGGTTTAGATGCTGCAGGATTTCGCAACGTGGGCATCATGAGTTATTCTGCCAAATATGCTTCGGCATTTTACGGACCGTTTCGGGATGCTTTAGACTCTGCTCCAAAAGAAGCAGATGTAGTGGTGCCAAAAGATAAAAAAACCTACCAAATGGATTATGCCAATCGTCTAGAAGCAATCAAAGAAGCACTTTGGGATGTTGAAGAAGGTGCTGATATGGTGATGGTAAAACCTGGAATTGCTTATTTAGATATCGTTCGCGAAGTAAAAAATGCGGTTCATGTGCCTGTAACGGTATATCATGTTTCTGGTGAGTATGCTATGATTAAAGCCGCTTCAGAAAGAGGTTGGCTAGATCACGACCAAACCATGATGGAGCAGTTAATGTGCATCAAGCGTGCAGGAGCCAGTTTAATTTCGACTTATTTTGCCAAAGAAGCCGCAATACTTTTAAACAAAA
Source organism: Flavobacterium zubiriense (assembly GCF_041729725.1). Lineage (NCBI taxonomy): Bacteria > Pseudomonadati > Bacteroidota > Flavobacteriia > Flavobacteriales > Flavobacteriaceae > Flavobacterium > Flavobacterium zubiriense. The sequence goes on along the minus strand of NZ_JBCFQL010000011.1, from coordinate 17,066 downwards.
AATAATGAAGAATATTTTTATTGTCATAGGTTTTCTTTTAAGTATAAATCTTTTTGCCCAAGCAGAAATTATTCCCACATTCATTGAAAAATGGGACAATTCAAAAGAATACTTACTCGCTGTAGCAAGTGCCATGCCAGAGGAGCAATACGATTTCAAACCAGCAGCCCGCGAAATGTCTTTTCGAGAGCAGTTGTTTCATATCCAAGATAATATGCTGTGGTTGAGTACGACACACTTTTCTACTCAAAAATACGAAAAGAAAGTTTTTGATACATCGCGTTCCAAAGCACAAATTTTATTAGATATTCAAACTAGTTTTGATCAAGCCAGAGCCTTTGTACAGCAGGCTAGTGAGGGCGAATTATCAAATAAAGTCCCGTTTTTTGCCGGTCCTAAGTCTAAATTGCAAATACTTAATTTAATGCAGGACCACCTAACGCACCACCGCGCACAAATTATCGTTTATTTGAATCTCAAACAAATAGAACCACCAAAATACGTGGGTTGGTAAGCATTAAACGAAACTATTTTATTGTCTAAAATAAATAAACATGAAAAAATTGATTGTATTAAGTGCTATTATAGCCTTGTATTCTTGTAAAAAAGAAAGTCAGGAATCTTTTGGAAATGAAGAACAAACAACCGTTACAACTGAAGAAAAAGAATTAGCTCCTGAAGAACTAGGGAAAATAATTTTCGAAAGTAAAGGAAACTGTATTTCTTGCCATCAAGTGGACAGTAAAACCATTGGCCCAAGTATACAAGAAATTGCCAAAATTTATAAAGAAAAGAATGGCAACATGGTGGCTTTCTTAAAAGGTGAAAGCGAGGCTATTGTAGATCCTTCTCAATCTGCTTTAATGCAAGCCAACATCGAATTAACGAAAACATTTTCTGATAAAGAATTACAAGGTTTAGTAGCTTATATCAATTCGTCTTTGAAGTAATAAAAAATTAGAAAACAGAAAACCCATTCTTAACATTGAATGGGTTTTCTGTTTTTTTATTAATCATCTTTGCAGACTTTGCGAAAACTTTCTCCTCTTTGCGGTTAAAATCACTTAATCCCTCCAAAAGCTCCAAAACAAGCATTTTTATGTAAAATTTCAGTGCTTGAAAAACCTACTTTTTTCATTAAATCCAATTGATAGGTCATCGATCTTGGCGTATCTTCTTTTTCAATATAATCAAAAACTTTTTGTTGGTATTCGTCCCCACCGTGATGCTTTAAATAATTGGCATACATTTTCCAAGTCAATTTATTTACCGCTTCATTCTCTTGAATCAACAAGTCAGAAATCAAGAAACAACCGCCAGGCGTTAAACTATCATACATTTTTTGGAATACTAATTCCCAATCGGCGTCCTCACGTAAATGATGCAAAACCGCTCCTGCTAAGATGATGTCAAAATTATTAGCCAAATCGATATCACGAATATCTCCTTGAATAGTTTCGACTTTGGCTATTGTAGCTTCAGAAACACGCTCAAAAGCTTTGTCCAACATATTCTGACTCAAATCGACCAAAGTACAATTCAAATTAGGCACTTTGGACAACATTTTCAACGTATAATTTCCCGCTCCACAGCCCAAATCTAAAATAGTTTTCGCTTCGGGTTTTATAGCTTTTGCGGTACATGTAATCAACTCTAATGCAATTTTAGCATCCATTGTAGCAACCTGTCCGGTTTCTAAATTCGAGAAACGTTCCACCTCATTATCAAAACGTTCTCTGATTTCTGTTACTGTTGATTTTTTCATAATTCTTGGTTTTTTTTTACAAACCTATAATTTTTATATATGCCATAAAAATGCTTATTTTGTCAATTATTAATACTTAAAAAGTATTTATGGAATTACGACACTTAAAATATTTCCTAAAATTAGCCGAAGAATTAAGCTTTGTTCGCGCAGCCGATAAGCTCTTTATTTCTCAACCACCATTGAGCCGACAGATTAAAGAATTAGAAATCGAACTCGGTGCCACACTTTTCGAAAGAAATAATAAAAGAGTAATCCTTACCGATGCAGGGAAATTTTATCAAAAAGAAATCCAGGAACTACTCAAAAATTTAGAACGCATCAACATTCAAGCGAAAAAAATTAGCGAAAATCAAAGTGGCGAATTTCGAATAGCTTACGTGAGTTCAACTTTTTCAGGAGATATTTCTAAACTGATACAATTTTTATCAGCTCAATATCCTTATGTCAATTTTCGATTGTATGAAGTGCCAACAGTCAAACAAATTGCTGCTTTAGAAGAAGGAAAAATCGACTTTGGAATCATTCGCTCGCCCTTGCATTCTCCCAAAATCGATTCGCATTTGTGGTTCAAAGACAGTTTTTCGTTGGTTTTTAACCGAAATAATTACAGTATTTCTTCCGAAGGGGATTTAGAATCCTTAAAAACCGCCACCTTTGTATTTTTTAATAAACAATATGCGCCTTATTTTTACGATGCTTTATTGGAAATTTGTGCTCAATATGGTTTTAATCCAAAAGTGGTTCATGAATCGAATAACATTTCGTCCATTATTCAATTGGTTAAAAACGGTTTGGGAATTTCAATTGTGCCGACGGCTATTATGAAAAGTCATAATTATCCAGAATTAGGATTTGTGGAACTCAGGAAAACAGCTCTTTTTACTGATATTTTATTGGCTACGCCAAAAGGAAATCCATCGGAGATTTCGCAAGCAGCAATACAGTTTTTAACGGAACAAAATTTAAAAGATGAGTACTAACGAAAACACAATTGCCTTTTTCCAAACGCCACTCGGAATTGCAACCATAATTGGTGACGAAAACGGAATTTCGACTATTTCCATTGCTGATGAAGGTGCAATTTCAGAAAATATTCCCGTTGTTTTACAAGATGCAGTTAGACAACTACAAGAATATTTTGAAGAAAAAAGAATAAATTTTGATTTTAAAATGAATCCTAAAGGAACCGAATTTCAGCAAAAAGTATGGCAAGCTTTGCTCGAAATTCCATTTGGAAAAACCTGTAGTTATATGGATTTGTCTAAAAAGTTGGGCGATGTCAAAGCCATTCGTGCTGTGGCTTCCGCCAATGGGAAAAACCCGCTTTGGATTGCCGTTCCTTGTCACAGAGTCATTGGAACTGACGGTTCACTTACGGGTTATGCAGGTGGTTTATGGCGAAAGAAATGGTTGCTAGAACATGAAAATGCTACAAATCAGCAAAGTTTATTTTAATAAATGGACTACAAAATCACAAGTTGTATTATAATTAATTAAATTCGTGAATTAGTGGCTAAATTTTACAGAAATGATCGAAAAAATAAACCTCAACAACATTCTTTTTCTGGATATTGAAACTGTCCCAGAAACAGAAGATTTCAACTCTTTGGATGCAGAAATGCAATCGTTGTACGAACAAAAAACACAATACCAACGCAGAGACGATTTTTCAGCCGAAGAATTTTATGATCGGGCAGGAATTTGGGCCGAGTTTGGAAAAATTATTTGTATTTCTGTTGGTTTTTTTGTGATTAAAGGCGATATCCGCAACTTTAGAGTGACATCTTTTTTTGGCGAAGAAGCCAAACTTTTAAAAGATTTCAATAATCTCTTAAACAATCATTTCAATGGGCCGCAACATCTTTTATGCGGACATAATGCGAAGGAATTTGATATTCCGTTTCTAGCGCGCCGAATGATTATCAACAACATTCCAATTCCTGACAAGCTCAATCTTTTTGGAAAAAAACCTTGGGAAATTCCGCATTTGGACACCTTGGAATTGTGGAAATTTGGTGATTACAAACATTTTACTTCGTTAAAATTACTATGTAAAATCCTCGGAATCCCTTCTCCAAAAGGCGATATCGACGGCAGCCAAGTAGGTCATGTTTTTTATGTAGACAAAGATATTGATAGAATTGTAACTTATTGTGAGAAAGACACCATCGCCGTAGCACAGATTTTTCTTCGGCTAAGAAGAGAAGATTTATTGATTGACGATGAGATTATTCATGTTTAAATTTCAATAGCAATTACAAAATTCAATCTCAATATTAATAAACAACTATTTTTGTTTTTTGTCTTTCTCATTGAAATTGATTTTTGCCATTGCAATTGTCATTTCAATTGATTTATTACATTTACAAAAATTATAGATTATGGTATTGAGTAGATTTTGGTTGGTGATTTTTATTTCATCGATTGTTTTTATTGTAGTGAGTTTATTTTCAGGAAACAGTTATACTATTGATTTTGTGCTCAACGGTAAGAAAGACGATCCTATTTTAATTTCCGAAAAATACATCGATCAAATGCCTGCTTTTATAAAAGACAGCATCGAAAAAGCACCTGATAAAATGATGATAATCAATACTATTACCTCTAATCCGGATACCACTTATGTGTATTCGGCAAAAACGGTTAAAATTTATAGTGGAGTTCAAAAATCAGATGGATTATTGCCTACTTGTAAAAGCACTTTAATTGATTTAATACTTCCGCTTATTGCTTATTTGGCCTTTTTCTGTGGCTTGATGGAGCTTTTAATCATTTCTGGAGCATCAGGGAAATTGGCTATCGTTTTGAGTCCCGTTTTTGTAAAAGTATTTCCTAGCATCCCTAAAAACCATCCGTCGATATCCTATATGACCTTAAATTTTGCTGCCAATTTCTTGGGATTGGATTCGGCTGCGACGCCTTTTGGATTAAAAGCTATGGAAAGTTTACAAGAACTCAATCCCGAAAAAGACAAGGCTAGTGATGCCCAAATTATGTTTATGTGTTTGCACGCATCAGGTCTAACCTTAATTGCAACTTCGATTATTGGATATCGCGCAGCAGCTGGTGCGGCAAATCCAGCCGATGTAATGTTGCCTTGTATCATTACCTCTTTTATCGGTACCATTGCTGCTTTTCTTATTGTTGGAGCGAAACAAAAAATTAATTTCAAAAGTGCATCTTTAGTATTGGCCTTAATCACATTAATTGCAGCAATCATCGGTTTGTTGATGTACGTAAATCATTTGGATTTAATTGGAAAAAACTATTTTACGTCTAATCTTTCGAGTTTGATATTGATAGTAATTATTGCTTTTACTTTGGTGTTTTCATTCATCAAAGAGAAGAAATTTGCTGATGCAAATACTACTGTTTTTGATGCTTTTGTGGTGGGAGCTAATAATGGTGTTAAAACGGGAGTGGTTATTTTTCCTTATGTTTTAGGAATGTTAGTCGCCATATCGTTGTTTAGAAATAGTGGTTTATTCGAAATTATCAGCAGCTGGATTGCTTTTCTTTTCTCTAATATGGGTGTCAATAAACAAATTACAGATGCTTTGCCAGTAGCATTGTTAAGACCTTTTAGTTCGGCTGGATCACGAGGGTTTTTGATTGATTCGATGAATACTTTTGGTGCTGATTCCATGACAGGAAGACTAAGCAGTATTTTTCAATGCAGTGCCGAAAGTACTTTTTACGTAATTGCGGTTTATTTTGGATCAGTAAACATCAAAAATACCCGATACGCTTTGCCAATAATGCTTTTAGTAGATTTAATTTGTGTGATTACGGCTATTTTCGTGGCGAGTTGGTTTTTTTAACTTATTGCCATTATAATATTCTAGGTTTTTTAATCTATTTTTCATTCTTTTGAATTTTACAATAATTACTATTTATAAACACTTTAAAAAATTAAAAAAATGTCAAAATATACTAAATACATCGCCATAGGATTAGTGATTCTATTTTTAGTTACCAGCTTATTATCTTAAATTTTATCAAAACACATTTACTTAATATGAAATATTCATTTCTTGCTATTATCACTGTATTTTTTATGTCATGTAGTAATGATTCCGAAAAGTTGATAGATTATAGTGCGCAAAATGAGGCTGAAATTCAAGCTTATATCGCAGAAAATGATTTGGATGCACAAAGAACAAGTTCTGGTTTGTATTACGTAATCAATGAAGAAGGAACTGGAAAAAGACCTACTGCAACTTCAGTAATTACTGTATCCTACAAAGGGTACTATACAGATAAAACTGTTTTTGACCCAGGCAGTACAACTGGAGTTACTTTTAATTTACAACAAGTAATTAAAGGATGGATTGAAGGCATTCCTTTCTTTAAAGAAGGCGGAAATGGTATTCTGTTAATTCCAGCACATTTAGCTTATGGAAGTAAGGATTATCAAAAAGTTCCTGGGGGGTCTGTTTTAATTTTTGAAATTAAATTATTGGCGGTTGAATTTAGTGCTACTAATGATGCTCAAATTGTAAAATACATTAGTGATAATCAATTAAATGCTACAAAAACAGAATCTGGTTTGTATTATGTTATTGACGAAGCGGGAACTGGAAAACAACCTACATCAACCTCAAATGTTACTGTGGCCTACAAAGGTTATTTTACAAATAAAACTGTTTTTGACCCAGGCAGCACAACTGGAATTTCATTGAATTTACAACAAGTAATTAAAGGCTGGACGGAAGGAATTCCGTATTTTAAAGAAGGAGGAAGCGGAAAACTTTTGATTCCTGCTACTTTGGGCTATGGCAGTTACAATAACAATTCTATTCCAGGCGGTTCGGTATTAATTTTTGATGTTAAGCTAATTTTGGTTAATTAAAAAATTTTAAATACAAAACTCTAAAAGCCTCTCATTTTGAGAGGCTTTTAGAGTTTTAAGCTGAGTAATAGTCTAAATAATAATAACCCATAAGAATCTTAATTTTCCAAAAAAGTCAGTTATTACTGTTCGAAAAATTAATAATTAAATTTAATTTTTTAATAATTTCTTTAAGGAACGTGATATAAATCGGTTATCATTCTTTGAACAATTCTTATATTTGGCGTTCTTAAATTAAATCAAATTTATGGACTTTATATATCAAGACCCGTATCCAATTTTAAAAGACGATACTCAATATCGCAAAATTTCATCTGACTTTGTAAAAGTAGAGCAACTAGGTGATAGAGAAATCTTAACCGTTGATCCGAAAGGTTTAGAATTATTGGCTCAAGAAGCTTTGAAAGATGTTTCTTTTATGTTGCGTACTTCGCATTTAGAAAAATTAAGAGCCATTCTTGACGACCCTGAAGCAACAGATAACGACCGTTTTGTAGCCTATAATTTATTGCAAAATGCTGTAGTAGCTATTGATGGCGAATTGCCTTCTTGTCAGGATACTGGAACAGCAATTGTAATGGCTAAAAAAGGAGAAAATGTATATACTGGTGTCGATGATGCAGAATGGCTTTCGAAAGGGATTTTTAACACCTATCAAGAAAGAAACCTTCGTTATTCTCAAATTGTACCAATTAGCATGTTTGAAGAAAAGAATTCTGGTTCGAATCTTCCTGCTCAAATTGATATTTATGCTAAAAAAGGAACTTCTTATGATTTTTTGTTTTTAGCAAAAGGTGGAGGCTCAGCCAATAAAACCTATTTGTACCAACAGACGAAATCGCTATTGAATGAAAAATCATTGGATGCTTTCATTCGTGCAAAAATCATGGATTTAGGAACTTCTGCTTGTCCGCCGTATCACTTGGCTTTAGTGATTGGAGGAACTTCGGCAGAAGCGAATTTAGCTACAGTTAAAAAAGCATCAGCAGGTTATTTTGACAATTTACCAACAACTGGAAACATGGCAGGTCAGGCTTTCCGTGATATCGAATGGGAAAAAAGAGTGCAACGCATTTGTCAGGAGAGTGCCATTGGAGCTCAATTTGGCGGAAAATATTTTACGCATGATGTTCGAGTGATTCGTTTACCTCGTCACGCCGCTTCTTGTCCTGTAGGATTAGGAGTTTCTTGTTCGGCCGATAGAAATATCAAAGGTAAAATTACCAAAGACGGAATCTTCGTAGAGCAATTAGAAGTAAATCCAAAACGTTTGTTGCCAGAAACACCACCACATTTAGAAGAAGCTGTTGAGATTGATTTGAACCAACCCATGGCTGATATTCTTAAAAAATTATCGCAATATCCAATTAAAACACGTTTGAAATTAAACGGAACTTTGATTGTAGCCCGTGATATTGCGCACGCAAAAATCAAAGAATTATTGGATGCAGGAAAACCAATGCCGGAATACTTTAAAAACCACCCTGTATATTATGCTGGACCAGCTAAAACTCCAGAAGGAATGCCTTCGGGAAGTTTTGGACCAACAACTGCTGGTAGAATGGACGTTTATGTAGAAGAGTTCCAAAAAAATGGCGGAAGTATGGTAATGCTTGCTAAAGGAAACAGAACTAAAGATGTGATGAATGCTTGTAAAACTTACGGTGGATTCTATTTGGGTTCTGTAGGTGGACCAGCGGCAATTCTGGCTCAGGATAATATTTTAAAAGTAGAAGTAGTTGATTTTGAAGAATTAGGAATGGAAGCTGTTCGTAAAATCACTGTAAAAGATTTCCCTGCTTTTATTATCACTGATGATAAAGGAAATGATTTCTTTGAGAATTTATAATTTGTGAGACTAAAGCTGCTAAGATTCTAAGTTTAGAAAATATTTTATAAAACAAAACCGCCTACCAAGGCGGTTTTATTGTTTATATGTATTATGTCAATTTATTATAAAATTCTTTCACATATTTTTTTTCAGCTTTCTTGTTAAAAAATATTATGTCAAAAATTGAGTGATTAATTAAACGCATGACTACTAAAGAAATTAAAAACAAGAATAGACCTAGACTGTTTGAAATCCAAATTGGTAATGTTTTGTATTCTTTGTTTATATACCAAAAAAAACATACAATAAATATGAAAATTAAGTAAAAAGATATGTTTTTATAATCTTTTTTAAACTTGTTTTCGACATATTTTTTTTCTTCTGTTTTTAATTCTTCAATTACTTCATTCATCATTTTAATCGCATTTTCCCTAGAGCAAGAAGATTGAATCAGAAATTTTCCTTCACTAATATAATTACTAGTTTTTATTGGAACTTCGTTTATGTAGCTTTCATGCTTTTTGCTTTTTACGTCTTCTATCAATAACGCTTTTTGAATTTCTACAAGATTTGTATCTGTATTATTTGCAAGTTGTTTTCGGATTTGCTTTTTGATTTGAGGCGTTGTGAAATCTTTCTTTACAACCCATTTTACATATTTAAAATTGGGATTAATAAAAATAAATGGTTCTTTAATATTATTTTCTATGCTATACTTGGTCACTGACTTACAATCAATTAAACTTCCATTCGATAATTTGATTATAAAAAAACCTGAATTGAATTTTTCCTTTATTTTATTTTCTCCTAATTTTTCTAATTCTTCATTTGAAACTTCTTGCAATTCCATTTCTTTTTTCATTATTTCGAAATCAAATTCAAAAGAAAAATTAGTTAACGAATCAATTATTTTCTGTAACATCTGTTCGTAGTCTACCATAAAATTCTTATTGGTTTTTACATTTTTTAGACAATAAAATATTTAATTTTGTCAATATGTTCCTTACATAAATTTTTCCATTGTCTTTTAGATTCCCGCACAATTTTCGTTTGAGCAATAATTTACTAAAAAACCATCTCCGGAATTTCGCCTTCAATAATCAAATTAGCTTCGGTAGAAGCAATGATATCTTCAACTGAAACCCCTGGCGCGCGTTCTAAGAGCTTAAAACCTTTTGGAGTCACTTCGAGAACAGCAAGCTCCGTTACTACTTTTTTAACACAACCCACGCCTGTTAAAGGTAAAGTACATTTTTTTAGAATTTTAGATTCTCCTGCTTTATTGACGTGCATCATAGCCACGATGATATTTTCGGCAGAAGCTACTAAATCCATCGCACCGCCCATTCCTTTGACCATTTTACCAGGAATTTTCCAGTTGGCAATATCGCCGTTTTCGGAAACTTCCATTGCACCCAGAATGGTCAAATCAACGTGTTGCCCACGTATCATTCCGAAACTGGTTGCAGAATCAAAAAAGCTGGCTCCAGGCAAGGTAGTGATAGTTTGTTTTCCCGCATTGATTAAATCAGCGTCTTCTTCTCCTTCAAAAGGGAAAGATCCCATTCCCAGAACACCGTTTTCACTTTGAAATTCGACGTTTATTGCTTCAGGTATATAGTTGGCCACCAAAGTTGGAATTCCTATCCCTAAATTGACATAATAGCCGTCCTGAAGTTCTTGAGCAATTCGTTTTGCGATGTCTTCTTTTGTTAACATGATTTCGAAATTTTATTTTTTTGAACCATATAAGTCATATAAGTTTTTTCTAGCTGAACACTTTTTCAGAAATCATCAATTAAAACCATTTAACTATTTTTAAAAACTGAACACTGACCACTATTTTCTCTCCCGAACCGTTCTCTTCTCAATCCTCTTCTCGTACATTTCACCTTGAAAAATCCGTTGCACGAAGATTCCGGGAATATGAATTTGATTCGGGTCTAAAGTTCCTGCTTCTACTAATTCTTCTACTTCAGCGATGGTGATTTTAGCAGCACCAGCCATTACAGGATTAAAATTCCGGGCAGTTCCTTTAAAAATTAGGTTTCCTGAGGTGTCACCTTTCCAGGCTTTCACAATAGCAAAATCAGCTTTGTAAGCCAGTTCCATGATGTGCATTTTGCCATTAAATTCGCGAACTTCTTTTCCTTCGGCAACTTCAGTTCCATAACCGGCCGGCGTGAAAAAAGCAGGAATTCCGGCTTGTGCAGCACGGCATTTTTCCGCCAAAGTTCCTTGAGGTGTTAATTCAACTTCTAGTTCGCCAGTAAGCATTTGACGTTCAAACTCGGCATTTTCTCCCACGTAGGAAGAAATCATCTTTTTGATTTGGCGCTTTTGCAAAAGCAATCCAAGTCCAAAATCATCCACTCCAGCATTATTGGAAATACAAGTCAGATTTTTGATTTCTTTTTGTACCAATTCGGCAATGGAATTCTCAGGAATGCCACATAATCCAAAACCGCCTAGCATGATAGTCATGCCATTTTCAATGCCTTGTAGCGCATCTTGAACGGTATTTACTTTTTTGTTAATCATAAAGAAATGCTTTGATTTTGATTCTTAAAAATAAGTCTTTATTTTCAAAAGAAAAAAAAATAGTAGCATTCGTTAATAAACAAAAAAAAGCCTCCGTTAGATTAGGAGGCTCAATTTTAATTTTAAAATTCAAATTCGTCTGTGTCTTGAATAACAGCCGTAGTATCTTTTACTTTTCGCGGTTGATAGCAATCTACTTTTATAGAAAGATTTGCAGGTCGATCAAATGGTTTATTGGATACTTTGAGATTAGGATCTTGGTAGCACAATTTCATAAAATAGCCCCAAACTGGCAATGCCGCTGTGGCACCTTGACCATAAGTAATGCTTTTAAAACGTGCCGAACGATCCTCACATCCTACCCAAACTCCAGTTACCAAATTAGGAACCATTCCCATAAACCATCCATCCGATTGGTTTTGAGTAGTACCTGTTTTTCCTGCAATTGGATTGGTCAATTTATACGGATATCCTGTCCATCTATTATCACCACTTCCTCCGTATTCAGATCTTAATCTTGAACCTGAACCACCTTCGACAACTCCTTCCAGCAATTTAACAACTGCAAAAGCAATGTCTTTATTTAATACATCATGTGATTCTGGTATTGGCTCGTAGATAACTACTCCGCTCTTGTCTTCTATTCGAGATAAAAATTGAGGTTTATTGTATACTCCTTGATTTGCAAATGTGCTGTAAGCAGCCACCATTTCTTCAACAGTAATATCTACAGCTCCAAGTGCTATCGAAGGTTGTGCAGGAATATCGGTTTTAACTCCTAACTTGTGGGTTAATTTTATAACAGCCTCTGGTCCTACTTTGTCAATTAATTTAGCCGAAACAGTATTTATCGAACTTGCCAATGCTTTTTTCAAAGTTACCATTCCAAGGTAAGTGTTGTTAGAGTTTCTAGGAGTCCAAGTTTCAGTAACATGATGACGCCCTACAGGAATAGTAAATGGTGCATCGATGATTGAATCACACGGAGACATATTTAATTGTTCTATAGCGGTTGCATAAACAAAAGGTTTAAAAGTAGAACCTACTTGTCTCGCTCCTTGTGCTACGTGATCGTATTGAAAATATTTGTAATTGATTCCGCCTACCCAAGCTTTTATATTTCCGGTTTGTGGTTCCATTGCCATCAATCCCGCTTGTAAAAAGTGTTTGTAATAACGAATGGAATCCATAGGAGTCATAATGGTATCTTTTTCTCCTTTCCATGTAAAAACGGTCATCTTTGTTTTTTTATTGAAAGATTCAATAATTTCATCTTCGCTTTTATCCATAGATTGCATTACGTACCAACGATTAGAAGCCTTCATGGCTTGCATTAAAATACGGTTAGTTTCTTTCTCAGAAATATTAACAAAAGGCGCATTTTTATTGGTCTTAGATTGAATAAAAAACTCTTCTTGTAAATTAGCCATGTGAGCCGCTACTGCTTCTTCTGCATGCAATTGCATTCTGGAATCGATAGTAGTATGAATTTTCAATCCATCTTTGTAAATATCATAATCTGAACCATCCGGTTTTTTATTCGTTTCTGCCCATTTCTTCATGTAATCACGCAAATATTCTCTGAAATAAGTAGCTGTTCCTTCACGATGACTTTCTAATTTAAATTGTAACGTAATTGGTAATGCTTGTAATTTTTCTTTTTCTGCACTAGAAATCATTTTCGCTTTTTCCATTTGTGCCAATACCACATTTCTACGATTTTTTACTCCCACAGGGTTTCTAACTGGATTGTACAAACCTGAATTCTTAAACATCCCTACTAAAATTGCCGATTCATCTATGGTTAATTCTTTTGGTGTTTTTGAAAAATAAGTATGTGCCGCCGAGCTTACTCCTACTGCATAATTTCCAAAATCATACACATTACAATACATAGCAAGGATTTCATTCTTAGTATATTGTCTTTCTAATCGAATGGCAATAATCCACTCTTTTGCTTTTTGGACAATACGAAAAGGTAAAAATTTAGAGCCTTCACCATGAAACAATTGTTTGGCTAATTGTTGGGTTAACGTACTTGCTCCACCGTTAGTTCCTAAACTTAATACCGCTCTTAATGTACCTCTACCGTCAATACCTGAATGTTCGTAAAAACGCTCATCCTCAGTAGCTACTAATGCATCTACTAGATTTTTTGGCAAATCGGAATATTTTAATTGCGAACGATTGGTTTGAAAATATTTTCCAATAACCACACCATCAGAAGAAATAACTTCGGTTGCTAAATTAGAATCTGGATTTTCTAAGTCTTCAAAAGAAGGCATAGAACCAAAAAGTCCCCAGGATGCAAAAAGGAAAAAAAGAACAATTGCTCCTATTCCATAGATAAAAAACCTCCAGAATTTTTTTGTATAATACTTAAAATCGTGATTGGTATTATTTGTTTTTTTATTAGTTGCCATAACTATTTATTCTTTTTTTTCTATTCTTAAACCTACTTCGGTAATTCCTTCTAATTGTGTAACTCCAGGAACTTTACCTCCTTCTCTCACCGCTTGTTTGATATTCAGTTTGTATTTCCCTCTAAACCTTACATTCTCTTTAAAATACAACTTACTCTCTTTTATATCTGTAAATCCGTTTCCTAGCAAAGTACCATCTGGAGCTGCCATTTGGTATTCTAAAGTATCTACTTTAGTGTAACCATTTGGTTTTTCTAGCGTTACAATCAAGAAAAGATTATTAAAAGGATAATTATTATTATCTCTTATATTTATAAAAAGATTATATCTTTTTGTTGAATCTAATTCGGGTAAATTAAAAGAAACAATACTGTCCTTATGCCAAGCACTGCCCACGGATTTGTATTCATCAAAAACTCTTTCTTCATCACATGAAAAAAAGAGTATGCTAACTAAAAGGAGTAAAACGCTATTCTTTAGCCTCATTTTTTTTAATAATTATAGGTTTTCTTGGGCCTTTAGGTTTTTTATCAGCAGCTGTTTTTTGAGAAGCATCAGCCGGTTTATTCTGCTGCTTATTATTATTTACGGGTTTTTTAGTGTTTGGAACTACCGAAATATTTTCAACTGCTTTTTTAGGCTTTTTATTGTTCTTTTTACTTCTTTTTGGTTGGTCAAAACGCGTTAAACTTTCTTGCCCCATGGCATTATTAAAGTCTTTTTCAACTTCTTGTGTAACCTCAATTGCAAAGTCTTCTAGCGAAGAAACTCTCTTTTTTAATTTATTTTCCGCTATAATTTCTTTAACCTTATCAATTTTTAACACATGCCAGTTAGCAAAATTATTAGTATAAGCAAACCACATTAAACCTTTAAAAATATCTTGTTTTTGACAAATAGCATCTCCTTTTTCGGTAACCAATTTGGTGTCGAAATCAGGAAATCCTTTTAAAGCATCCATGTAAGTATCTAGTTCATAATTCAAACAACATTTTAATTTACCACATTGTCCGGCTAATTTTTGAGGATTTAAAGACAATTGTTGGTAACGTGCTGCCGAAGTATTTACACTTCTAAAATCAGTTAACCAAGTCGAACAACACAATTCTCTTCCACAAGAACCAATTCCACCTAAACGAGCTGCTTCCTGACGGAAACCTACTTGTTTCATCTCGACTCTGGTACTGAATTCTTTAGCAAAATCTTTAATTAAAAGTCTAAAGTCAACACGATCATTAGCAGTATAATAAAAAGTCGCTTTCGAACCATCTCCTTGAAATTCAATATCCGATATTTTCATTTCTAATTTATGCTGAATCGCCAATTCACGCGCACGAACCTTCATAGGCTCTTCTTTATTTCGAGCCGCTGACCAAATGTCGATGTCTTTTTGAGAAGCTTTGCGATACACTTTTGGAACTTCATTGCTGTTAGGATCGACTCCTTTTTTCTTCATTTGGATGCGAACCAATTCGCCTGTCAAAGTAACAATTCCAATATCGTGTCCAGGAGAAGCGACAGTTGCCACAATGTCTCCCATGCTTAAAGTTAATTTTTCAGTATTGCGATAAAACTCTTTTCTTCCATTCTTAAAACGAACTTCAACACAATCAAAAGGAGCATCGCCGTTAGGCAAACTCATATTAGAAAGCCAATCGAAAACCGTTAATTTGTTGCAGCTATCGGTGCCGCAAGTCCCATTATTTTTACAACCCTTAGGTGCAGCACCATCAGAAGTTGAACAACTTGCACATGCCATAATTTTATATGTAGTGTTGTGACCAGCACAACTTAAGTTCTTAAAACGTTTAATCTGTAAAGATAGTATTTTTTAATCTTAAGTTGCAAAATTAAGAATTCTCCAAAACATTAAAATTTTTATAAAAAAAGCCTATTTCAACTAACTTGAAATAGGCTTTAAAACTGTTTTTGACTGTATTTTTAGTCTAAAATTTTATATAATTTATCAGACAAATCAATTCTGAAAGACAATTAAAACAGTTACAACTTTCTTTTTACTTTATGACTATTAAACTATTGTCTTACTTATACTGATTCTTATTTTTTTAAATTTTTAAAATTTTCAATATACAATCCTTTGGCAGCATTTGTAGGATTGAACGAAGCAAGATTGTTGTTTCTAAAAGACAATGAGATGTTGGTGTTTTGAGTATTAGTCCGCAAAGTTTGCCCGGTAATCAGCTCGAGTGCCTTTTTTAAATAAGGATCGTTTACGTTTCCAAACTCAACTGAATCTGAGAAAATTTCATATGGATTAATATCGTGATTAGGTGTAATTTCATCTGGATTTTTGTCTTTGTCTTTATTGAAATAGGTAAAGGTAATGGGCTGTAACTGCCATTGGTGCTTGGTACTTTTATTGGTAGATGAAGTATAATTTGATACAGGATCATCATACAGGGTGTTAGATCCAACAAATTTGCCAACCGTCTCATTTCCAATCGTAATAACGCTAATGTATTTTTTTAAACATTGAACCGTGAGTTCGCTCGCTGAAGCCGTTTCAAAACTTACTAAGACATATATTTTTGTTAAAGCAAGGCTATTAATACTTTCATCTCTCTGAAAAGTAGGTTCGTTGTCAACCAAGTTGTAAACTTTAACTTTATCTGAAAGGTTTTCAAAGCCATCGTTGCTATTATGTTTATCATTGAAATCTAAGTAAACATAAGGTTTATTAGTAAAACTTCCATTAATCATTTGTGCCAAAGCTACTGCAGTTTCTAATGATCCGCCTCCGTTGTATCTTAAATCTAAAACCAATTCGTTAATTCCATCCGATTGCATTTTGGCGAAAGCCGCATTAAGTTCATCATTATAATCAGATTTGAAACTATTATACACTAAATAGGCAATGTTTTTACTGCCATATACTTTCTTTTCATAATAAGCAACTGGGTTTTCGTCAATGTCAGTTTGGGATAAAGTTACGGTTCCTGCTTTGTTAGTAGTTACCATACCAGTACTTATAAATCCCACACTTGCGGCCAAAGTAAGGGTTACTTGTGTATCCTCTAGCTGATTATAATTACTTGCCGTAAGTTGAGCCCCATTTATTTTGGTAATAACGTCACCTCTTTTCAATCCTGCTAAAGCTGCAGGTGAATCTGGTACAACATAATTGATCAAGGCTACCAAATTTACATTATTGAAATCTTTAGGATAAATACCATAACTAAAACCGCTACTTTTTTTGACTTCGGCAATTTTTGAAACATTTACAACTTCATTACTGTTTTCAATCCAAGAAAATCTATCAACAGTTCCTCTTTGATAAAGGAGCGAATAAAAAAGAGCATCTGGAGTTTTACCGTTAATAAAATTAGCATACTTATTGCCAGAAGTAATTTTGCTATCTGATAAATCGTCAACATCAGATTGCCAATAATACCAGGAATTCATCGCTTTCCAAACAAAGTCGTTGATCTCATCAGGAACAACGGTTTCGTTTGAATCAGAATCCGCATCAGAATCCTTGCTGCAAGAAGTAAAAGCCAATCCAACAAGTAATGCTAAAAGGACATATTTTAATTTCATTATTATTCAATTGTTTAAATTAGATTTGTAGTTGTTAAAAACTCTAAAATTATGAAAAATATTACATCAAAAACTATCTTTATATTGCTTTCC